>CALZUQ010000016.1 GCA_945829425.1 uncultured bacterium | reverse complement strand
GAACAGCAGAAAGCTTGTTTTCCTGTTGTCGAGCGTGAGAAACTTATGCAAAGTTTCGGTTTAGTGAGAACAGCAGAAAGCTTGTTTTCCTGTTGTCGAGCGTGAGAAACTTATGCAAAGTTACTGCTTTTTGTGCAAATAAAATGTAAAAAGCACAACATTATTTTGATATTAGGGAGATATTAAGTAATTTTGCTCTGATATTGTGACTTTTCATGTAAAAAACAATCATAATAACACAATAACAAACAGTTAAAAGACAATGAAACAATTCCGTCTTGTAGACAATATCCTCGGTTGGGTGACATTCCTCATCGCTGCCTTTGTATATTGTTCGACAATCGAGCCAACAGCGTCCTTTTGGGACTGTCCGGAGTTTATCACCACGGGATATAAACTCGAGGTAGGGCACCCGCCGGGAGCACCGTTTTTCATGCTTACGGCAAACCTCTTTTCACAGTTTGCCAGCGACCCATCAGAGGTGGCGAGGATGGTCAACACGATGTCGGCACTCCTCTCCGCTACGTGTATACTGTTCCTCTTCTGGTCAGTTACGCATCTCACACGCCGTCTTCTCGTAGGCAAGGGCGAAGACATCAGCATGACACGCCTGATAGCCATTGAGGCGAGCGGACTCGTGGGAGCGTTGATTTACACCTTCTCTGACACCTTCTGGTTCTCGGCGGTGGAGGGTGAGGTCTACGCATACTCCTCTGCGTTCACGGCTGTCGTCTTCTGGCTAATACTGAAATGGGAAGACCAAGCTGACCAGCCTCATTCCGACCGATGGCTTGTACTCATAGCCTATATGACCGGACTGTCTATCGGCGTACACCTTCTGAACCTTTTGTGCATACCTGCAATAGTGCTTGTATATTACTACAAGAAAAACCCGGATGCCGACCTGAAAGGTTCTCTCATAGCCCTCACAGTGTCTGCGTTCATCGTGGCAGGAGTACTCTACGGCGTTGTGCCAGGCATAATTACCGTAGGTGGCTGGTTTGAACTGTTCTTCGTAAACACTCTGAGCATGCCGTTCAACACGGGTGTCATAGTATATGTCATACTTCTCATTGCCACAGTGATATGGGCGATATACGAAAGCTATGTACATAAGGACGTGAAGAGAGAGAACATCTCTTTCCTCCTCTCCATTGGCATGCTCGGCATTCCGTTCTACGGATACGGTTGGTCGGCGGCAATCATTGGATTCATTGTACTCGCCATACTGTGGTTCGTGCTGAAATATCAGCGTGGCGGCAAGGCTGTCGTTACGGCGCGTCTGAAGAATACTACGCTGTTGTGCCTGCTCATGCTTATGATAGGCTACTCCACGTACACCGTGATAGTGATACGCTCATCGTCCAATCCTCCTATGGATCAGAACTCCCCGGAGGATATCTTCACACTGGGCAGTTACCTCAGCCGCGACCAGTATGGCGACCGTCCTCTGCTCTACGGTGAGGCATACACGTCACAGGTGGCACTGAAGGTAGAAGGCAACATGTGCCGACCGGTAATGAAAACGGGAGCACCTATCTACCAGCGTGTAGAGAAACATTCGCCCGACGAGCCGGACCGTTATTTCGTGGTGCGCACACGAGACAAATACGTTTACGCCCAGAACATGCTCTTCCCACGTATGCACAGTGCTGATCACGCCAAGCAATACGAGAGTTGGATGGGCGGTGTGGAAGGACGCACAGAGCAATATGACCGTTGCGGAGAGATAATAGACGTCAAGATGCCTACTATGGCGGAGAATATACGTTTCTTCCTGTCATACCAGTGTAACTTCATGTATTGGAGATACTTCATGTGGAACTTCGCAGGAAGGCAGAACGACCTGCAGGGCAACGGAGAACTGGAGCACGGCAATTGGATTACCGGCATTCCGTTCATAGACAATGCCATGCTCGGCGACCAGTCGCTACTTCCTGACGAGCTGAAAGAGAATAAGGGACATAACGTCTTCTACTGCCTTCCGCTGATTCTCGGACTTCTCGGACTCTTCTGGCAGGCGTTCAGGGGACAGAGAGGCATACAGCAGTTCTGGGTGGTCTTCTTCCTCTTCTTCATGACAGGTCTCGCCATAGTACTCTACCTCAACCAGACACCTTCACAGCCACGTGAGCGTGACTATGCCTATGCCGGCTCGTTCTACGCCTTTGCTATTTGGTGTGGCATGGGCGTGGCGGCAATTATCGACATGATTGAGCGCAAGCTTAAGAAAAGCAATGTCGCAATAGCCGCTGTGGTATCATTGGCATGTCTCTTCGTGCCTGTCCAGATGGCTTCACAGACATGGGATGACCACGACCGTTCAGGGCGTTATGTATGCCGCGATTTCGGTCAGAACTATCTCATGGCACTTCAGGACGATGGAAACCCGATAATCTTTACCAACGGCGATAACGACACCTTCCCGCTATGGTATAACCAAGACGTGGAAGGCGTGAGGACAGACACAAGGGTTTGTAACCTCTCATACCTTGCCACCGACTGGTATATCGACCAGATGGTGCGTCCGGCTTACGATTCTCCTTCGCTGCCTATCTCATGGCCACGTGTTGACTATTGCGCCGGAACGAATGAATATATCACCGTTGAACCGGAAGTGAAACATGAGATCAGGGAGTTCTTTGAGACAAATCCTGAGGAAGCGAAGAAACTCTTCGGAGAAGAACCGTTCGAACTTAAGAACATCCTGAAATATTGGGTTCGGGAGGGCAAAGACTCGGAAGGTACGCACATCATTCCTACCGACACCGTATACCTCACCGTCAACAAAGAGGCGGTAAGGAAGAGCGGAATGCTCATGGCAAGCGACAGCATTCCTGACAAGATGGTCATCTCGCTGAAAGGAAAACGTGCACTGTATAAGAGCGACCTCATGCTCCTCGAGATGCTCGCTACGTCAAACTGGAGCCGACCGATGTATATAGCACAGACGGTAGGCGAGGAGAATTATATGAACCTCGGCGACCATTTCATTCAGGAAGGTCTCGTAAACCGTATCTCGCCGTTCACTACCGTTGGTGACCCAGAGAAGAATTACGACACGGAGAAGGTTTTCCGTAACATCATGACACGTTTCAAATTCGGAGGACTGGAGACACCGGGGCTCTACCTCGACGAAACGGTTATGAGAATGTGCTACACACACAAACGTCTTTTTGCTGACCTTGCTTCACACCTTATCGACGAAGGTAAGACAGACAAGGCAAAGAAGGTGCTGGAGCGCATGAATAAAGTGATGCCGGAATATAACGTGCCGACAAACTACTGGACCGGGGGCTTGCAGATAGCACGATGCTACATACAACTCGGAATGAAGAAAGAGGCGAAACGAATCACGGAGAATATGTGGAAGAATGCGGCACAGTACCTCCGCTGGTATAACTCCATGACACCTTCACGCTTCGCCATGTCTCAGTATGAGTGTATGCAGCAGATATACATCATGCAGGCACTGTACGAAATAGCCTACGACTGCGATGAGAAAATGTCAGAACGTTTCCTCAAACAGTTTACGGAACTCATTACACAATATCAGGCTAAGGGAGGACAACTTCCGGAATAAAAATCCGGGACAAGTAGGAACTTGGAGACTTAACGTTAGGATTGCTTACAAGTTAGGATTAGAAAAACTTACAAGTTAGGATTAGAAAACTTTCTGTCTGATTTATCTTGCTTATGTTTCCAATGCTTTAAGCTTAGTTCATAATGCTTTAAGCTTAGTCCTTAATGCTCCAAGCAGAGATCTTGATGTTAAAGTATAATTCTCAATGCTCTAAGCGGAGTTGTTGAAATTCTAAACTCTACTATAGGTTCTCTCTTATATTACCATGAAGAAAAGGGAAGGCTGGCGCAACATGTGATATTCATGGCGCTGCCTGCCCTTTCTTCGTTACTTCTTGATATTGTTGTTATGCTACAATTTTAGATACCAAAGAGATTATGTTTATCGAGCAACCCTCCAAATGGCTGAGATGGCTATATCCTAAGGCGTTATGGCGAATGGACGAGAATGACCATTCCGTATATCTTACATTCGACGACGGACCTATACCTGAGTCAACACCCTATATCCTCAAGGTGCTTAACGAATTTAACGTTAAGGCCACGTTCTTTGTCGTAGGAGACAACGTAAGGAAATACCCCGAACTGTACCAGCAGATACTCGATGAAGGGCATCGTGTGGGAAACCACACATTCAACCACATCGGCGGTGCACGACATTCTATCTACACATACGAAAAGAACGTCAAGAAGTGTGACGAGCTTATTCACTCCGACCTTTTCCGACCACCTCACGGCTGGATGCGTCCGACGCAATATCACCGTTTCAAGAACAAATACCGTATCGTCATGTGGGACCTTGTCACACGAGATTATTCCAAACGCCTCTCGGCGTACGATGTCGTGAGAAACGTCCACACGTATGCACGCAACGGTTCCATAATAACTTTCCACGACTCGCTGAAGTCCATTGACAAACTCTATTTCGCACTGCCCGCAAGCCTGCGTTTTCTGAAGTCACAGGGCTATGAATTCAAACTGTTCGACTAAAACGGAGGGAAAAAATTCTCTGCATGAGCAGGCTTGGCTGTCCTGGGAGCGTCGCTTTTTAGGGTAAAACTGTAGCTGTTTTGCTGTTTGGTTAGGGTTGCGGTGAGAACTTTAGGGCGCAATGCAAGAAAAAACAGTATTCTCTTTGCCTTTTTAAATATATTTTATACCTTTGCAGTGGATTCGTTGGTTTCGGCCATGATTCTGCGTGAATTGTAAAATGAGGCGTTATATTGTCAATCTTTCGGACATTATGCTTAATGGCGACAAAGGTCTATCGGGTTGTTCAATCAGCACTGCGTCTAAAAAATGTATATTGAGTCCTTTGGGTGCTGAGGGACAGGAAAATAGTTTATTTAGCAATGAGGAAAATTGTTATTGCGGTTTTGGTGGCTTCTTCGTCACTTTTATTGTCATCATGTTATTGCGATAAGTTGACAGTGGGCAACGTTAGCCATGACGAGCCTCTCGTACATGTTGCCAGCGAGCGCAACCACCATTTCATTGGTGGATTGGTGGTTAAGCACGACAAGGTGGAGGACCATCTGCCAGGTGTTAAAGATTATGTAGTGGAACGTAAGATGACGTTCTGGGATGGCGTTGCGACATGCATCACTTGCGGCATCTACTCTCCAAGTACCACCAAGTTCTATGTGCCTAAGAGCAACCTAAATGTAGTTGTTGAGAAACAGAAGTTCCAGAGCAAGGCATATAAAGGAAGTCTGAAGAAGTAAGACAGGAAAATGCCGAAATCTTTTCATTTCGGCTCTGTCCGAATGTCGACAAACAGAGTCTGTTGCAGCGGTGCAGCAGGCTTTTTTTGTTTTTCGGAGTTCAAAAACGCTCCTTTGGAGTTTGAAAACGCTACTATGAAGTTCAAAAAACTCTCCTTTCGGATTTCAAAAAACGCTCTAAGAATGTGAGAGGGCTTTGAGCGGTATGGATTTTTCTGACATTTTGTCGTTACTTTCATGATTATCGCCCAACCCTTCTGACATTTTGGCGTAAAAACAGCATAAGGCATATTCTTTGATGCAAAAAGGACGAAAGGAAAGCCAGAAGGTGGAAGATTCCGACTGACGTTCCGTAAAAAAATGAATAATTGCCAAAAGAAAGGAGCTACAAATATGAACACGAATCAGACGACAAGAACACAGAACACACAAAATCTTCAGCATTTGCCAAGGTATGCGAAAAACCTCATAGAGGATGCGCGCAACGGCAAACTCGACCCCGTCATAGGACGTGACGAGGAGATAAGAAGGGTGTTGCAGATACTCTCGCGACGTACAAAGAACAACCCTATTCTGATAGGTGAACCGGGAACAGGAAAGACGGCGATAGTGGAGGGATTGGCGCAACGTATCGTGCGTGGCGACGTGCCAGAGAACCTGAAACGCAAGCAGTTGTTCACACTTGACATGGGAGCCCTTGTAGCAGGTGCGAAATATAAGGGCGAGTTTGAGGAGAGACTGAAAGGCGTGATTAACGAAGTGGTGCAGTCGAACAACGAGATAATTCTCTTTATAGACGAGATACACACCCTCGTAGGGGCTGGAGCGTCAGAAGGTGCCATGGATGCGGCAAACATACTGAAACCGGCACTGGCGCGTGGGGAACTGCGTGCTATAGGTGCTACGACACTCAACGAATATCAGAAATACTTTGAGAAAGACAAGGCACTGGAACGACGTTTCCAGACAGTCATGGTGGACGAGCCGGACGAACTCTCGGCGATATCCATTCTCCGCGGACTGAAAGAGCGTTACGAAAACCATCATAAGGTGCGCATTCAGGACGATGCCTGCATAGCTGCGGTACAGCTGTCGGAGCGTTATATCTCAGAACGCTTCCTTCCTGACAAAGCCATAGACCTCATGGACGAGGCGGCGGCAAAGCTGCGTATGGAGCGTGACTCCGTCCCTGAGGAACTCGACGAGATAACACGCCGTCTCGCACAGCTTGAGATAGAGCGTGAGGCAATAAAGCGTGAGGATGACAAAGAGAAGCTCGCCCTGCTCGACAAAGACATAGAGAAACTGCGTAACGAGGAGCATGACTTCCGCACACGCTGGGAGGGTGAGAAACTGCTTATCAACAAGATACAGCAGCAGAAAGAACTCAGAGAGCAGATGACGTTCGAGGCAGAGCGGGCAGAGCGTGAGGGTAACTACGAGAGAGTCGCTGAGATACGCTACGGAAGGTTGCAGCATATTGACGCTGACATCAAGAAGGCGCAGGAAGAACTCTCTGAAAGACGTAAGGCTGCGGGAAGCGACGACGGGCATATCGTAAAGGAAGAGGTCACAGCAGACGACATAGCAGAGGTTGTGGCACGATGGACGGGAATACCGGTTGCGAAGATGATGCAGAGCGAGAGGGAAAAACTGCTGCATCTTGAAGAGGAACTGCACAGACGTGTGATAGGACAGGATGAGGCGATATGCGCCGTATCAGATGCCGTAAGACGTTCACGTGCCGGCCTGCAAGACCCTAAGCGTCCTATTGCTTCGTTTATCTTTCTTGGCACAACAGGTGTGGGAAAGACTGAGTTGGCGAAGGCTCTCGCCGACTACCTCTTCAACGACGAGACGATGATGACACGCATCGACATGTCTGAGTATCAAGAGAAATACAGTGTTTCACGACTTATCGGCGCACCTCCGGGATATGTAGGATATGATGAAGGCGGTCAGCTTACAGAAGCAGTGAGGAGAAAACCATACTCTGTAGTACTCTTCGATGAGATTGAGAAAGCACACCCGGATGTATTCAACATCCTGCTTCAGGTGCTTGACGACGGCAGGCTCACAGACAACAAAGGACGAACTGTGAATTTCAAGAACACGATAATAATCATGACTTCAAACGCGAAGAGGGAGCAGCTGCACGCCATCATGAGACCAGAATTCCTGAACCGTATTGATGAGATAATAGATTTCGAGAGACTCTCGAAGGACGAGATACGTCAGGTGGTAAGGCTACAGACAGACAAGGTGGTAGGAATGCTGGAAAAACAGGGGTATACGTTGCGCATAACAGAAAAGGCTATCGACGTACTCTGCGAAGAGGGTTACGACCCCGAGTTCGGTGCACGTCCTGTAAAGCGTGCCATACAGCATCTGTTGCTTAACGCTTTGTCACGCCGTCTCCTCGGAGGAGAGGTTACCATAGACCGTCCGATATGCGTTGACGCTTCGGAAGGGTCGCTGACATTCGCGAACTGAAAAAAGACATAACAAAACAGCCAAAAACGACAAGGCCTCCCAGGCGAGCTGCAGGACAGCATGTTTGGGAGGCTTTGTCATTTTGAAAACCTCCACCTAAGTATAGTGCCTGGGGAAATAAAAAAACATACAGCCATGTGGTTGACATGCTGTATGTTTTATATACTTATGCGGAAAGTGAGGGATTCAAACCCCCGATACCCGGAAAGGGTATACCGGATTTCGAGTCCAGCGCATTCGGTCACTCTGCCAACTTTCCTTTTGGTGCGAAGGTCGTAGCGTCATGAATGATACTGCCACAGAAACCTTACGTCTTTCGGCGAGGAAAAAAGCATCCCTCACCTTATTCCGATGCAAAGGTAATTCTTTTTTCTGTAACTCACAAATATTTCTTCCTTTTTTTTCAAAGCAAGTTGTTTTTGAACCGGTATAATGTGTGAAAAGAAGGCGTGCATGGCATAAAACAATCACTTTATACCGACAAAAAAGGCAGAACTAAAAAAATACCGTAAAAAAATGTTATGCGTAAGGAAATTTTTTATTAACTTTGCACCATAGTTCTGCAGCATCAAGAGTTTCGTGGATGATCTTGACAGGCTATGGAAAGTATGTCGCATGACAACAATGACACAACTAATTGATAACCAAAATAAGTTAGAGAATGAAACCAACACTTTTTCTCCTTGCTGCCGGAATGGGAAGCCGTTACGGCGGACTGAAGCAGTTAGACGGTCTGGGACCAAACGGCGAGACCATCATGGACTATAGTATATATGACGCCATTGAGGCGGGGTTCGGAAAGATAGTATGGGTGATTAGAAAGGACTTCGAGGAGCAGTTCCGCACGCAGATCTTGTCAAAATATGAAGGTAAGGTGCAGTGTGAACTGTGTTTCCAGTCTATCGACGCACTCCCTGAGGGATTCACTTGTCCTGAAGGACGCCAGAAGCCTTGGGGTACAAACCATGCTGTGCTGATGGGAAAAGACATCATCAAAGAACCTTTCTGCGTGATAAACTGTGATGACTTCTACAATCGCGATGCTTTCAAGGTGATAGGAAAATTCCTTGCTGACCTTCCTGAAGGAGCACGTGGACAGTATGCCATGGTAGGCTTCCGTGTAGCCAACACTCTCTCAGAGAATGGCACGGTGTCCCGCGGCATCTGTTCTAAGAACGATCAAGGATGTCTCACAACTTGCGTGGAACGTACGAAGATAGCTCGTGTTGACGGGAAGGTGGCTTATCGTGCGGACAACAAAGACGACGGGGAATGGGTTACAATAGATGAAAACACTCCGGTATCAATGAATATGTGGGGATTCACACCAGACTATTTCGAGTATAGCGAGGAGTATTTCAAGGAGTTCCTCTCTGACCCGGAGAACATAGCCAACCTCAAGTCCGAGTTCTTCATACCGCTTATGGTAAACAAACTGATTACCGAGGGAACGGCAACATGTAAGGTACTCGACACCACAAGTAAATGGTTCGGCGTGACGTATTCTGAGGACAGACCGGAAACGGTAGAGCGCATCGCAGCTCTCGTGGCTGACGGCACATACCCTGCTAAACTGTTCTAAATGATGACTATATTAGACGAAAAGAGTATTTCTGAGCTCCGCCAACTCATCGACGGGGCTCAGAATGTTGTTGTGCTGTGCCACAGAAGTCCTGACGGCGATGCCATAGGGTCGTCATTGGCATGGAAAAGGTATCTTGAACAGAAGGGTAAAGACGTTACGGTGATTATCCCCGATGCGTTTCCAGACTTCCTGATGTGGCTTCCAGGGACACAGGAGATAGTGCGCTATGACAAACATAAGGAAAAGGCTGACCTGCTCCTTCGTATCAGCGACCTCATATTCTGTCTCGACCTGAATACACTCTCACGTCTCGGTGATGACTTGGCGGCTGCTGTAGAAAAGACAAAAGCACCAAAAGTGCTTATTGACCATCACCTTAACCCTGATGTACCTGCGGCATTGACGGTGTCCCGCCCTACGATGTGCTCAACAGCCGTTATGGTCTTCCATGTCATTGACGAACTGGGAGACTATGACGTAATAGACTGTAAGACTGCGACGTGTATATACTGTGGAATGATGACCGACACCGGAGCGTTTACTTTCAACAGCAATACCCCGGAGGTGTTTCATGTAATAGCACGCCTGATAGAAAAAGGTATAGACAAAGACCGGATTTACCGTAACGTGAACTGGGTTTTCTCCGTTTCACGCATGAGGCTCTGGGGACACGTTCTCAGCAGTTTCCGTGTCTCTGACGACAAACGGTCGTCGTATTTTACTATCTCAAAGTCAGATATGAAGAAATACGCCTATATCAAGGGTGATGCAGAAGGACTGGTGAACATGCCATTGCAGATAAGGGGCATGAAACTCTCTATCTCTCTGCGTGAGGACACAGAGAAGGAGAACCTCGTATGGGTGAGCCTGCGCTCTGTTGACGATTTCCCATGTAATAAGATGGCCGCCCAGTATTTCAACGGTGGAGGGCATCATAACGCTTCGGGAGGACATCTGGACTGTTCGCTTGCTGAGGCTGAGGAGATAACGAAACGTGCAATAAAAGAATTTAAATACTAATTTATCATAAATCATTATGCGCGACGGAGAGACGTTTTTCCGTAACAGACAAAATATTAGTAACTTTGCACGCATTATCGAAAACAAAGACTGAAAGAATGAAGAAAATACTATTCCTACTCTGCTGCCTCACGGTGTTTCTGGCGAGTTGCAGCGATACCGAGACGTATGCTGATTTGAGAAAGAAAGAGGATGCTGCCATAGCACAATTCCTGTTGCGTAACACACGCGTTGCGGAAGAGGTCTTCGACAAGCCTGTCACGGTAATCACTGAGCTTGACTTCGAGAACGCCGGTTATAAGACAGACGTTGCAAGAAACGAGTTTGTATTGTTTGAGTCTACAGGAGTTTATATGCAGATTGTGCGTGAGGGATGTGGCGAAAAACTAGTGTCAGGAAAGACTGCTACGGTTTTGGCTCGCTTCACAGAGTATAACATACTTACCGACACCCTTCAGCTGTCGAACGACAACATGGCTTTCCAGCATATCCCCGACAAGATGACTGTAAGCAACTCTTACGACTCGTTTACTGCAATGTTCATCGACGGATATAGCATCATGGCGGCTGTGTATGGCAGTACTTCTGTTCCTGCAGGATGGCTCGTGCCATTCAGGTATATAAAACTCGGACGCCAGTCGTCACCTGACGAGGAGATAGCAAAGGTAAGACTGATAGTGCCCTCGGCACAGGGACAGTTATATGCTTCGCAGAGCACATACCCTTGCTTCTATGAGATAACATACGAGAAAGGGCTATAGGATTAAGGGGGAACATGGCACATACACATGATGCTTGTTCCTCTTTCTAAATAGTTAGGTGACAGAAGGAATTATTATTATTGAAGAGAACACGGTAAAAAAAACATAATATGTCATTGATAAAATCTATTTCCGGCATCCGCGGTACAATAGGAGGACCGGCAGGCGATACCCTTAACCCTTTGGATATCGTGAAGTTTACATCAGCATACGCCACTTTCATAAGAAAATCTGTGGCTCAAGAGGAGGGATATACACCTTCTGGGAAGATTGTCGTAGGACGTGATGCGCGTATCTCTGGAGAAATGGTTCGCAGCGTAGTCTGCGGCACACTTATGGGCATGGGCTTTGACGTCATAGACATAGGGCTGGCATCGACGCCGACAACAGAGCTGGCAGTGACCATGGCAGGAGCCGACGGAGGCATAATCATCACGGCGTCACATAACCCACGCCATTGGAACGCTCTGAAACTGCTTAACCGTCACGGAGAATTTCTGACGGCGGCAGACGGGACAGAGGTTCTCTCCATAGCGGCTTCAGAAGCCTTTGAGTATGCTGATGTTGACACACTCGGCAAATACAATGAGGAGAACTTCGATACCCGTCATGTTGAAAGCATCCTGAACCTCAAACTCGTAGATGTTGAGGCAATACAGAGACGCCGCTTCCGTGTTTGTGTGGACTCTATAAACTCTGTTGGCGGCATAATCCTTCCACAGCTCCTTGACAGGCTTGGCGTAGAATACACGTTCCTTAACCAAGAGCCTGACGGAGATTTCAAGCATAACCCTGAGCCGTTGGAGAAAAACCTGCAAGGCATCATGGACGAGATGAAGACGGGTCGTTATGACCTCGGCATCGTCGTAGACCCAGATGTTGACCGCTTAGCGTTTATCAGTGAGGACGGCACGATGTTCGGTGAAGAGTATACTCTCGTTTCTGTTGCAGACTATATCCTCTCAGAAATGGCGAAGGAAGAGGGACATCCGGCATTGAATACCGTGTCAAACCTATCGTCTACAAGAGCTCTGCGTGATGTCACGGAACGTTATGGCGGGACATATACCGCAGCTGCCGTCGGTGAGGTGAATGTGACGACGAAGATGAAAGAGGTTGGGGCTGTGATTGGCGGCGAAGGAAACGGCGGTGTGATATACCCCGACAGTCATTACGGCAGGGATGCTCTCGCCGGCATAGGGCTGTTCCTCTCCTCGCTTGCTCACAAAGGGCTCACAGTCTCCGCTTTGCGACGAACCTTCCCAGAGTATTTTATAGCGAAAAACCGTATAGACCTTACTCCGGAGACAGACGTCGACGCCATACTCCTCAAGGTCAAGGAGATGTATGCGGCAGAGGACGACGTTAGGGTTAACGACATTGACGGAGTGAAACTGGACTTTCCTGATAGATGGGTGCATCTTCGCAAGTCGAACACAGAGCCGATAATACGCGTCTACAGCGAGGCGCATAGTATGGACGAGGCTGACGCTCTCGGAAAGTCTATCATGGATATCGTGTATTCCATGGTTTAAGGTTGATGCAAGAAAATATACAGCTCACATAACGCGTGTCCTATAAATCATATTACTGAAAGCGGAAATGGCAAGTTCCCTTGTTCCGTTCTCGGTGACTATGATTTATAGGGCACTTCTGATTTATTCGTATAGATACCGCTATAATCATTTTTTTTGATATCCGAGTTTGCGGAAAATTTAATTAATCTCATACGATTATTATTAACTAAGGTAAGGAAAAATACATTGATATTTTATTCGTAATTAAATATAACGAAATATAAACAGAGAAAATAGTTAATGTAATAAAACATGAAGGAAATAAATTAACTTTTTCTTTTTCGTGTTATATATTTTCAATACCTTTGCAATCAGAAAGAGGACAATGCCTTAATAAAAAGGTTAATAGCCTCTAAATCGGGAGAAGGACAACGTTTTAGCTTTTAGAGACAATATGAAGTTGGCATGACGAAAAAGATGTTAGCGTAAAAAAACTCTTCGGCAAAAAAACACCTTAACACAAACGAACGATGAAGAAAACAACGATCTGGACCATAGCGATAATAATGGGTACCTCGTTTCTCGGTCTCTTGTATCTACAGCTGAAATACGCTCAGGAGATGGTGATAATGAAGAGGGAACAGTTTGACGAGTCGGTAAACAGAGCACTCTATCAGGCGTCCAGAAACCTGGAGCTGAACGAAACACTGCGTTATCTGGAGAAAGATATCAATGCGACAGAGCGCAGGGCGATGAAAAACGACTCCATACACCATACGATAAACACCGCTGACGCTTTGCAGCACTCTCAGAACGTCATTGCCGGACGCGATGGAACGATATACTCATCATTTGAGCTGAAGACCATAACGTCCCGACCGTCTCAGATGCCGAAAGCCATGATACTACGCTCTGACAACCAGCATCTCACCCAGACCTCAAAGTCGTTGCAGGAGATAGTGAGGAACAGATACGTATATCAGAAAGCCCTACTTGATGAGGTGGTTTACTCGTTGCTCTATTCTGCCTCAGACAAACCTCTTAACGAGAGGATAAACTTCAAACTCCTCGATCAGGACCTCAAGGCGGAACTTATGAACAACGGGATCAACATACCGTATCATTTCAGCGTCACGACGCAGGACGGTAGAGAGGTGTACAGATGCCCGGACTATACTGACGACGGAGAAGAATACAGCTACTCACAGCTTCTCTTCCGTAACGACCCCTTGCAGAAGACAGGAATAGTACATATCCATTTTCCTAATATGGGAAGCTATATCTTCTCTACTGTGAAGTTCGTGTTACCTACAGTGATGTTCACCTTTGTGCTCCTCGTGACGTTCATATTCACCATCTTCGTGATCTTCCGTCAGAAGAGGCTTACAGAGATAAAGAACGACTTCATAAACAATATGACCCACGAGCTCAAGACCCCGATCTCGAGCATATCATTAGCGGCACAGATGCTTAACGACGAAAGCGTGACAAAGTCAACGACAATGATGAAGCATCTTGGAGGAGTTATAAACGATGAGGCGAAACGCCTGAGGTTCCTCGTAGAAAAAGTGCTGCAGATGTCGATGTTTGACAGGAAGAAAGCTATATTCAAACAAAAAGACCTCGACATCAACGAACTTATGGAGAATGCCGCACAGTCGTTCCAGCTAAGGGTGGAGCATACAGGCGGAAAGATATATACAGAGATAGAAGCCGTGGAGTCGACGATTTACGTCGATGAGGTGCACTTCACGAATACTATCTTCAACCTTATGGACAATGCAGTGAAATATTCCAAGCCTAATGTGCCGCTGAACATTTACCTGCGCACATGGAACGAGGACAACTTCGTCTTCCTCTCGATAAGAGATACGGGCATAGGAATGAAGAAAGAGTCGCTAAAGAAAATCTTTGACAAATTCTACCGCGTGCATACTGGTAATGTCCATGATGTCAAAGGTTTCGGACTTGGACTTGCGTATGTCAAGAAAATCGTTGAACTGCACAAAGGCAAGATAACTGTTGACTCGACCCTCGGTGAGGGCACAACATTCACCATACAGATGCCTTTCGTAGCGTCATAACAAGAATAACGTATAAAAATTATTATAAACCTTCATTCTTGCCATTTCAAGAATGAACAAAACACTACCACTATGGACGAGAACATTAAGATTATGCTTTGCGAGGACGATGAGAACCTCGGCATGTTACTTCGTGAATATCTTCAGGCAAAAGGGTTCAGCGCAGAACTCTTCCCTGACGGTGAGGCGGGATACCGCGCGTTTATGAAACAGAAATATGATATCTGCATCCTTGACGTTATGATGCCAAAGAAAGACGGCTTCACACTGGCTCAGGAGATACGTCAGGCCAACGGCGATGTACCTATCATATTCCTTACGGCGAAACAGCTTAAGGAGGATATTCTGGAAGGCTTCAAGATAGGTGCCGACGACTATATCACCAAGCCGTTCTCTATGGAGGAACTTGTTTTCCGTGTAGAGGCCATCCTGCGTCGTGTACGAGGAAAGAAGAACAAGGAAAGCTCAGTGTATAAGATAGGAAGCTTCACCTTTGATACCCAGAAGCAGCTCCTTGTGATTGGTGAGAAGCAGACAAAGCTCACTACGAAGGAGAACGAACTCCTCGCACTTCTTTGCAGCCACGCCAATGAAATCCTTCAGCGTGACTTCGCTTTGAAGACAATATGGATTGACGACAATTATTTCAACGCTCGTTCAATGGATGTATATATCACTAAGCTTCGCAAGCATCTCAAGGATGACCCGCAGATAGAGATTATCAATATCCATGGAAAAGGTTATAAACTCATCATACCTGAGGACGAGTAGTATTATGACCTGTCAAAAGTGATTCTTGCTTCGCATGTCTGATAATGTAATGACGTTGTCAGACATGCGTCTTTTTTGGGGAATCGTATTGATGTTTAGGGATTACGGCACGGAACCGTTTCGAAAGTTGTGTGTTGCCGATGTAAGCACTGCAAAAGATATTTCAAAAAGAGAGGACATACTATCGTGATTCGTAAAATGTTTTGAAATTTTTTCATCAAAAAAGAGAGGAAAAACTTTCGTAATTCATAAATGATTTATAATTTTGTAAGCTATAACGTATTTCGCTTTGTGGTGAAAGCGTGTTGCCTCACATTAACTGCTTAAATACTAATAAGATGAAAAATATTTTTGTTCTTTTTATAATCTTCTTGTCAGTCATGACTTCTGTAGCCCAGAACTCTTATGACATAGGGAAGCCTTTCGGATGGACAAACTGCGTGTCGCTGGCAGAAGGTGACAAATACGTTACTGACGGGGGAGGAGTGTATGCCCTGCCTATGCCTGAGAAGATTGAAGGCAAGAAAGTCGTTGTGCTTAAAAGCTCCGGTGGCGAGATGGGCGAAGAGATAAAGAATGCAATAAAGAAAAACGACATAATCATTTTCGACGGATGTGACGGAGACTTCATCATAGGCAAGACCATGTTCCTTCGTGAAATTAAAGACAAGACTCTTGTAGGACGTAATAATGCAAGACTGTGTACATCGTTTGTCCTTTCTCCGGAGATACACTCCCTGCTCAACGCCGCAAAGGTTTTGGAACTCTCTACAGACGGTGGCTCCCAAACCTTCCGCCTGCCTAACGGCAGCAGGGTGAAAGAGGAAAGGGAGTATGCTATACGTAACATCCTGATTGAACACCTCAACGACAAGGAAGAGGCCTACCGCATGTCTGGCGTCATGAACCTTTCTCATTGTGAGAATATCGTGATACGTAACCTTGCGTTCATAGGTCCCGGAGCCATTGACGTAGGTGGCAGCGACCTTATTACGGTACGTGACAGTACAGAGCACGTATGGATAGACCATTGCCTGTTTGTTGACGGAATGGACGGAAACATAGACATTAACGGACATTCGGACTTCATAACGTTGTCGTGGTGCCGCATGACGTACACTCCGAGGACGTTCATACATGCCAATACAAGTCTTGTGGGGTCGAGCGACAAGGAAGAATGGAACGGCGAGGACAACCTCAACGTTACTTACGCATACTGCCATTGGGACACAGGGTGCGACCAGCGCATGCCTATGGTAAGGTTTGGTACCGTCCATGTGTTGAATAGTCTCTACACCTGTGAGGGGAATACAGCTGCTGTAAATCCCCGCTATCACTCTGAGGTCTTAGTTGAGGGTTGCTTCTTCGGAAAAGGTGTGAAACGTCAGTTCCGCCAGACTGATTCCAAGGCATATATGTTGCGCGACAACGTATATATAGAGAAGTTCTCTGAACCTGCCGCTTCAGGCTTAGTGAGCATTCCTTATCTTTACAAAGCCATGCCGTCATCAGAGGTTCCTGACATCGTGTCACGTTACGCTGGCAATAGTATTCAGTAAGTTGTGGCTGTAGTTTACATTTTTCTATTCAAATATCCTGTTCTGTACAAAAATCAAGAAAAAACAAACAGAATATACCTTAAATTATCTTACGAAAACCAAAATATGCACAAAAGTTTACTCTGATTGTGTACAATTTTATAATTTTGCATGTGATAAACTAAATTCTCGCGAAAAAGCAACAATAAGTGAGAAACGATTTATGTGTGAAGGAAGCAGAAAAAACACTACGGCGACAACCAAGGAAAGACACAGTCCTAATATTGCTGACGTAATGATAGGGACAGGATTCGGGGCAGGATTTTGGCCTTGGGGTCCTGGTACGGCAGGTGCCGCATTTGCAACGCTGATATGGTGTGTGTATGCCAATTTGATAAAAGACTATGCCACCGTATGGTGTGTCACTCTCGTGCTTGCAGTTGTTACAACCTTGATAAGCATAAAGCCTATTGACAGGCTTGAGCGCTTTTGGGGTGAAGACCCCTCAAAGGTTGTTGTCGACGAAATGGCTGGCGTGTGGATAACACTCCTTGCTGTTCCGGAAAGCGGAGAATGGTATTACGTCTTAGGCGCATTCCTGCTCTTCCGCATAATGGACATAACGAAACCCTTAGGCTGCAGAGCCATAGACCGCAAGCTACATGGAGGGTGGGGCGTAATGCTCGACGATATTCTCGCAGGAATATATGGTGCGATAGTATTGTGGGGCATGAGTTTGTGCGTATAGTAGACGAAAGATGACAAAAAACGGAGCGAAAGAGTTTGGCAAGGCGCAGGTATCGTCGGTGGTATCTACCACTGCGGACTTCCTCGCTACAGCTGTAGTATATGAGATAACGGAACATGTCGTGGCGAGTACTGCTGTGGGAGCTATGACAGGAGGTCTCGTAAACTGCACGACAAACTACCGTTGGACATTTAAGGGCACGACACGAACTAAACGTGCCATAGCATGGCGCTATGCTTTGGTTTGGCTTGGAAGCATCATCCTGAACACTTCCGGAACGGAATGGGGTGTGAAACTACTGAAAGCCTTCTGCGAGATGACAGAAAGGGGCCTGACACCAACGCTGACTCAAGTACTTGCCGTAAAGGCTTGTATAGCTGTCGCTGTTGCGGTGACATGGAATTTCTTCATGCAGAAATATTACGTTTACCGAAAGAAATAGCTTCGGTATGAAGACAGGGTAGGGGAGGAAAAAGAAATATTGAGGACGAACACCGTCCTCTGCCGCAGCCTGTAGTTCTTTACAACAATGGCTACGGCATGAAAATAATTAAGGTGGGTTCTATTAGTTCCCACCGTCACAAGTTTAGAAAATTTGGGTTGACGCTTTTACAAAAAGCGAATAAACAGGACCTACCTTAAAACAAACGCTATGGCGATATATTCTGCATTACGAGACGGAATACAACATACTGTATATAAAATCATAGACCCAGGCGTTCGTGCCGTGGTCAAGATAGGTGTCACACCCAATGTGGTGACAACACTGGGAATGGTCGGTAACGCTGTGGGAGCCGCAATGCTTGTGTATGCAGCTCTTTACGGTGAGCCGGGAGAATACTCCATGATAGGCTGGGCTGGTGTAGTAATCATCCTTTCCTCCATAATGGATATGGTTGACGGATACATGGCTCGTACGGCAGACATGTGTACGACATTCGGTGCGTTTTATGATTCTGTTCTCGACAGATATTGTGAACTCCTCACTCTGTCAGGCCTCGCATTCTACTTTATGCAAACGTGCATGCCGTGGTCTGCCGTAGTTACCTTCCTCTCCCTGATAGGAAGTATCATGGTGAGTTATGTCCGTGCCAGGGCAGAAGGTCTTGGAGTGGAATGTAAGGTAGGACTCATGCAGCGTCCTGAGCGTGTCGTGATAACAATTGTCGGCATGATATCTACAGGCTTTCTTCAGGGGTTACTGCCTTTTGACAGCATATGGTGTGTTGTGGCAGGACAGTGCGTAATAGCACTCTTCGCCAACGTAACGGCATTTCACCGTATCATACACGTAAAGAAGAATATCCATGAATAAGGGTGTCGTCCATATCGTGTTGAGGCTTCTCGTCGTGTTGATACCGATAGGTGTCTTCGCCGCCTCCTATTTCCTTCTTGGAAAATGGCCTAATTACCTCTTCAACGACATAGACATAGAGGGGGTATATAACTTGGAGAAGTCTCTCTTCGGCATAACGCTGGCAGACGGCAGTGTCGTCACTCCATGTGAGTTTTTCCGTATCAACCACGTAGCTGTTTTGGACATTCTCTCTGGACTATTCTATCTCTGCTGGGTTCCTCTGCCTGTTGTCTATGCCCTGTATTTGCAGTTGCGAGGCCATGGTATGGAGGCCATACGCCTCACCTCGGCATTCCTGCTTGTCAATATCATAGGCTTCGCAGGTTATTATGTTCATCCAGCCTCTCCACCTTGGTATGTCATAGAATACGGCTTTACGCCAATCCTTGGCACTCCTGGAAATGTCGGCGGCTTTGAGCATTTCGATGAGATTGTAGGCTTGCCTGTATTCCACAGCATATATGCCAAGAACGCCAACGTCTTTGCCGCCATACCTTCGCTGCATGTTGCCTATAACCCTGTGGCGTTATACTATGCCATGAAGGTTAAGGACAATACGTCATGGCGCACGCTGCTCGCAGTGGTCTCTGTAGGCATAGTGTTCTCTGCGGTTTACAGCAGTCACCACTATATCATAGACGTCACCCTCGGTCTGTTGACGTCTGCCCTTGGCATCTTCCTCTTCGAGAAGGTCGTCATGAGGATAGGATGCGTCAAGCGTTTTTACGCCAACGTGGCTGAGTGGCTCGGGAAGTGAATGCTGCCCTTGTCGAAAGCCCACATAGCTCTTTACCATACTGAAAATAGAGAGTAGAAATAAATAAAAAAAACCTAAACGAATAAACATATATAAATTCATTTATTTATGGCACAATCAAATGTTAAGCCAGCTACAGGTAAGCTGGGTGTAATGGTTGTAGGCAACGGTGCTGTCGCTACAACATTCATGACAGGTGTTCTTATGGCACGCAAAGGGCTTGCTAAGCCTGTCGGTTCAATGACCCAATATGACAAGATACGTGTCGGCAAAGGTGACGAGAAGAAATATCTCCACTATGGAGAGATAGTACCTCTCGCAGACCTCAATGATATCGTATTCGGTACATGGGATGTTTATCCTGCTAACGCTTTCGAGGCTGCGGTAAACGCTGAGGTGCTCAAGGCAAAGGACATCCTTCCGGTACAGGACGAGCTTGAGGCTATAGTGCCTATGAAAGCCGCTTTCGACAAGAACTTTGCAAGCCGTCTTGATGGCGACCATGTAAAGGAATGTAAAGACCGCTGGGATATGGTAGAGCAGTTGCGTGAGGATATCCGCTCCTTCAAGTCAAAAAACAACTGCGACCGTATCGTAGTCCTCTGGGCTGCTTCTACTGAGGTTTATGTGCCTATCAACATGGAGGTGCATGACACTCTTGAGCACCTTGAGGCTGCCATGAAAGCTAACGATGTGGTGAACATCGCTCCTTCCATGTGTTACGCATATGCTGCTCTTGCAGAGGGTGCTCCATTCATCATGGGTGCTCCAAACACTACTGTTGACATCCCTGCCATGTGGGAGATGTCAGAGAAGACCCACATGCCAATCTGCGGTAAGGACTTCAAGACCGGTCAGACCCTCGTAAAGTCCGGCTTCGCTCCAATCATCGGCACCCGTTGCCTCGGACTCCGTGGCTGGTTCTCGACAAATATCCTCGGCAACCGCGACGGCCTTGTTCTCGACGAGCCAGCAAACTTCCGTACCAAGGAGGTGTCAAAGCTCTCTACACTTGAGTCTATCCTTGTGGCAGAGAACCAGCCAGACCTCTATACCGACTATTATCATAAGGTACGTATCAACTACTATCCTCCTCGCAATGACGAGAAGGAGGCTTGGGACAATATCGACATCTTCGGCTGGATGGGCTATCCTATGCAGATAAAGATCAACTTCCTCTGCCGCGACTCAATCCTCGCTGCCCCTGTATGTCTCGACCTCGTCCTCCTCTCAGACCTTGCCGCACGTGCAGGTAAGGTAGGCACACAGCGTTTCCTCTCTTTCTTCCTCAAGTCACCTATGCATGACTATACGCAGAACGAGATACCTGTCAACCACCTCTATCAGCAGTACACCATTCTCAAGAATGCTATCCGTGAGATGGGCGGATATGAGGCTGACGAGGAAATAGATTAATTCAGGTTCTAAAACAACGCTTGTTTAGAACGAAACGAAACAATGGAGTTGTGGGCGTGTAGAAAATGCCCATGACTCCATTTTTACCCAAGGCATAACACATCTCTGTACCGCATCATTCCGGTGGGTTACACGTATGCCGGAAAGAGTTTTTTTTATAAATAACACTCCTACATTGATGATAAAAAGATTGTTTATATCGCTCGCTATGCTGCTGATGATAGCAGTAAGCGTATGCGCACAAAAGATAACGGGTGTCATCGTAGACGCCCATACAGGAGACAGTATACCTATGGCAGGAGTCGTCTACCGCTCCCACCATGTCATGACCGCTGCCGACCATAGGGGGTGTTTCGCCATAGAACGTCACGAAGGCTGGAAACTGTTCTTTACCGCATTAGGTTACAAGACACAGAGCATCACCGTAACACAGAAGACCTCCAAGCATCTCGTGATAAAGCTGAAGCCCGACACGAAAGAACTTCAGGAGGTTGTGGTGAAATCGAAAAAGGCGAAATACTCTCGTAAGGACAACCCTGCCGTAGAACTGATGAAAAGGGTTATCGCAGCAAAGAAGAAGACAGACCTCGACAATAATGATTTCTACGAATATTATAAATATCAGAAACTTACGCTTGCAAAAAACAATGTCACGCCCGACGATGTCGCCGAACAGAAAGAGAAAGGCAACAAAGACTGGCTCGTAGACCAGATAGAGGTGTGCAACATGAACGGCAAGCTGATTTGCCCTATCCAAATCAGCGAGACCGTAAGCCGTAAGGTATATAGGAAGAACCCTAAGGACGAGAAGACCGTTGTCCTCGGAGAGAGTTCGCAGGGTGTCGCCAATCTCGTTGAGACGGCAGGCAATATCCTTGACGCGATGATGAAAGATGTCTTTACCGATGTCGATATTTATGATGACCAGATACGTCTCTTGCAATATCCTTTCACATCGCCAATAGGCAAAGATGCTGTAGCGTTCTACCGCTTTTATATCGTAGATACCTGCTATATAGATAAAGACCAGTGCATAGAGCTTACCTTCGTGCCAAACAACCAGCAGGACTTTGGTTTCCGTGGCAGCATCTGGGTTCTCAACGACACTACGCTCCATGTCCGTAAGGTCTCTCTTACCATACCGAAGAAGAGTGATGTCAACTTCGTTGAGAACATGAAGATTGAGCAGGAATATGTGAAACTGCCTAATGGACAGTGGGTTCTCGACATTGACAACATGCTTGTTGAGATGAAGCTCAACCGCATGGTTAAGAATGCTGCCATTATCCGAACGACGAAATTTTCCGAGTATAAGTTCGATGAAATACATAAACGAAACTTCCGCGGAACGGCGACATTCGTAAGAGATGCCGACGCCAGAAACCGTGGCAAGGATTTCTGGAACAGGTTCCGCTCTGTAGAGCTGACAAAGTCAGAGGCTTCCATGGGTGAGTTCACGAAGAAGTTTGCCAGCGTTCCTGGCATGAAGACGCTGCTCTTTGTGCTGAAGGCTTTCATGAACAATTATGTCAGCCTTACCACCAACGACAGCATTCCTGCCAAGTTCGACTTCGGTCCTGTTAATACCATTGTCAACAAGAACATTGTCGACGGCTGGCGTTTCAGGCTCTCGGGACGTACCAACGCTGCCCTCAGTCCGCATTTCTTCTGGAACGGATATATAGCAAATGGTCTTGACAGCAAGAAATGGTACTATTCCACGCAGTTTACATACGCCTTCAACAAGAAGAACAATGAGCCGTGGGAGTTTCCCATCAGGCAGATTATGTTCCTCACGGAATATGATATCATGTCGCCGTCAGACAAGTTCCTCCTGACCAACAAGGATAATATCTTCATGGCGTTCAAGACGAGGGACATAGACAAACTGTATTTCTACAACCGCCAGCAGCTGGAGTTCAAATGGGAGACATTGGCAGGCTTTGCCACAACCATAGGCCTTAAGACGGAAGGCATAGAAGGAGCTGCTGCTATGCAGTTCCATAAGCTCGACGGCACGCCCTACGACGGTGAGGTTCGTACCACAGAGGCACACCTGGGCTTCCGCTTTGCTCCCGGTGAGACGTTCATCAACACCAAGCAACGCCGATATCCAATAAACCTCGATGCTCCGATCTTCAGTATCGACCATACTGTCGCTATAGATGGCGTGCTGGGTGGAAAATACAAGATGAACCTTACGGAGGCAAGCATATACAAACGCTTCTGGCTCAGGAACTCTTGGGGTAAGATAGACATCTACCTGTCGGGTGGCGCACAGTGGAACACCGTTCCTTTCCCGTTGCTCATCATGCCAAAGGTCAACCTCAGCTGGTTAGGACAGCAAGGCACATACACCTTCCAGTTGATGAACAACATGGAGTTCCTGAACGACCGTTATGCCATGTGGCATATCTCCTGTGACCTCAACGGCAAGATTTTCAACCGCATCCCCCTGCTCCGTCAGCTGAAATGGCGTGAGTATATCAGTTTCCGTGGCCTGTACGGAAAACTTACCGACAAGAACAATCCTTTCCTTGAGCAGAACAAAGACAATGACAGGCTCTTCCTCTTCCCTACAGGCTGTAACGTTATGGGAAGCAAACCGTATATCGAGGTGGTAGGAGGTGTGCATAATATTTTCAAGTTCCTTGAGATAGACTATATTCATCGACTGACATACCGCAATCTGGAGACCTCCATACGCAACGGTATTCGTTTCACAATCAATATGACGTTCTAAACACACGTTATCTTCCGTAATAAGACAGACGGCTTGCAGTAGTTTTTGCTGCGACCCGTCTGTCTGTTTTTTCCTGCTCACGTTTTTTCCTGCTCTTGTATTTTTCCTACTCCTCCTTTTTTCTTTCTTCCAATTATCTTTCGGTTTACGATAAGAGTGAAGTTTTATAGGGCATTTTTGTTTCAAAGAAGTGGAAAAATGCCCCAAAATAGGTTCGTTGCATGTAATTATGATTGTTTGTTTAGATATTTTTTGTAATTTTGCTGACAAATAGATTTTTTCACAGCTATTTTTTTTACCCTATTATTTATATATAACTTAACTAACTATGAAGACAACAACCAGATTTTTTCTGACATTGTGCCTTTTCTTTATGGGCGCAATGATGTCGTGGGCTGGCTTCAAGAACTTCAGTGCCGTACTGAACAATCAGGACGGTACGCTCCTCACCGTGGCAGAACAGGTGCAAGGTACAGCAGTAAGTCTTGGAGTAGCCGTTGACGATGCCGGCAATACCATACGTGTTGCGGCAGACGATGCTTCCGCTGTGGCTACCATAAGCGGCAAATATCACAGTGATCATGGCATGACACACCTTGTCGTTACCGTACCTGTTGAGGGTAACGTAAAGATTTCTGTCGGTCAGTGTACGTACTCAGGCAGTGACGTCGTGGTGAAGAACTCTTCCGGCGAGACCGTCGTAAGCAAGAGTCCGGCAAAAGCATGCTGGAAGAACGACCGTGCCAACGTCACGGAGCTGTACTACGTAGGAGGAGCCACAACACTTACAATCAGTGGCATGGGCTATTGTCCCTATGTGGCAGTAGAGACCAATGACACCCCCGTGTCGAAGTATGACATCACCTATTCCCTCGGCGATGAGACAGCTCAGGGAACTGTTCCTGCCTCTGCAACATGGACCGAGGGCGACACCTACACCGTTCCAGCTAACTTCACCTTATATAAAGAAGGCTTCACGCTGACGGGATGGACCGACGGCGTGACGACCGTCAAGTGCGGCGCAACCTATGCTCCGACCTCAGATGTCAAGCTGACCCCTGTTTTCACGAAGAATACTACGAGCCTTGCCGACCGCAAGGAGCCTGTAACGCTGAAGTGGACATTCCGTAAGGATGAGGGTGCTCCGCTTATCGCTGTCGAGGGCAGCGGCAACGGCATAGGCGTGTGGGTGACACAGGCCACCATAGCCGGCGAGACCATTGACGTGAAAATGGACTATGACGCAACATCAGGCAAGATAAACAACGGCAGCTGGACCGACTGGTGCCAGATGAACAACGGAACGAAGCTTACCATACCATCAGCCAAAGGAGCGGTGGTAAGCATTGAGGCATACTCTGCTCCAACGACCACAACCATTGACGGGCAGACAGACTATACGGCAAACGGAAACACCATATCCTATACCATAGCCAACTCTTCCGAGGCGATAGACATTGTCATCGGCAACGGCTCATACTACCGCTACGTCCAGACGGTGCTGCCTGTCGTTGAGTCGCCGGCAGGTGGCAAGACATATACCGACGAAGCAGCGACTGTCGTTTTCGCCATGTCAGACAAGAGCAACACCGGCGCTTATACCTCAACTCCTGCCGACGGTTTCAGCACGGTAGCTTTTGACTCCGGCGACTGTGAGATAACAGGCACTGCAAACGTCACGATGACCGACGGTACCGATACCGGCGTAAAGGGCACAAAATTCAAGCCTTCCGGCACTACGACGTCCCTCACTTGGCTTGTACGTCCTGCTGCCGGCCTGACATTCACTCCGACAAGGGTTCAAGGTTATGTCAACCGCTGCGGCACAGACGCAGAAAATGGCATCGTACTGACAGCACGCAAAGCTGACGGCACCGACGTCGCTCTGGGCACATTTACAGCATGGAGACAGGGCAAGTCCACCAGTTCAAAGGACTATGACAAGACCGCGATATATAAATACGACATCACCCTTACCGCAGATCAGCAGGCTCAGCTTGCCGGCTCAGAGGGTTTCTACCTCACGTCGGCTGTCGGTGTCGGTGCTGCCAAGGAAGGTCTCTTCGGTGAGGTCACCATAGACGGCAAGCTGAACGGCACTATCGCTGCTGTCAACAAATACACTGTCAGCATAGAGGCTTCTCCGTCAGAAGGCGGTCAGGTGTCTGTCTATCCGAAGTCAGAAGAATATATCGAGAACGATGAGGTCACGCTGACAGCTACCGAGGCTTTCGGCTATGACTTCGTGAGCTGGACAGACAAGGCTGGCAAGGTTGTGTCAGAAGAGTCTAAGTTCAAATATACCGTAACGGCTGACGAGACACTGACGGCGAATTTCAAGAAAGTAAACACATACTCCATAGACGTGAAAGTGGAGGGCGGAGCAAACGACTACATGGTAAGCCTCTCTCCTCTCCCTACTGTTGTCGACGGCAAGAACATGTACGAGGAAGGCACCAAGGTGAACGTAACAGCCTCCTCAAACAAGATCCTCACGTTTACAAACTGGAACAATGGCGAGACAGCGTCAGAGCTGACTGTCATCATGAACGAAGACAAGACGTTCATAGCTTCATATTCCGCAATAGACTATATCGTAGGTTGGGACTTCATAAAGTCCGGTGCCTCAGGACGTGCTGCAGACTTTGCCGCTGCCGACAACGACGCTGTCACCCTCTTGATGCGTAACGAGGCTGGCGACGTTTCCGGCTGGCTTGACAAGAGCCTGCCATCCGGTGGCTACGAAGGTCGTCCGGCGGCAGTGAACTGGCGCACTGGTTCAGCAAACGGTGACGTAGGTCACTGGTACTGGCAGACTATGGTCAATGCCTCTGCCTTCAAGGACATCAAGGTTGTCACCTCTATGGTATATAACTACAACGCCTATACGACACAGCTCGTGGAGTATTCTCTTGACGGCGAGACATGGGAGACCGTAGGCAAGATAAACCTTGAGGGTGCAAAGAAATGGGCTGACGCTTCTTTCCCTCTCCCTTCAGCAGCCAATAACCAGCCGAAGGTTTATATCCGTTGGATAAGCGACAAGACCTCAAAGGTCGACGGCGCAGCGTCAGCCAACGACGGCATAGCCCTCGGCGCGACGTTCATCACCGGCACGGCGAAGCTTATCGACGACGGCACAGCGCCTCAGCTTGTCAGCTCCGTTCCTGAGAACAACGGCACAGGAGCCTCTGCCAACGGCAAGGTCGTGCTGACATTCGACGAGAAGGTCATGCTGACAGCCAACGCCAAGGCAACCGTAGGCAATGAGTCTGTAACGCCAGCAGTAAGCGGAAAGACCGTCATCTGCGAGTATAAAGGACTGGCTTATTCTTCTGATGTGACGTTCGTGCTCTATGGCGGTTCTGTTTCCGACCTTACAGGAAACACTCTTGCCGAGGATATCACCATCAATTTCCAGACAAAGGTGAAACCGGTTGTCGAGAAAGCTCTCTACGACTTCATAGTGCCTAACGACGGTACTATCACCGAAGCTCTTGCAGCAGCCAACAGCCGTGGCGCGAATGCCACAGGGCGTTTCCGCATCTTCATCACCAACGGCAGCTATGTCTTCGACACCAAGGGCACGACAACGGGTGGTGACGGCAAGACCTACGACGACCCTCGCTCTTACCTCAGCTCTCCTTACGTATCGTTCATCGGAGAGTCTATGGAGGGTGTCGTGATCACCAACAAGACACCTGCCGCAACATGGGACAACGGCTATGGTCAGGCATGCCCGCTGGAGGGTATCGGCAAGGGTGACGTCCTCATCATCCAGAAGAACGGCCACGACGCATATTTCCAGAACCTCACCATGAAATCGTCTATGGGCGACGCTCACGGACGTGACATCGTCCTCCAGGACCAGTCCAACCGCACAGTGTTCAAGGACGCTTGCCTATGGGGATATCAGGACACATACGTTTCAAACAGCGATGCCGGAAAGTTCTATTTCGAAGGTGGCGTACTCCGCGGACGTACCGACTACCTCTGTGGCAAGGGCGACGTTTACTATAACGGCGTGACGCTGCAGCAGTGTGGAACAGGAGGATATCTCGCCGTTCCGTCAATCCCGAAGAAATACGGCTACGTATTCAACAACTGTTACATCAAGAAGGAGACGTCCGACGTGACATTCTATCTCGGACGCCCGTGGGGCAGCGGAACGCCTATGGCATGTTTCATAAACACCATGATGGACGTTGCGCCTCTCGGCAACGGCTGGGCTGACATGAGCGGAGGCTGGCCGGCACGCTTTGCAGAGTATAACTCATATCTCACTACCGGCACGAGCATCGACCTTTCCGGTCGCCGTACCTCATGGACAGACAAGGAAGGCGTGACGCACTCCAACAACCCGATTCTTACCCTTGACGAAGTAAAGGCCATGAGCCTTGCCAACGTCATGGGACAGGATGACGACTGGGACCCAACAGAACTTACGGAACAGGCTTCTGCTCCTGCCAACGTCAAGATCAACGCCGACAGCAAGGTTCTGACGTGGGACGATAACGACTATGTCCTCTGCTGGGCAGTGTTCAAGGACGGTAAGTTTGTCACCGCAACGACAACGAACTCCTACGACGTTGACGACGCTTCTGTCGTATGGTCAGTGCGTGCTGCCAACGAGATGGGCGGTCTCGGCGAGGAGACAAAAGCAAGCATAGCGTCAGCTATAGAAGAGGTGGAAACACTTGTTGAGACACCTGCCGGACCTGTCTATAACCTTGCAGGCCAGCGTGTCGGAACGTCTTACAAGGGCGTGGTGATACAGAACGGTGTGAAGTATATAAAATAAAGTGACAAAGCCAACAGCCCCAGCTGCACTTCCGGCACTTTCCGGAGCAGCTGGGGCTGTTTGTGTCATGAGGGGCGTAGGGTGGATGCGCCCGTTCATGTGTGGATGCGCCCGTTCATGTATAGTGAATACATATATGCAACAAAAAAGCCTGTCACACAGAGTGACAAGCTTTTCGTGATTCGTGCAGGATTCAAACCTGCAACCTTCTGATCCGTAGTCAGATGCTCTATTCAGTTGAGCTAACGAACCGTGCGTTACGTCGGTGACTCCTGCAGGATTCAAACCTGCAACCTTCTGATCCGTAGTCAGATGCTCTATTCAGTTGAGCTAAGGAGCCTTCTTCGTAAATGCGGGTGCAAAGGTACTGCTTTTTTTTCTTCTGTGCAAGTTTTTCTAAGACTTTTTTCTTGTTGCAGTGGAAAAAACGTCTTTTTTTTGCTTAAAGTCAATGTCTATACTCGCTTTTCTGATGCAGGGCTTGATTTGCTTTCCCTGGATTGCTGATGTCTGTGAACGGGTGTGACAGGCTTTTCCTTTTATTCGTTTATCTTCGTCATCTCAAATCCGGAGATGCGTCCCTCTGCTGTTACAGTGGCTGTTATGCGGTAGCGGAGGTTTTCCGTAGCTCCTTCGCGTTGTATCCTCTCGTTGGCGTAGAATATGACGTGATACTCCTGCTCTCCGTCTTCGTTCGTAACCTTGTTTATCTTGTATGTCTGGCGGTCTGCCACCCAGTTCATGTTGTCAATGTCGCCCTTGTAAATCTTGTTGAGGAAGGTCACGACATCATTTGCCGTGGCGTTTGTCTTTCCGAGGAAATTGTTCAGAACCATGCTTACCGTTGATACGAGAGTCTCTTCGTCGTGCATGTTCAGTCCTTCGAAGAACTGTGAGAAGAGCCCTATGACCATTGTCTCCTCTTCGGGCTGCACCTGTGACTTTTCCAGTTCGCCGAGCATTATGGTGGCCTCGTCGTAGTAGCGTCCGTCGGGGTGGTCGGCGAGATATTTTCTTACGGCGTCTTCGGTGCAGCCTTTCTGTGCCACCGCCCAGTCTATGGAGTCAATCTTCAGCATGGCCTCCTGTACGTGCAGCGACGACGGGTTCTCCTCGATATATCTCATCAGCTCTGAGCGTGAATTGCTCCTTGCGGCGTTTTCCCATGCCTCGTTGCCTTTCTCCAAGCTCTCCAGATGTGCCGTTATGCTGTCGCGGTGAGCCTGAGGGGCGTCGGGGTATCTGAGGAGGTAGTCCTTGAGTATCTCCGGCTCCGCCGATGACATGGCGTAGTTGTAGTCAGTCTCTTCATGGTTCTGTTGCGACTGGTTGTAGATATAGAGCAACATGCCTACGAAGCATACGGAGAAGAGGACTGCCGCGATGAGCCTTTTGCGTGACGTTTTCTTCGGGCTGTGGGGATTGCTGTCTTGAGCCGGCGTCTCGTTCTCTGCAGCAGTAGCTGTCTGCTTCACGTCGTACTGCTGGAAGGCGCCTGTGCTTCCGTTTCCGGCTCTGCGGTTGTCGGTGTGGTTCTCTGTCTTGGTGCTTAGTATGGCGTGGCAGTATGGACATTCCTCGTCATTGGTGAAGACAGCCTCTCCACACTGTTCACATCTCTTTATTTTTCCTGCTATTTCCACTCCGCAGGATGGACATGTCGGAGCCTTGTCGCTGACTTGTCGTCCACATTCAGGACATTTGATGATCATAGTGTTTTATCTTTAACGGTATGTGACGTGTTACCTTATTGTTCTCTTGATGTTTATGGCAGTGTGCTCCTCCTTCTGTGTATGAACTTAATCTCACGCAGCGAGTGTTGTCCGAGGAACCTGCTTTTGTCTACATAGCCTTTTATTCCCTTTATCCTCCCTTTTCCCGTGTACTGCCACATGGTGATGTCTCTCTCGTCGTTGAGTATCGGCTCGTAGTCTGTATATTGGGCTATCATGAGTTTGTAGTCGTTGAGATGTCCGAGAAGATACTTGTTGTAGAAGTTCGTGCCGGTGTATATCAGCGGTTTCTGCTGGTAGTGTTCCTCAACGAGCTTCAGGAAGAGGAAGAGCGAGTCCCTGAACGCCTCGTCGCCAAGTCCCGTCTTCGTCTCTACGTCTATCATTGGCAGCAGGTCCTGCTCCTCGGGAAGGCATTGCGTTATGAAGTTCTGCAGTTGCAGCCGCTGTGGCGTCTTGGCTCTGTAGAAATGGTACGAGCCCACCTTCAGTCCGTGGCGGCGTGCCGTGAGGATATTCTCCTCATAACGTTTGTCTATTCTGTCTCCGCCTTCTGTCGCCTTGATATATACGTATGCGTTGCGTGTGTTCTCGCCAAGTGTTTCCCAGAACACGTCGCCCTGATAGTGGCTGATGTCTATTCCGTGTATGTGTGTACAGGTGTCTTCGCATTCAATGATCGCTTCTTGTGAAAAGCAATTCACCGTGTGCCAGACGAGCATAATTATCATAAAAATCTTTTTCATAATGCAAAGTTAATAATAATTATCCATTTTCTGTATAGATATCAATATTTTTTAAGAAGATAAAGATTTCTTTTCTCTTCTCGCCTCCTCTGTCACGTTGCCTGCATAAGCTTGCTGTATAGTTTTTCCAGCATCACATTCGTCCACTTCTTTTTCAGATTTGCGGACGATACGTTGCGTCTGACAGCTTTCACTTTGATACTCATAGTCGTTTCGGTAAAAAGGGTTAGACAATAAGCTTAGCGTGATAATCGTACGTCTGCAGCCCGTCAGATTTCACGATGCAAAGTTACAGACTTTTTTCAATCATGATCGTTTAGCGACAGTTTTTGGGTTAACATCTGTACGGTCTCCCCACAGGGTTTGTCGGGTGCACCCATAAAACATCACTGACGTCACTAAAACGTCACTCATATAGCACGCTGAGAATTAGAATATTATCCCCGAAATGATGTTTGTGATGTAAAAAAAACAAAAAAGTTTTTTATTCCTTGGGGAAATTTGCGCATATAAGGAAAAATCATTATCTTTGCAACTGAGAACTTTCCGTTCAAAGCTTTTGAATGTCCGTTCAAAGGCTTTGAATGTATGTTCAAAAGCTTTGAACGGACATTCAAAAGCTTTGAACGAAATACTTGCAGCTGAGGCAAGAAAATTCAACAAGTAAACGACATGATTATTGAAATGCTATGGCAAAATACTATCTACAGGAGATGCCAAATCTCGACAAGCAGGGCAAACGCCGGGTCTATCCAAAGCTAAGCGCAATACGCACCATGACCACCGACGACTTGATAAAGCAGATACAGTCGTACCACCGTGGAGTCTCGCCGGCTGTAATTGGTTCGGTAGTGACAAGTCTTACCGACACGCTGAAGCGTATGCTCTCCATGGGCTACAACGTGTCAATAGACGACCTGGGCATCTTCTCCCTCTCCCTGCGCTTTGAGGACGAGAAGTCGAGGGAGATGCAGAGCAACGACGACAAGATGTCGTATCGCAAGGTCGGTATTAAGAACATCAACTTCACGGCATCGAAGGACGCCTTGAAGGACATGCAGCGCATGACCGACCTTGAGCGTGAGATGCAGGGCGTGCGCAACATACGAAAAATTGACACCACCCTTGACGAACGCATTGCCATGGCGTTGAACCACATCGACGTCCATGGTTTCCTCACCCTCGGCGACTACGTCCGCCTGACAAACCTTAGCCGTGCCGCCGCATCGCTTGAACTGAAGGAAATCATCGACATGCCCGAGTCGCAGATTACCGACAAGGGAACAGGAAGCCACAAATGCTGGGTGAGGCGATAGCGGAACCACAAGCTACATGGGCATTATGAATATAAAACTCAACTTTTTTCGCCAAGCTCAAGGAACTCCCATTTTCAAGTATTGATGTCTGCTATACATAAAGAGTTGGTTTGAATCCATTGTTGTTCTATGAATTCAAACCAACTCTTTATGTTTAGCGGACAACAATAAAAAAAATCTCTCCACGAGTAAGACGATTTTCCCATCGGCAGTCCAACAGCCCTAATGGCAGAGGCCTCATAGGAAAGTGTTAACTTGTTAACGCGTAACTGGCATTTTTTCTAACTGCCTCATAGTGGAAGTGTTAACTGTTAACACCTGCAGGGGGCTTCTTTCGGAAGCTTTCTTCTTTCAGGGGCTTAATTCTTTCGGAAGCTTCCTTTTCTCGGAGCCTTTCTCGTTGGTATGGAGGTGGCGTTTAACGCCACCTTTTATCAACGGTGCCAGGAAAGTGGCCAGCCAGGACGGCAGGCAGCCCCCCATGTTCCTTAAGTCCTTTGGCGAGTGCCGGCAGACGCTCTCTTCCTCAACATGAAACACCCCAGGAAGGTAAGGAGTCCGTTGAGCATAAGCAGTTCATAGCCAAAGGCATAGCCGTAATGTCTCTGTGCAAAGACATCAATGGCATAGCACAGCAACGGTGCCGCAATACATACGTGAGGCACATAACGGTCGCGTACGCCGTAGCGGGTGGTGATGCCGAAGAGGAACAGTCCTAACAACGGTCCGTAGGTATATCCGCAGAGCACATAAATGGCGTTTATCACGCTCGACGCTCCTATTATGTCTACCGCCACGACGCAGAGGATAAAGCACGCAATCACTGCGATATGTGCCACGATGCGGAACCTCTCGTTGTCCGGCTTGCGGAAGATATCTACGCAGAGAGATGTCGTCAGAGCCGTCAATGCCGAGTCGGCACTGGAGAAGGCTGATGCCACGATGCCTATGACGAAGAGCCCCATGACATACTTTCCGAGCATTCCTGTTGCGGCAAACATAGGCAAGAGGTCGTCGCCACGTGTCGGCAGTGTCATGCCGTGGCTTGTGGCGTAAATCATGAGAAGGATGCCGAGAACGAGAAAGAGCATGTTTGCCGGTATGAAGGCAAAGGCGTATGAGCAAAGGTTCTTCTGTGAGTCGCGTAGGGTAGGGCATGTGAGGCTTTTCTGCATCATGTCCTGGTCGAGTCCCGTCATCACTATTACCACAAAGACACCGGATAGGAACTGTTTCCAGAAATTCTGCTTCGACATCCAGTCGTCGAAGACAAAGATACGGCTTGCGGGATGTTCGGCGACAGCCGTCACGGTCTCTTCAATCGTCATTCCCATCTGGTTCATGAGTGCCAGGGTTATGCAAACCAGTGTTGCGAACATTATGACGGTCTGTAAGGTGTCTGTCCATACTATCGTCTTTATGCCTCCCCGTCGGGTGTACAGCCATATCATCATGACCAGGATCACCGTGGTGGCAGGTAGAGGCACTCCGAGAGCGTCGAAGACGCACATCTGCAGGAGTTTGCACACGACATAAAAGCGCACCGCAGCTCCCGTCATCTTCGAAAGGAAGAAAAACGCCGATCCCGTGGTATAGCTCCTCTTGCCGAGCCGTGTGCCGAGATAGGAATATATCGTGGTGAGGTTCAGCTTGTAATACACCGGCAGGAGGACGTAGGCTACAATGAAATATCCCACGATAAATCCGAGACACATCTGCATGTACGTCATGCCTTGCGTCATGACCATGCCGGGAACGGAAATGAACGTCACACCGGAAAGGCTTGCTCCTATCATGCCGAAAGCCACCATATACCATGGTGACTTACGCTCGGCACGGAAAAAAATGTCGTTACTCGTCGTTCGGGCTATGAGACGCCCTACGACGAGTAACACGATGAAATATATTGCTATTATGCTTAAGATGAACATTATCTGTTTCCTCCTCCGAAATGACCTCCGTGGCTGCTGCCTGAATGTCCGCTACTCACGCTGCGTGACGCCGACCCTCCGCTGAAGCTTCGTGACGAGCTGCTTCTGCTTGATGAGCCGCTGAAGCTTCGTGAGGTGTTGCTGCTTCCGCTGCTGTAGCTTCCAGAAGAATTGGAAGAACTGCGTGAAGGTGAAACGCTTCTGAAGCTTCCACGTGAGGTCCCCATGGTGCTTGCGTCTTTTGACTCTATGCGTGATGACGAGGTGTTGCCGAAGCCTCGTGCCGGCTGAGATACCTGTCGTGGTCCTTCACCGTTCAGTCTTCTCTGAACGTTGTTTCCGTTGGAGAAAGAGTGTGAGGGAGAATATCCTGAGCCGTTGCTGCTTGGTGTCGTGCCAACCGTCTCTCGTGTGCTGCTTCTGCGGTATCCCTCTCCACGTGACGTTCCGTTTCCGCGTTTGCTGCCGTTGTCACGGTATGTGCTGTTTCCTTCTCTGTTTCCACGGTTGCTGCCGTTGTCATATCTGTTGCTTCCGCCGTTGTTTCTGTCTGTGGTGGTGCTGTTTCCGCGATATCCTGTTCCTCTGTAGCTTGTAGAGTGTTGTGAGGTAGATATTCCACGGTGTCCGCCGTCGTTGGATCTCCATCCGTTGTTCATGTCACGGTAACCGCCTCTGTCCCAGCCACCTCTCATGCCGTATTTGTGGTGAGTAAAGGAATGGCCGTGATACCACGAGCGTCCTCCGTTCATGTGCCATGAGTGCCCTCCGCGGTATGTTATGTAACATCCCGGTCTGCCGAAATAGAAGAACGTGCGGTTAGGATAATGTGCGAAGATACGGAACCGCCAGAAGCCGTCGTACCAGTACAGCGGTCTGTAGAAATACTCTATCGTGCAGAAACGTGTGTACTGCCAGTCGAAGAGGATGTACGAAAGGTCGAGGTTACGTCTGCGCCAATATTCCGAATATACCTCATCAGCTGTTTGTACACCCATGAGGTAGTCGAGGTTCACCTCGTAAGCAGCCTCATACTGTTCCTCGGTGAGGTCGAGTTCGTAAGCCATCTTGTCGGTAAGGAACAAAGCGTGTTCGCGAGCTTGTTCGTAGCTCATGCCGAAAGATGTCAGTGACATTACTGCCAGGGTCAGGGTAAGGATAATCTTCTTCATAATGGTATGTGATTTTGTTAATAGTTATTCTTTTCCACTCTCAGAAAAGGACTTTTCGTCTCTTTTCGTCGGCAAAGGTACTGCATTTTTCACATCGCGCCAAAGGTTTTTCCCTAACGTGGCGGGGAGTTTCCCTAAAGGTAGGGGGGGAGATGCGGTTGTTATGGTCGTTTTTTGGGGGTGCTGACCTGCCGTAATGCCGTTCTTTATGCCAGCAGGAAGAACATATACCCTATGAATACCGCTGTCAGCACGCCACCCTCCCAGCGTTCCATTGTTTTCTTCGTGAACGAGAAGAACCACAGGAGCACTGCTCCGGCAAAGAGCAGGATGAGGTCGGCCATGGTGATGTCTTTTGTCTCAAGCGGTATGATGGCTGCCGTAATGCCTATGATCATGAGTATGTTGAAGACACACGACCCTATGACGTTGCCCAAAGCCATTGACGTCCTTCCTTTTACTGCCGCCACCAGACTTGTGGCGAGCTCCGGCATGGACGTTCCGAAGCCAAGGATCGTTATGCCTATCACTGCTTCCGAGATGCCCAACGACTGTGCCAAGGACGTGGCGTGGTCGACAAAGAAGCTGCTGCCTACAGCCAGTTCCAGCAGTCCTGCCACTACCAGTACGTAGGGGTTGCGCAACACCTTCACTATGACGTTTCTCCGTTTTTCCGCGCCTTCTCCTTGTGTCGTGCCTTTCTCTTTAGCTTCATTCTCAGAGTCTTCCTGCGATTGAAGGTCCTGCTGCTGACCCTCTTTTCCTTCACGCACTTTTCTTAAGGTATATGCCATATATGCCATGAAGGCAGCGAGGAGGATAATGCCCTCGATGCGTGTCACCACGTCATCCAAGAGCATGACGATGAGTGCCGTGGTGGCTATGAATGCGAAGGGGAGGTCACGCTTTATCGTCTCCATGCTCACCGACAGTGGATGTACCATGGCGCATACTCCTATTATGAGGAAAATATTGAATACGTTGCTTCCCACGACATTTCCCACCGCCATGTCCGCTGTTCCGTTTACGGCAGAGGTAAGGCTTACGCAGAGTTCCGGCATGGACGTTCCCATGGCAACGACCGTCAGTCCTATCACCATTTCCGTCATCTTCATCCTGCGTGCTATGCTTGCAGCCCCATTGGTGAGGTTGTCTGCTCCACGAAGCACTACGGCAATGCTTAATAATATAATGATTAAATCCATTCTTTTTTTTGTATATGTTAAAAAATCAACCTGTGCGGTTTCGGACTGTGTTTTAGGCTTAGGCTGGAAGCCTATACTTTGAGTAATCAGCTGACAACGCCTCTTGACATACTTACAGAACAGGCGTTTTTTTCAACCTCACATGTCGAAATGTTCTTACCCCTCAGAACCTATTCAGCCCCACCCCGTTCCGTAAGAGTGGGGTAGGGCTGTTTGCGTGTTGTGGAACACTCCACGTCATTCCTCTTCTTTCCTGTCGTCGATGTTGTTACCTTCTGTAGGTGCCATAGCCTCCTCGAAGTCTGTTATGCCGGCTCCGACAAGGATATTGTACCATTGCAGGAGTTTCTTGATGTCGCTGTCGTGAACACGGTCACGGTCGAATGAAGGCAATACCTCAGCAAAATAGTCCCTGAGTTCCTTTGAGCTCGCTTTCTTATAGTTCAGCGACGTAACCTTCTTGTCCTCTTTCTCAGCAAGGTTCTTGAGCACCTTCCACAGCGGGATATCCTCTTCGTCGGTGTACATAGCGATATCTGCAAGGCTTGTGACACGGTCCGAGGCAAAAGCCGGAATACGTTTCTTGGCAGCGTCAAGAGTCTCTACGATGAGGTTTGCCTTACCGCGTGACACTAAACGGTAAAGCCCTGGTTTGCCAGAGATGGCAAGGATTGTTTCTTTCATTTGCTTTTCTTTCTTGTGTTTTGTTTCGTTATCGTGGGTTCTGTTACGGTGGGTTCTGTCTATTCGTTTGAACCCTCCCTTTGTTTCAAGGAGTGTAACATCTTTTCTATCTGTTCTTTCAGTGGTTTCTTGCCGTCGTTTGTTATGACATGGTGCGAGCGTCTTTCCTTCTCCTCCTGAGACATCTGGCGTTCTATCCATTCCACCGCCCTCTCACGCGAGATGTTGTCGCGCTTCATGATGCGTTCTACCCTTGTCTCGTAGGGTGCTGACACACACACTATGCCGTCGACATATTTCTCGAAGTGAGCCTCAAAGAGTATTGCGGACTCCATCCATGTCTTTCCCGACAGCTGGAAGTCGCAGGCTACGGCAGGGTGTACTATGCTGTTCACAATGCCGTTGTTTTCCGGCGATGCCAGGAGGAAGTGCGCCAGGAGAGCCTTGTCGAGCTTTCCTTGCGGGAACACTTCTTGTCCCACGGCTTGTGACAGTCTTTCCTGAAGGTTTCGGTCTGTCGCCATAAGTCTTTTTGCCGCTTTGTCGCAGTCGTAAACCTCTATGCCGTATTCCCGCAGCAGCGAGCATACGTAGCTCTTCCCTGTTCCTATTCCACCTGTTATAGCGTATTTCATTGTTCCAAGAGATAGTCTACATGAGTTTCCTTCATTACGGGGTGACGCACCTCGCTTGGAGATTTTACCAGCCTTAAAGGGCATTTCTTCTCTGCTCCGTTGTCTGTCGCTGCATAGTCGGCGTATATCGTGAAGCGTGAGACGTCGACGCTGTTATAGCGTGATGCCCCCACGACATAGTCCACCTGTATCTGTGACGGGAACGTCCGCATAGTATATCCTTCCGGCACGTTGATAGGTGTTATGGTGACCATTGCCGACCCTTCGATGAGAATGTCGGGATAAAGCGTCAGGGTTATCTCTTCCGGAACGATTTTCGATGCCCTTATGGCTGTCAGCTTCACCTTGCGTCGTATCGTGTCGTTGAAGTTGTGGATGTTCACCAACTCGGTGTATGCCACTCTCAGGCTGTCGAGTATTGACGGTGAGGAATATACAGTCACGCTGTCGGGGTCGAACGTCATGCGTGCGAGGTGGTAGGAGTCGGCAGGCTTAACCGTTCCTTTCAGCATGACGGGAAGCCGTTTGTGCTGTCCTTGGTTATACGGAAACTCCAGTTTCTCGGGTTTTATGGAGAGTATTTTCGTCGACGAGTAGAGCTGTGAAGAAACCAGCTTCGTCAGTTCTGCGTTGCTTACCATACACTTTTGCTCACTGCGGGCGTATGTCGCGAAGGGAAGCTTCACCGTCGAGGGCTCGTCGCCGAAGAGATATGCCGCAACGGTATATCCCTTGTCGCGTACAGTGACCTTCAGCGGTATTGTCTCGTCGGAGAGCACTATGGCGTTGTCGGGAATTTCCGTCAGCTGTACGGGCACAACGATTTCGCGCTCCATCGTGTCGTTGAGCACAGACATTATCCAATATGTCGTGCTCAGCACGAGGAAGAACAAAAAAATCAGAAACTCCTTGTTTATCGTGCTGAACAAGAAGTCTCTGATCATTTCCGTTATGTTGCGTATTACATGTCGGGGCATAAACAGTTTGTTACTTCTGCTCTGGTGCTGCAGCGAAGACGTATGTCTTCTCTACCTTTATGACTACTCCCTTGGCAATCTCTACCTCTATGATGTTCTCGGCAATGTCAATCTTCTTTACCTCACCGTGTACACCACCTCCTGTCACCACCTTGGTGCCTATCTGGAGAGAGTTCTGGAAATTGCGTATCTCTTTCTGTCTTTTCTGCTGTGGGCGTATCATAAAGAAATACATTATGGCAAACATGAGTACCAACATGATGATCATGCTCATGCCGCCACCGCCTGCTGCTTGTGCAGCGAGTAATGTAAGTGTCATATTTTCTTGATTTGTTAAGTTGTGGGTTAATAAATGTTATTCGAACTTGGGCGTGGAAGGAGGATTTGCCTTCGTGAGTGCCTTGCTGAAGGCTTTGCTGTATGCCTTGCTGAACCTGCTTTGCATTATGCCTTGCTGATCTTGCTTTGCATTATGCCATTATCCCTGCCCTTAATATATAATAAGGTGTCGAGACTTCTAATTATGGTGGTTTCTGTTTGTTCCCACCTTAAGGCATCAACGTTCCGGCACTGGTTTCAGCATCTTTCCTGACTCCGAGAGGTAACGGGCTATTGCGTCGAGCATTCCGTTGATATATCTCCATGACTTTGGCGTGCTGTATTCCTTTGCGAGATCTACGTATTCGTTTATCGTCACAGAGACGGGTATTGCTGGGAAGGAGACCATTTCCGCTATTGCTATCTGCATGATCACCACGTCCATGTATGCCAGTCGTGAGAAATCCCAGTTGCGCGATGTCGTGGTCATAAAATGCTGATATTCTTCAGCGTTGGTTATGGTGTTGCTGAACAGTTTCAGTGCAAACCCACGGTCTTCGGTGTCTTTATACTGTGGCAGCAGTTCCTGACCTGCACCGTTAGCCTCTTCGAAACGTTTGATGGTCTTTATCACGAAGGTGTCCACAACATTCTTGTCGTCGTTCCAGTATAGCGACTTCTCCTCCAAGAGTGCGTCGAGTTCTTCGTTGTTGACAATCAATGTCTTGTACAGCCTTCGCCACAGGTCTCTGTCGTCCTCATACGTCGGAAAATCCGTTGCGGCGAGGTATTCCTGATATATTACGCTCGCCTCAATGGAGTCGAGTATTTTCCTTACTGTCGTGATGTCGTCGTCCCACGTCTGTCTCTGGTGCTCTTTCCATTCGTTGAGGGCGGTGTTTTCCTTCAGTTGCTTTGCGAACCTGTTGTTTACGAAACGGTGTGACGGCTTGCCTCCCTCTCCACGATCATAGCGTGCCATAGCGATGTCGTAGCGCTGGTGAGCCACGTCTGTAATAGCCACGATAAGGTCGAGAAGGTAGTTGTACAAATCGTAAGCCTTGTCAAGGCTGAAGAGCAGTTCCTTCTCAGCATTGTCAAGGTTGTGGTTTCCGTTCTGGTAGTATGCGTATGTCAGCTGAACAATTTTTGTTCTTATTAATTCGCGGTTTATCATATTTGAAATAATTAAATTAACCCTAAGCTCCCGAAGGGTTTGCGGCGAGCATATCTGTTGCGCTTAACGTCTATCCTTCCGCTTTATAGCCTTTCGAAATGCAAAAATAGACAAAAAAAGCCATGTATGCAAGAAAAATGCCCCTTTTCTCACGTTTTTTAAGATAATAACTTGTCTATGTCAAAAAAATGTAGTAATTTTGTGCCGCATTTCGCAAAAACGTGTGTGACGGTGTGCATAAGCTTTATGCTTCATGTAATATTTTTGTCACATCAGTGTGATGGCGAATTAAGCAAAAATAATCATTTTTATTAACTACTTAATTTAGAGTAACACAACCATGTTAGAAATTAACGTATCAGGTCAGTTCAGAAGCGACCTTGGCAAGAAGGCTTCTAAGTTGGCACGTAAGGAAGGTCTCGTACCATGTAATGTTTACGGTATCAAGAAAGGTGAGAACGGTCTGCCGGTAGCAGAGTCTTTCGTAGCTACATTCTCTGAGCTCCGCAAGGCTATCTACACTCCAAACGTTTATGTTGTAAACCTCAACATCGACGGTGTAGAGAAGAAGGCTATCATCAAGGAACTTCAGTTCCACCCGGTTTCTGACGCACTCCTTCACGTTGACTTCCTTGAGATTTCTGAGGAGAAGCCAGTAACAGTAGGTATACCAGTAAAACTCTCTGGTCTTGCTGCCGGTGTGCGCAACGGTGGACGTCTCGCGCTCTCTATCCGTCAGATCAAGGTTACAGCGCCTTACACCCGTATTCCTGAGGTTCTCGTTATAGATGTTACAAAACTTGAGCTCGGAAAGAGCATTAAGGTTGGCGAGCTGAACTTCGAGGGCCTGGAGTTTGCTACATCGAAGGAAGTTGTAGTATGCTCTGTTCAGATGACACGTCAGGCACGTGCCGCTGCTCTTGCTTCAAAGTAAGAACCATCCTGAAAACACGGAACACTATCGGCGCTGGAGTAATCTCTCTCCGGTGCCGTTTTTTTTTATAGCAAAGATAATGTGTTCAGGCAAAATGTTAAACTGTGAAAAAGGACGTCAGCTTTTGTATGTCCAACTATAAAAAATAAACAAAATATGGATAAATATCTTGTCGTGGGTCTTGGCAATCCCGGACCGGAATATCATGAGACGCGTCACAACTGCGGGTGGATGGTTGCTGACAGGCTTGCCGCCGACCTTGGTGTGACGTTTCAAGACAAACGCTACGGCTTTGTGGCGGAGGCTTCACTGAAAGGGCGTAAGCTTTTTATACTTAAGCCCACGACGTATATGAACCTCTCCGGCAATGCCGTGAGATACTGGTTAGAGAAGGAGAATATTGACACCGAGAGGCTCCTCGTCGTCGTCGACGAGCTGGCTCTTCCTCTTGGGAAGATGCGTCTCAAGGGCAGTGGCTCTAACGGAGGACATAACGGACTTGGGCATATCCAGCAGCTCATAGGACAGAAATACGCACGTCTCCGACTTGGCATAGGCAATGAGTTCCTGCGTGGCGGGCAGATAGACTATGTCCTCGGACGTTTTGACGATGAGGAGATGACCACCCTGCTCCCTGTCCTCGACAATGCTGTAGAGTGTGTCAAGTCCTTCGTCCTTGCAGGCATAGACATCACTATGAACCAGTTCAACAAGAAATAACATGCCTTTCAGCCAGTGCCACATCCTTGCTGCCGAGGTGCTGGGAAAGGCGTATTATCATAAAAACATTTATGGAAAAACAGACAAGACTGAAGCATCAGGACACCGCGCGACTTGACAAATGGCTCTGGGCTGCGCGAATATTCAAGACACGTACCGTAGCTGCCAATGCGTGTAAGAACAGCAGGGTTTCTGTCAGTGGAGTAGGGACCGACGGCTCGTCGGCTATGAGTGCAGCACTCGCTAAGCCGTCACGCACGGTGAAGTGCGGGGAAGTGGTTCATGTGAAGAAACCGCCTGTAACATATTCCTTCCGCATATTAAACTGCATAGAGAACCGCGTAGGGGCAAAGCTTGTTGCTGAAGTGTATGAAAATGTTACGGAGGCGAAACAGTACGAGCTTCTTGAGATGTCGCGTATTTCTGGCTTCATAGACCGTCAGAGAGGTACGGGGCGTCCTACAAAAAAAGAACGGCGTGCGCTGGACAGTTTCAACGACGCTCCCGTCTTCGGCTTTGATGGCGAATATGACGATGACGAGGACTATGACCTCTTCGATTTCGACGAATAAGGCAAACACTTATTGTGGGGTCTGGGAATTATTAACAGTCTCAAATACTTGTTGCTGTTAAACAAAGGATCAAAGCACGCCCTTTGCCCTTCGGGCTTCCTCCTCCTCTCTCGGGATAGCTGGAGCAAGCTCCGCTCTCCTCTCACTCGTTCGTCGTGTTGGCTTCGCCTTCCTCCTTCGCGCCTCGGCAATATTCAAGCAAGCTTGATATTGCTCTCGGCTTGGCGTCGTGTTGGCTTCGCCTTCCTCCTTCGCGCCTCGGCAATATTCAAGCGAGCTTGATATTGCTCTCGGCTTGGCGTCGTGTTGGCTTCGCCTTCCTCCTTCGCGCCTCGGCAATATTCAAGCGAGCTTGATATTGCTCTCGGCTTGGCGTCGGTTCAGTGCGCAAAACTATCTTTTGATATCCAATCCGTTTGAAGCGAAAGTTGAATAATTAACAGTATCCACCTAAAAATATTTACTCTCTTTCTAACCTTACATCACTGCATGATTAGAAAGAGAGTAAATTGTTTGGGATTAACATCCCTCTTTGCTTTATTCTTACTATTTTCTATTTTCTTAAAAAAGTAGCGACCTTCACAGGCAACCACTCTTATCTTCAATAGGTATTAGTTTTTTTAAGGTAAAAAGATTGTTTTCAGGATAACGAGTGCAAAGTTAAAGCCTTTTTCTTATTTATGCAAATTTTAATAGCGCAAAATTATTGATGCAATTTCTGTGTGCGCACACAGTAACAATTATTAACAAACAAACCTTTGCTTTGACTTCTTTTTTGTGATTTTTCGTTAAGTATGTGTACAGATATAATTCTGTCTTAACTCCCAACCAAACAGGTCGTTTTTTCTGGACAACTATTATTTTCCTGTTTATTAGTGTTCGTCGCCTATTTGTTGTGCTTTTTTGCTTCGTTACATAATAAATAAAGAATTTTTCCGTTATTACAGTAGGTGGGTTCTATGATTGCCGCCATGACAAAAAGATCACGACATGTCTTCCGTTGGAACAGATATTATATGAAACGATACATATACATTATTATATTTATATTATGCGCCATCTCCGCATCAGCACAGACCTTTACTCTTAAAGGACGCGTCACGGACGAGAACCAAGACCCTTTGGAGCTCGCCACAGTAACGGTATTGCCACAACTGAAGGTCGCCTTCACGAATTTCAAGGGCGAATACTCACTCACGCTCGCATCTGCCGACAGCGTGGTGGTGAAATTCTCTATGGTGGGATATAAGACGAAGACACGCGTTCTCAGAAAACCGAAGGGACAGCAGACGCTTCAGATACAGCTCTTCAGCGACAACCAGCTTGATGAGGTTACGGTAGTGCAGAAGAAAAGACAGGTCACGACTACGGAGCAACTCTCACACGAGGACCTTATGGACGTGAAGCGAAGTGCTTCTGTCACAGGCAATGCCGTTGAGGACATGATACAGACGCAGGCAGGTGTCTCGACACACTCCGAGCTCTCCTCGCAGTATAATGTGCGAGGAGGAGCCTTCGACGAGAACTCCGTGTATATCAACAACGTCGATGTATATCGACCCTTCCTTGTGCGAAGCGGTCAGCAGGAAGGACTCTCGGTCATCAACCCCGATATGGTGGAGTCGGTAGGCTTCTCCTCAGGTGGTTATGAGGCAAAGTACGGCGACAAGATGTCTTCTGCGCTCGACATAAAATACCGCCGTCCGTCGGCGTTCGAAGCAAACGCCATGGTGTCACTCCTCGGAGCCAGCGCCTTTGTTGGCTTCTCAACGAAGAAATTCGCATGGAGCAACGGCATACGATATAAAACCATAAAGGGACTCCTCGGGTCTATGGACACAAAGGGAGAATACAAGCCTAACTTCCTCGACTATCAGACGTATATGGTCTATAACCCCAACAAACGTTGGGAGATAACATTCCTTGGAAACATATCGGAAAACCATTATAACTTCATTCCCGAAAACCGTGAGACATCGTTCGGAACGCAGAGCAATGTCAAGTCCTTCAAGGTCTATTTCGACGGACAGGAGAAAGACCTTTTCCGCACATATTTCGGAACACTGGGCATAAAACGCTTCCTCGCACCGAAGACAAGTCTCTCGCTTTACGCCTCGGCGTTCAAGACCAAGGAGCAGGAGGCTTATGACATACAAGGACAGTACTGGCTCGACCAGACGGAGACATCAGAGAATATCGGTGTCGGAACGTATATGGAGCATACGCGCAACTACCTCAACGCCAGCGTGCTCTCTGCAAAGCTACTGCTCGACCATAAGAGCAAGGCTCATGACTTCCTTATGGGTCTGACGCTGAAGAAAGAGAACATCAAGGAGCAGTCGAGGGAGTATGAATACCGCGACTCTTCCGGATACAGCATACCTCATACTGGCACAGACCTACAGATGATTTACAACCTCAACGCACGTAACGAGCTTGACGCAACACGTCTTGAGGTCTTTGCACAAGACAGCTATCGCTTCACGTCAGGAGGATGGAACGAGGACGGGACACGCGACGAGGAGCGTATGACGATGTACACCCTCAACTACGGTGTGCGCTTCGCAAACTGGTCGTTCAACAAAGAGTCTATCGTATCACCTCGCGTGTCGTTGTCTATAGTGCCGGGAAGCAACCATGACGTGACATGGCGCTTTGCAGCAGGACTGTATTATCAGGCACCGTTCTATAAGGAACTGCGAGACACCACGACAGTCAATGGCATAACAACGGCTCTCCTCAACAGCAAAATAAAGTCACAACGCTCCATACACTTCATTGCGGCCTACGACAGACGCTTCAAGATGTCGGAGAAGAGATACCGCTTTACCGCAGAGGCATACTACAAAGCTTTGGGAAACCTCGTGCCATACTCCGTGTCAAACGTCAAGGTGGTGTATTACGGTACTAACGAAGCCTCTGGTCATGCTGCTGGCGTAGACCTCAAGCTTTACGGAGAGTTCGTGCCGGGAACAGACTCATGGGTGTCGTTCTCGCTTATGAGCACAAAGATGAAACTCCATGGAAAGTCTGTAGCACTCCCTACGGACCAGCGCTATTCCGTAAACCTCTTCTTTACAGACTATTTCCCACATACCGACCGCTGGAAGATGTCGTTGAAGCTCGCATTCGCTGACGGACTGCCTTTTGCCGCACCACACCGTGGAGTGGAAGAGAATAATTTCCGCGCTCCGGCTTACAAGCGTTGCGACATAGGCATGAGCTACAGGGCGTTGAAAAACGAGAAACGTGTGGAGAACACGTCCATAACGGGACAGACATCGTCGGTAATGGGATATGCCAAGCGCGACAAGAAGAAATTCTTCAGAAACGTCTGGATTGGAGTGGACTGCCTAAACCTCTTCGGCATAAACAACGTCAACTCATATTATTGGGTTACGGATGTGGCAAACAACCAGTACGCTGTGCCTAACTATCTCACAGGGCGGCAGCTGAACTTCAAGATACAGGCGGAGTTCTGAGAAAAACATCCGCCTGTACGGCTGAGGAGTCCGGGGATATGTTGTGTTTTTATGAAGGAAATATAAAAATATTATATTTTTTCGGCAAAAGTCTTTTGTTTGTATTTTTTCTTTTGTATCTTTGCAAGAGATTATCATTCTTATCGGAACAAACAATTACACTAACCTATAAAAGAAAAAAGAATTGGGAAAAGTATTAGTCATTGGCTGTGGCGGTGTTGCCAGTGTTGCCATTCAGAAATGTGCGCAGAACGCTTCTGTGTTCAGTGAGATTTGTATCGCATCACGTACTGTGAGCAAGTGTGAAGCTTTGAAGGAAAAGCTGCAGGGGAAGACTGCGGCTGTCATCACGACGAGACAAGTCGACGCAGACAATGTCGAGGAACTCAAGAGCCTTATAAACGATGTCAAGCCAGACATCGTGCTGAACCTTGCACTACCTTATCAAGACCTCACCATCATGGATGCGTGTCTGGCTTGTGGAGTAGACTATGTCGACACTGCAAACTACGAGTGTGAGGACACCAACGACCCGGAGTGGCGAGCTGCATATGAGGCACGCTGCAAGGAGAAAGGCTTTACGGCATACTTCGACTATTCTTGGCAGTGGGCATACCGTAAGCGTTTTGAGGAAGCAGGGATAACGGCACTTCTCGGAACAGGATTCGACCCGGGCGTGACGAGCGTCTTCTCTGCATACGCCTTGAAGCATTATTTCGACGAGATACATACCATAGACATCCTCGATTGCAACGGAGGAGACCACGGATATCCTTTCGCCACGAACTTCAACCCGGAAATAAACCTCCGCGAGGTGAGTGCTAACGGTTCATACTGGGAGAACGGACATTGGGTGGAGACAGAGCCAATGGAGATAAAGAGGGTGTATAACTTTGATGGCGTAGGAGAGAAGGATATGTATCTCCTTCACCACGAGGAGATAGAGTCGCTCGCTAAGAACATACCGGGCGTGAAGCGCATAAGGTTCTTCATGACATTCGGACAAAGCTATCTCACACACATGAAGTGTCTGGAGAATGTCGGAATGCTCGGAACAGAACCGGTAGGATACAACGGACAGCAGATTGTGCCTATACAGTTCCTGCGCACATTACTGCCTGATCCGGCGTCACTCGGTCCTCGAACTGTAGGAAAGACAAACATAGGATGTATATTCACAGGAGTGAAGGACGGCAAGGAGAAGACGGTATATATATATAATGTCTGCGACCATCAGGAATGCTACAAAGAGGTGGGATCACAGGCTATATCCTATACCACCGGCGTACCGGCAATGATAGGTACGGCATTGGTGCTCCAGGGACTGTGGAAAAAGCCGGGAGTATTCAACGTCGAGGAATTTGACCCAGACCCATATATGGAGGCTCTGAACAAGTGGGGACTGCCATGGAAGGTTGACGAAAACCCTGTTCTCGTAGACTGACATCATGACACCAAAAGAAATACGTAACGAAAAGCTGGCGCAGAAGATGATAAAAAATCTTCAGCGCCGCAACATGAAGGCATTCTACTGCCATACGGCTGCCGAGGCGGTAGAGAAGGTGCTGGAACTCATACCTCAAGGCAGCAGCATATCGTGGGGAGGGTCTATGACTCTACGCGACATGGGAGTGGTAAGAGCGTTGCATGACAACGGAGGATATACTCTCTACGACCGCGACGTGGAGGGTAGCAATCCAGCAGAGGTGTACATGCAGGCGTTCGGATGTGACTATTACCTTTCCAGCGTCAATGCCATAAGCGAAGACGGCGTGATAGTGAATATCGACGGTAACGGCAACCGCGTGGCTGCCATAACGTTTGGTCCGAAGAACGTCATCTTCGTCGTAGGACTTAACAAGGTGTGTCAGGACTGCGAGGCTGCATTGAAGCGCGCACGCTCGACAGCGGCTCCTATCAATACGGCGCGTTTCCACCTTTCTACACCATGCTCCACCGACGGAGTATGCCATAACTGCTGTTCTGAAGACTGTATATGTAACTATATACATTTCCTGCGCCACTCCCCGAAAGGCAAGCACCAGGTAATACTCGTAGGAGAAGACTGGGGGTATTAAGGTAGGTGTCTCAGGTTGACACCATCGTAATAATCCGTATAGGTGGGTTATGTCATATAGCCCACCTTTTTTTTCATTCCACAGAAAAATAATGATTACTATGCAGACACCATATTTCCTTATCGACGAAGAAAAGATAGAGAACAATCTGCGCATTCTGCGTGGGGTAATGGACCGCACGGGATGTAAGATCCTCCTGGCACAGAAATGTTTCAGCTGTTACTCTCTATACCCTCTTATAGGCAGATACCTGGCAGGTGCCACGGCAAGCGGTATATTTGAGGCGAGGCTATGCCACGAAGAGATGCCGGGGAAAGAGAACCATATCTTCTCGCCGGCGTTCAGGGAGGAGGACATAGACTCAATTCTCTCGCTATGCGACCATATCGTCTTCAACAGTCCGAGGCAGTTGCAGAGATACGGAGAGCGGGCAAAGGCAGAAGGTCTGCAGGTAGGCATACGTATAAACCCTGAGTGTTCTACACAAGAGGGACATGCCATCTACGACCCTTGCGCACCTGGCTCGCGGCTGGGCACGACATCGGCGGAACTGCATGAATACCTTGCTGCATGCCGTGAGAAGTCATGCCACACGCTCATCGACGGAATACACTTCCATACGCTCTGTGAGCAGAACTCCGACGATCTGGAGACGACGCTCGACGCCGTAGAGGAGAAGTTCGGAGACATACTGTCGGCAATGAAATGGATAAACTTCGGCGGAGGGCATCATATCACACGCAGCGACTACGACATAGAACGTCTGGAACGTTGCATACTTCGCATGAAGCAGAGATACTCCTTGGATGTATATGTCGAACCGGGGGAGGCGGTAGCTCTCAATGGCGGTACACTTCATGCTACCGTCCTTGAGATACAACGCCCTGGAGCCGACGGCATATCTAACGTCATTCTCGACACTTCTGCAGCATGTCACATGCCTGATGTCATAGAGATGCCATATACACCTCCTGTACTCTCTCCAGAACAGAGGGACGGCGGGTACACCTATCGCTTCGGGGGGGCTACGTGTCTTAGTGGTGATGTCATAGGAACATATTCTTTCTGTCAGCCTCTCACCGAGGGCGACGAGATAGTCTTCGGAGACATGGCAATATATTCCATGGTAAAGACAAACACCTTCAACGGCATGCCATTACCTGATATATATATCAAGCGTAACGGAAAGCCCGTCCTGTGGAAACACTTCTCTTACTCCGATTTCAAGGCAAGGGTGTAGCGCTTTTGTTTAAGGTGGGTTCTATTAATTCGCTTTAGATAATATCGGCTGCACTCGGGATAACCCAAGCAAGCTTGGTTCTCCTCTCGTTTGCACGATATTTGACATATTTCCGATTTATCTCTGAGAGCAGAGTGTCAGTTTTTTGAAGGTTTCTGTCCCCCGGGAAACGACGAACGAGCGAGAGGAGAGCGGAGCTTGCTCCGGATATCCCGAAATATCGTGCCAATGAGAGCAGAGACAAAGCTTGCTTTGGCTATGCCGAGAGCAGCCGATATTCAACGAAGTTAAACGAGGAGGAGGAAGGCGAAGCCAGAGGAGGAGGAAGACCGAAGGTCAACCGAGAATGAGCAGTGACAGGAGGATATATCCCATAATCACCTTGATGTACAGGTGTGCAGGACTCTTGTGCTCTTTCTTCTTTTGTTTTCTCATTGTTGATTTATTGGGAA
>CALZUQ010000015.1 GCA_945829425.1 uncultured bacterium | reverse complement strand
ATTTACCACTTTTGTTTTACCTATACAAAAACCATAAGAAAATCAGAGCTTGCAGTGCTTCGCTTAGACCTTGGAGAGGAGATGATAATATGAATAGTTAATGAGTTAAGGTGTTAAGGTATTAAGGTTTTATGGATTTGGTGTGATGGTATATATGGTGTTAAGGAGTTAAGGTGTTAAGGTGTTAAGGTTTCTATCGCAACTCGTCCTTACCCAAGCATGGTGAACAGCTTGCCGTGAAAAGCACGAGAGGGGCATAAGCACCTCCCAAGTAAGTCCCAAGCTCCTCCCAAGTTCCTCCCAAGTAAGTCCCATTTTTTTGCGGAGAAAAAGGACGAGAAAAGGGAGCAAAGAAAGAGGGACAACGAAGGGCGAGGAATGGCATATAAAAATTTTTTCTCACCAGCTTAGGCATCACTTAGTCATAAAAAAACTTAATGTTTCCCTTTATCCAACGAGAGGAAGGTGCGGAACGACTTTTTTTTAGTAACTTTGCACACGCAAAAATGAAATGGCCCTGTAGCTTAGCTGAATAGAGCGTCAGATTCCGGTTCTGAAGGTCATGGGTTTGAATCCCATCGGGGTCACAAAAGTTTCCTACCTGTACGGTTGAAAAGAAGAAAGAGCAACAAGCACATAGTCCAAGGCAGAGCGAAGCGACACCTCAGGCTATGTGCTTGTTGGCTTTCAGCCAGAACTCTTCAACCATACAGGTCGAATAGTTTTTTTATGTTCAACTATCACAAGTCGTTTTTTGCATCACCCGCACCACGTCAGAAAGAATAGTTGAATCCGAGACTCCAATACTCCTTAAGCTGCAAATAACCGTATTTTCCGTCTTTCTTCGAGGCGGAGTCGTCGAAACGGGGATAGACGAAAAGAGACGTTGAGATATAACGCGAAAGCTGGAAATTGAACGTGTTCTCCCACTCCACCTCAGTGCGTTTGTAGGTGGTGTAGGCGTAAAGACGCGTCTTCCATTTTATCAGTTTCGAGAATGTCCACGTAAGGTCTGTGGTGAACGTAGAACCGATGTCCCACAGCGAGTGCTTGCCTTCGGAGAGACCGTATTTCTTAGCGAGATACAGACGGTCGACATATTTGAAGTTGGCTGCCATGGGCGAGATGTTCACCGTTCCGACAAGACGTTTCTTACACCACTCCACCTTATAGTCCATACCAAGAGAGAGGTTGACGTTGAGCGGAGACATGAAGTCGGAGTAAACCGTTTCGTCGTTGGATTTATAGCCATGGGTGAACTGGGTGCTTGCTATGAACTGCAACGTATAGTACCATTTCTTCACTGACTGTATGCCGAGTTTCGACGTGAGACGTATGAGGTCCTCAGAACTTTTATAGCTATGGAGCGTATCGCCCTGCGAGGACTGCATGCCAAGCTTCATCTCTATGCGGTTGTCCCATTTTATCTTTTCCTTGTCGTTGTAGTTGGCGTTATACGTCACGGCTCCTATCATGGAGTATGTCGACTCACCTCCTTTATACCAGTTGTCGGAGACGTAGTTTTGCAGAAACTGAAGGGAAAAGTCTCCGGAATATGTCCAGAAGTTCGGTCGCATGGTGACGAGAGTGACATCTGATGAGGGGCGTGACGCAGAGGGTATATGGATGACTTCCTCTTCTGCCTGACTTGTCATGCCGGTATTGTTGACGACAGGCTCGTCAGGACGGAAAGCTATTTCCCCTTCGGCAGTGAGGCGGCTGTCTGTATCAAGCACATATTCCGGGTGGGAGATATACATCCTTGACACGAGAAGGTCTACGTCACGTCGCAGGGGCGCCGTGTCGTCGATGTCAAAAAGCCTCTGCGTCACGCCATGGTAGAACGTCAGCGGAACAATCTGGCTGAGGTGGCTGTAGGCGTCGTCAAGAGGCGAAAGGGTGTCGGAACGGAGGGTGTCGGAGAAAAAGCGCTGCCTGTAGAGCTGCAGAGAGTCGGCATAGCTGACGCAGAATGGCGACAGCGTCCTGACAGGGCGTTTCCGCAGACTGTCAAGGCGTGAGCGTTGGAGCTGTGAGCGTTGGAGCTGTGAATATGCCACGGAAACGATGAGGCAGAGCAGTATGGAAAGAAGTGTTTTTTTCATTATGAAGAAGTGAGGGCGGAATGTGGCTTCCTGCCAGAAAAAAGTTATGGCGGGGGCTATTGACTCACCCGCCTGAAAGATTTTGCAGGGCAAAGTTAAGGATAAATTTTTAAAAATGTTATTTATTTACCGTTTTATTTTGAAATATTATAAATTTGTAGTATTTTTGCACTTCAGATTGTGTCTGTCAGTGTGTTTACCGCAAAAAGCGAAGGAAAAACGCTCTGAGAGCCACAGGCGAGGAATGACATAACAGACATGGAACAAAAAAACAAATAATATATTAATGGATAAAAACACTATTACTGGCTTTGTGCTTTTAGCACTGGTATTTATCGGGTTCGGTTGGTTCAACCAGCCGTCACAGGAACAAATTGATGAGGCTGCACGGCAAGACTCCATAGCGAAGGTCGCAGCAGCAAAGAAAGCTTCGGAAAAGAAACTGGCGGAACAGCAGGCAAGGAAAGAAACCGTGGAAGCAGACTCCACAGCATTGTTCTTCACAGCACTATCAGGAGAAGCAAAGGATATAGTTCTGAGCAACGAGAAAGTGGCACTGACGCTATCCACAAAAGGCGGAACAGTAAAGAACGCTGTAGTGAAGAACTTCAAGGATATCAACGGAAACGGTGACGTCACGCTGTTCAACGAGAAGGAGCAGGAACTTCGCTTCATATTCGAAGGAAAGGAGCAGAACATATACACCTCCTCGCTATACTTCACGCCAACGGCTCAGACAGACACTACGGTGACGCTGACAGCAGAAGCCGGAGAAGGGAAAGAACTCGAGATACGATACAGGCTCGGAGAGAGCTATATGCTCCATGTCGAGATGCGCATGAAAGGCATGAAGAACCATTTCTCACCGTCGTGCAAGACGATGGACATAGAATGGCATGAGCTATGCCGCCAGCAGGAGAAGGGCTTTACGTTTGAAAACCAGCACTCACGACTGACATGGCACGACACGGAAGGAGACACCGACTATCTCAACGAGACAAACGAGAAGGTCGACGAGCCTATCGAGGAGGCAACAGACTGGATAGCGTTCAAGAACCAGTTCTTCTCATGCGTCATGATCAGCCGGGACAACTTCAAGGAAGGGGCTCTCGTGTCAAGCGTTCCGCAGCAAAAAGGGTCAGGATATCTGAAAGACTATACGGCAAGGATGAAGACGGCTTTCGACCCTACCGGAGAGAAGACTTCTGACTTCGAGTTCTATTTCGGGCCAAATGACTTCCGTCTGCTCAAAGACATACAAGAGGAGAGCGCATTCGGAAAAGACCTGGAGATGGAACAGCTCGTATATCTCGGATGGCCTCTCTTCCGCATTATAAACCGTTGGTTTACGCTTTACGTCTTTGACTGGCTGACACACATGGGCATACCTATGGGCATCGTCATAATACTCATAACGCTCATACTGAAGGCCATAACCTACCCTATGGTAAGAAAGAGCTATATGTCGTCGGCGAAGATGAGAGTACTGAAACCGAAACTTGAGGAGGCGACAAAGAAATACGACAAGCCGGAAGACGCCATGAAAAAACAGCAGGAGATGATGATGATGTACTCACGCTATGGAGTGTCGCCAATGTCGGGATGCCTGCCGATGCTTATACAGATGCCTATCTGGATCGCGATGTTCAACTTCGTGCCGAACGCCATTCAGCTGCGAGGGCAGTCGTTCCTCTGGATCAGCGACCTGTCGACATACGACCCTATAATTGAATGGGACACAAACCTTTGGCTTATTGGCGACCATATCTCGCTGACGTGCATACTCTTCTGTGTGGCAAACATCGTCTACTCATGGTTCACCATGCAGCAGCAGCGCGACCAGATGGTGGGACAGCAGGCTGAGCAGATGAAGATGATGCAGTGGATGATGTTCCTCATGCCGGTGATGTTCTTCTTCATTTTCAACGACTACTCGGCAGGATTGAACTTCTACTATTTCATCTCACTGTTCTTCTCGGCAGCGATAATGTTCGTACTGAGAAAGACGACGGACGAAGAGAAGCTGCTCGCAAAACTCGAAAAGAGATATAAGGAGATCGAAGCGAACCCGAAGAAGATGTCGGGACTATACGGAAGACTGGAAGAGATGCAGCGCAAACAGCAGGAAATGGAGCGTGAGCGTCAGGAACTAAGAAAGAGACGTATGGGAAAATAGGTCATGGAAACAGACATGACAACCCGAAACGGGACGGAGAGCTAATATAAATAGGTGGGGAATATTGATCTCCACCTTTAGAAAATAGCGTGAGCAAAAAAAACATTTGTACACCGACAGAAAAAAAACTGTCTCACCAAAAGGTGGGCAAAATAGCGATTTCATAATTATGAACATCAGAAAAGTCATAACGACATCAATGATAACCCTGAGCAGTATGGGTGCCACGGCAGAGACACCGGCGACACCGGCGATAGGACGCGCAGAAGCCAATGTAGTGAAATCAGTGAAGATGACACCGGAAGTGCTATGGAGCATGGGACGCGTGTCGGCAGCAGTGGCATCGCCCGACGGAAAGAAGATTGTCTACCAGGTGGGATATTATTCCATAAGTCAGAACAAAGGACAGCAACGACTGTACATAACAGACAGCGAAGGCGGAACACCGACACTTCTCACCACCGGAGGGAAGAGCGAGACAGACGCAACATGGATAGAGGGCGGAAGACGCATTGCATATCTATCCGGAGGACAGATATGGAGCATGAACGCCGATGGTACTGAGCGCAGGCAGATGACGTCAGACGCCAAGGGCATAGAAGCATACAGATTCTCACCCGACGGAAAGAGGGTCATTCTCGTGAAGTCTTTGGAGTTCAACAACATCATTCAGAAGAACCCCGATGACTTGCCGCTCGCTACGGGACGCGTCATCACAGATCTCATGTACCGACATTGGGACCACTACGTAGAGACCATCATGCACCCCTTCGTCGCGGACGTGACAACACAGGGCATAGGGGAAGGAAAGGACATCATGGAGGGAGAACCGTATGAATGTCCCATGGAACCCTTCGGAGGTATAGAACAGCTCGACTGGAGCAAGGACTCACGATATATCGCATACACCTCAAGAAAATGTCTCGGAACGGAGTACGCAACATCGACAGACTCTGACATTTACCTCTATGACACAGAGACAGGAAAGACGCGCAATCTATGCAAACCAGAAGGATATAAGGCACCGGAAAGCGACCCGACACTGAGCAAGAAATATCAGGCGGTAAACGCGGAGGAAAACATCAAGAACAACGTAGGATACGACCAGAACCCGCTCTTCTCGCAATGCGGCAGATACATAGCATGGCTGAGCATGGAACGCGACGGATATGAGGCTGACGTAAACAGGCTGTGCATCTACGACATGGCTACAGGAGAAAAGAGATACCTCGCACACAAGAGCAACGTCGACGAATTCTGCTGGGGTACTAAAAAAGACGCGGCAATATACTTCACCAGCGTATGGCACGGATGTAAGAACATTTACAAGGCTGACGAAAAGGGCTGCGTGACACAGGTAACTGACGAACAGGCAAACTACGTCTCCATAGCGCCTCTGAACGACGGGAAAAGCCTGCTCGTAATGAAACAGAGCATGTCATGCCCTAACGATGTTTATACCGTAACTCCGGGAAAGACAATGCTGAAAACAGTAGTGAAACAGGTGACGGCAGAAAACAAGCATATTCTCGAACAGCTACACCTCGGACGCGTAGAGGCAAGATGGGTAAAGACAACTGACGGGAAGGAAATGCTCGTATGGGTGATACTGCCGGCAGACTTCGACGTAAACAAGAAATATCCGGCAATACTGTACTGTCAGGGAGGACCGCAGAATGCCGTGAGCCAGTTCTGGAGTTTCAGATGGAACATGCAGATGATGGCAGCAAACGGATATATCGTCATAGCACCCAACAGACGCGGACTGCCTGGATTCGGACCGGAATGGAACGAGGAAATTAGCGGAGACTGGGCTGGACAGTGCATGAAAGACTATATCGCTGCCATTGACAACGCGTGTGAGACAATGCCGTATGTGGACAGGGAACACCTCGGAGCTGTGGGGGCAAGCTTCGGAGGATTCAGCGTTTACTGGCTTGCAGGAAATCACGAGAAACGTTTCAAATGCTTCATAGCACACAACGGAGCGTTCAACCTTGAGGCAATGTACACAGACACAGAAGAGTCGTGGTTCACAAACTGGGACTATGAAGGGGCGTACTGGAACAAAAAACTATCGGAGAAGGGAAAGAGAACATACGAAAACTCTCCGCATAAGTTCGTCGACAGATGGGACACTCCAATCCTCTGTATACACGGAGAACTGGATTATCGTATCAGCTACAACCAAGGAATGGGGGCATTCAACGCAGCAAGGATGAAAGGACTGCCGGCTGAATACCTCATATTTCCAGATGAAAACCACTGGGTTCTGAAACCACAAAACGGAATATTGTGGCAGAGGACATTCTTCAGTTGGTTAGACAAATGGCTGAAAACAGGAAACAAGTAAACAACACAATATAACATGGCAATAGAGAACAATAATCTTCAGGAGAAGAAGGAGTCACTCAATTTCATTGAGCAAAGAGTAGCAAAAGACCTCGAAGAGGGGAAAAACGGAGGACGTGTGCAGACACGTTTCCCGCCGGAACCTAACGGGTATCTGCATATAGGACACGCCAAGGCAATAGCAATAGACTTCGGCATAGCAAAACGCTTCGGAGGGGTATGTAACCTACGTATGGACGACACTAACCCACAGAAAGAAGATACGGAATATGTTGAGGCAATAGAACGGGACATAAAATGGCTCGGATTCGAATGGGGCAAAATGGTCTACGCCTCTGACTACTTCCAGGAACTGTGGGACTTTGCCGTATGGTGTATAAAAACAGGAAAGGCATACGTCGACGAGCAGTCGGCTGAAGTCATAGCAGAGCAGAAAGGAACACCGACAACTCCGGGAACAGAGTCACCATACCGCAACAGACCGGTAGAAGAAAGCCTGAAACTGTTTGAAGAAATGAATTCGGGAAACATCGAGCCGGGAAGGATGGTGCTAAGGGCAAAAATTGATATGGCGTCACCAAACATGCACTTCCGAGACCCATTCATGTATCGTGTGCTGAACATGGAACACTGGCGAACGGGAAATAAATGGAACGCATACCCCATGTATGACTTCACACACGGACAGTCAGACTATCTTGAAGGGGTCACGCACTCGATATGTACCTTGGAGTTTGTTCCTCACCACGAGCTTTACGACCTCTTCGTGACATGGATAAAGGAATGGAAGGGAGAAACAGAGAATATTGAAGACAACAGACCAAGGCAGTTCGAATTCAACAAACTGAACCTGAACTACACGCTGATGTCGAAGCGTAACCTGCTCATCCTGACAAAAGAAGGGGTCGTGAACGGATGGGACGACCCAAGAATGCCGACAATATGCGGAATAAGGAGAAGAGGTTATTCGCCACAGGCGATACTCAAGTTCATAGAGTCAATAGGATATACAAACTTCGATGCGCTCAACGACATAAAACTACTTGAGGCAGCAGCACGACAGGACCTCAACGAGAGGGCCACAAGGGTGTCGGCGGTTCTCGACCCAGTGAAACTCATTATTGAGAATTATCCGGAAGGACAGTCGGAGGAACTGGAAGTGGTGAACAATCCGGAGAAGCCGGAGGACGGAACGCATACCATAACATTCTCAAGGGAGCTATGGATTGAACGAGAGGACTTCAAGGCTGAGCCAGACAAGAAATTCTTCCGTATGTACCCTGGCAAAGAGACACGCCTCAAAGGGGCGTATATCCTGAACTGCACAGGATATAAGGCTGACGAAAACGGAAATGTACAAGAGATATACTGTACTTACGACCCGGACTCAAAGGCTGGAACACCAGGTGCAGACCGTAAGGTGAAAGGTACAATACACTGGGTGAGCTGCGCACACTGTCTGCCGGCGGAAGTAAGGAGATATGAGTGTCTGTGGACATGTGAGAACCCACGCGATGCGATAAAGAAATACGAGAAGGAACATGACGTAAGAGGTATAGACGCCATGAGACCTTTCCTCAACCCGGACAGCCTGAAAATCAACACAAAGGCTTATGTAGAGAAATATGTACAGGGACTGCCTCAGCTATCGTATCTGCAGTTCAACCGCATAGGATATTTCAATATCGATACTGACTCCACACCGGAACACCTCGTGTTCAACTCTACTGTAGGACTGAAAGAGAACAAAGGAAAATAAAAAACATGGCAGGGCACGGATATATATATCATGCCAAAAGCCTAAAAAAGACATAATCATGGAAAATAACATCTGTGGCTTGAGCCATAAAGACTTCAAGACCGTAGTAAACGGAAAGAAGACAGACCTTTTTATCCTGCGTAACCAAAACGGATATGAATGCGCCATAACAAACTATGGAGGAGCTATCGTCGCGCTCATGGTGCCTGACAAAAACGGACAGATAGGTAATGTAATTCAGGGACACGACAACATTGAGGATGTAATCAACTCACCTGAGCCGTTCCTGTCCACTCTAATCGGACGTTTCGGAAACAGAATAAAGGAGGGACGATTCACATTGGGAGGTAAGGAATATCAGTTGGCTATAAACAACGGACCTAACGCACTACACGGAGGTCCGACAGGATTCCACGCAAGAGTATGGGAGGCAACACCCATGAACGAGAACACGCTCGTACTGAAATATACGTCTCCTTATGGAGAGGAGGGATTTACAGGAGAGGTGGCTATCACCGTAGAATATACATGGAATGACGACAACGAACTGGTGATAGACTATCTCGCAACAACAAACAAGAAGACAATAATAAACCTGACACACCACGCCTTCTTCTCGCTCTCAGGAATTGCAAATCCTACGCCATCCGTTGAAAACCAGATATGTGAGGTGAATGCTGATTTCTATCTGCCTACAGACGAGACGAATATTCCTACAGGAGAGATACTGAAGGTCGACGGCACACCGTTTGACTTCCGTAAACCAAAGACCATCGGACAGGATATCAACGACGACAACGAACAACTGAGATATGGCAACGGGTATGATCATTGCTTCGTACTCAATAAGAGGGAGGTTGGAGAACTGAGTTTCGCTGCACGTATCACAGACCCCGTTTCGGGCAGAACAATGGAATGCTGGACTACAGAACCAGGAGTACAGATGTACACCGACAACTGGGCGACAGGATATAAAGGACAGCATGGAGCGACATTCCCTAAGAGAAGTGCTGTTTGCTTTGAGGCGCAACACTTCCCTGACTCGCCAAACAGAAGTTATTTCCCTACTGTAGTGCTCAATCCCGGAGAGACATACACGCAGCGTACTGTTTACCGCTTCGGTACACTTTGACAAAAGGAAACGGAAGATAAGCTTAAACAATGTGACAAGCTGGAAATAAGGGTATAAACCGAGAACTGTTTGTAATCAGAGAATAGTACAACATTCTTATTAAGCCTTGAGGAAGACTATTGGTTTTCCTCAAGCTTAAGAAAAACATAACTAACAAAAACACCTGATATTATGTTGGAGATAGAACATGTGAGAAGTCGCTTCATAAAGCACTTCGACGGATTGACGGGAAACATTTATGCCGCTCCTGGTCGCATTAACCTCATTGGTGAGCATACTGACTATAACGGCGGATTTGTGTTCCCGGGAGCTGTTGACTGCGGAATACTTGCAGAGGTGAGACCTAACGGTACGGACACTGTAATGTGCTACTCAATAGACCTCAAAGACCGCGTGGAATTTAAGGTGACTGACACAGAAGGGCCGTCGGCTACATGGGCACGGTTTATTTTCGGAATGGTGAAAGAAATGCAGTTGAGAGGGGTAGACGTAAAGGGATTCAATACGGCTTTTGCAGGTGATGTGCCGCTCGGAGCGGGTATGTCATCATCAGCAGCCTTGGAAAGTTGTTTTGCATACGCACTCAACGACCTTTTCGGAGAAAACAAGGTAAGCAAATGGGAAATGGTGCTCGCAGGACAAGCTACAGAACATAAATACATCGGATGCAACTGCGGAATAATGGACCAGTTTGCCAGCGTTTTCGGACAAGCAGGGAAACTAATGCGATTAGACTGCAATAGCCGTGAGTTTGAATACTTTCCATTTAAACCTCTGGACTACAGACTGCTGCTCGTAAACTCTTGTGTAAAACATGAACTTGCAGGATCACCATATAACGACAGAAGGAAATCATGCGAGAATGTCGTAAAGGCTGTAAACGATAAAGATCCACAGCGAAACGCAAAGACATTGCGCGACTGTACGTTGGAAGACCTTGAGGCTGTACGTAACGACGTATCGGAAGAGGACATCAGACGCGCAACATTCGTGCTCGGAGAGAAAGATCGTGTCCTCGGGGTATGCAAAGCCCTCGAAAATGGTGATTACGAGGAGGTGGGACGACTCATGTATCTCACTCATAAAGGACTGTCGAAAGACTATGAGGTGAGCTGTCCGGAACTGGACTTCCTAAACGACGTAGCAAAAGACTGCGGAGTGACAGGATCAAGGATTATGGGTGGCGGATTCGGAGGCTGTACGATAAATCTTGCAAAGGAGGCAATCTGCGACTCGTTCATAAAGACTGTCACAGAGAGATATTTCGATAAATACGGAATAAAACCACGCATTCACTACGTGAATATTGGTGACGGAGCAAGGAGAATCGATTGCTAAGGTGGGGGCTATCAAAACCACATAAACTATATGTATCTAACCCCAAAAATCCATAACACGCAAAAATAAGGCAGATAATATATGATAGGGACAACGGCATTTTTCTGCTTATTGTCCCTATTTTATACGGGGCGTATACTGTCTGCAAACTATTCTGACAACAAGAGCAGCCGTATTCTATTGTGCCATTTTCTTTGGTTTTAATACCAAGAATGCTTTTTTTAACATAATTAAATACGCATTTTTGCCCTTGATAACATATTTTTTAGTAATTTTGACCCAAAAATTAATTACCTAACTATAAAAAGCAATGAAAATCATACAATCAACACTTTACGGATTGGCTGTCATGGCTGTCTCTTTGGCATCATGCTCAAAGCAGGCAGAAGTACAGAACAACGTTTCGGGACTGAACCCAGAGCGCTTTGACTCGATAGTGAACAACATACCCGTAAAACTCTATGAGCTGAAAAACAGCAACGGGATGACAGTAGATATCACAAACTTCGGAGGACGCGTAGTGAGCATCTGTGTGCCTGACAGAAACGGAGAGACAAAGGACGTAGTGCTGGGGTTTGACAACCTCAGACAGTACACTGACTCAGTAAACTCACCTTCAGACTTCGGAGCTGCAATAGGACGATATGCAAACCGTATAAATAAAGGTGTGATAAACATAAACGGTGAGACAATAACTCTGCCGACAAACAACTTCGGACATACGCTTCACGGAGGACCATCAGGATGGCAATATCAAGTGTATGAAGCGGAACTCGTAGACGAGAGCACACTGAAACTAACCATGAACTCTAAGGATGGAGACATGAATTTCCCAGGAAATGTTGTGGCTGTCGTTACATATACCTTAACAGAAGACAACGCCTTGGATATAAAATATGAGGCTACAACAGACAAGACCACGGTAATAAATATGACAAACCATTCATATTTTAACCTATCGGGGGATCCGAACAACACAATACTTGACGACTCGCTATACATAAACTCTACTTCGTTCACACCTGTTGACGAGACATATATGACAACAGGCGAGATTGTGACTACAGAAAATACTCCTTTCGACTTCTCAACAATAAAGCGAATAGGCGACGGGCTAACAGAGGAGAACGTAAAGAACGACGTACAGATGCACAATGGTAACGGATATGACCACAACTGGGTACTCGACACAAAGGGAGACGACACTGCGGTGGCTGCAATACTGAAGAATGTGAAAACAGGCATAATGATGACAATGTTTACAAACGAGCCTGGTGTCCAGGTGTATACAGGAAACTTCCTCGACGGTACGGCAAATGGAAAGAAAGGTATAAAATACCAGCAGCGGACAGGTATTTGTCTTGAGACACAGAAATACCCAGACACGCCGAACAAAACTGAATGGCCTTCTGCAACACTCAACCCTGGAGAGAAATATTACAGCCATTGCATATATAAGTTCTCTACATTCTAAGCAGAAGACATAAAACTGTCCATTTTTGAGGATAAAAACCAGCAACGAACAAACATAAACAATATTCTAATAATTAAAACTTAAAAACCAATGAGCGTAATTGAATCATTACAGAACAATGGATTTCAGCCGATAGACTATATCGTCTTCGCTGCATACATTGTACTTCTTGTCGGACTCGGAATCTTCCTCAGTAGAGGGAAGAAAGGAGAGGAAAAGTCTTCGACAGACTACTTCCTTGCCGGAAACACTTTGACATGGTGGGCTGTAGGTGCTTCGCTGATAGCGGCGAACATCTCTGCGGAACAGTTTATCGGCATGTCAGGCTCAGCATTCTACAGCGGAATAGCACAGGCTGCCTATGAACTTATGGCAGCTGCAACTCTCATCGTTGTAGGAAAGTTCCTTCTCCCTCTCATGATAGAGAAGAAAATATTCACTATACCACAGTTCCTCAGAGAGCGTTACAACTGGGGCGTAGGCCTGGCGTTCTCACTCTTGTGGCTCTTCCTTTACGTATTCGTAAATCTTACATCTGTTTCATGGCTTGGCGCTCTTGCTATACAACAGATACTGGGGCTCCCTACTGACCTGACAGTAAGCTTTATGGGAATGGAAGTAGACCAAGTGAGAATGTGCATAATCTTGTGCCTCTTCCTCATAGCAGGAGCATACTCCATTTATGGAGGTCTCGCTTCTGTAGCCTGGACTGACGTGCTGCAGGTGGTTTTCCTCGTTGGTGGCGGTCTCATAACAGCGTATGCGGCACTCTATGTAATAGGTGCTGAGGTATGGAACTGCGGACCTCTCGAAGCTCTTGGAAACATATATTCATGGTGTATAGACCAACCGGGTGACAAACACTTCAATCTTGTCGTGACAAGAAATGAAGAACTCTATCCTGTAATAAACGGCGTGAAAGATGCAGCAGGGGCTGTGACACAGCCTTCAGACCCATATTTCGACAGCCCTGGCATTGTACTGATATTCGGTGCTCTATGGCTGACAAACATAGGTTATTGGGGATTCAACCAGTACATCATACAGAAAGGTCTCGCTGCAAAATCGCTTGCTGAAGCAAAGAAGGGTATGATTTTCGCAGCATTCCTGAAGATATTGATTCCTTTCATAGTATGTATTCCTGGAGTTTGCGCTTTCTTCATCATAAACTCTCCTGAGTGTGAAGACCTGCGTCAGTCTCTCTTTGGAAGCATCTCGCGTTCTGACGACGCATATCCTTTCCTCATCCGCAACTTCACTCCGACAGTGGTAAAAGGTCTCTCTTTTGCAGCTCTCTCGGCAGCCGTGATTTCTTCTCTCGCTTCGATGTTCAACTCTACATCGACACTCTTCACCATGGATATCTACAAACAGTTCATCGGAAAGAATGCAAGCGAGAAGAAACTTGTTACAGTAGGTCGTATGACGTCAGTAGCAGCGCTTGTCATAGCTCTCTTCGCCGTGTATCCTCTCATGGGTGGTATTGACCAGGCATTCCAGTTCATACAGGAATACTCCGCTTTCGTTTACCCTGGCGTCGTAGTGATATTCGGTCTCGGACTACTTTGGAAACGTGCTTCTGGTACAGCAGCCGTTGTAGCAGCTATAGGAACATTTGCATTCTCTGTGCTCTTCAAGTTTATAATTCCTGAAGTACCGTTCCTCATACGTTCCGGATATGTTTTCATATGCCTTGTTGTACTCTTCGTGGGTATATCACTGTCAAGCAAGAAGGCGGTTAAAGCTGATGTACTTGACGAGAAGACAATAAAGTCACAGCTATTCTGGAGCAGGACGTTGTTCATCGTCGCATTGGTATCGCTCGCAATTTTCATAGCATCATTCTTCAATACGACACTGGCAATTCATGGCACACAGGGAGCAATGATATTCTTTGCCGCTATGACAGCGACATTAGGCTTCTACCTCAGGTCAAACGCTCTTGACAAGGTTCAGGACCCTAAGCGCGTACAGATAGACCTTAAAATATTTGAAACCGACCGTGCTTTCAACATCGGAGCATTCTGTGTGATAGGAATACTTACAGTACTGTATATCGTACTGTGGTAAAATATGTGACAGAAGGGGGCAGGCATCAGGAAAAGGTGCCTACACCCCTTCTGTATTTCATACGGAGGGAGGCAAAGAACAGCCACCCGATGGAAACAAAGACTGTTAATTATCCTTCAGAAAAAAAAGAATACACAATACCCACTATGAATTATTCATATGAACAGCACACGCAAGCCTATGTTTCTGTTGACTGCATAATCTTCGGCTTTGACAAGGGAAAGCTGAAGATGCTTTTAGGAAAGAGAAAGATAAACCCAGGACTTGGCACATGGGCTTTGTATGGAGGCTTCGTGGAAGCCACAGAAACGCTTTCAGACGCTGCGAAGAGAGTACTTACTGAATTGACAGGACTGAAGGATATATATATGAGACAGGTAGGAGCATACAGCGATATCGACCGCGACCCGGTATCGAGAGTAATCTCAATAGCATACTATGCCTTGATTAACACAAAAGACTATGACGAGTCGCTGAGGAAAGAATATGACCTCGAATGGATAAACATCGATGAAGTGCCAACTCTATTCTCTGACCACGGAAAGATGGTAGAAGACGCACTTGAGCTATTAAGAAAAAGGATAAAGTCTGAGCCGTTGTGCTTCTCGCTCCTTCCAGAACTGTTCACGATGACACAGTTCCAAAACGTCTTCGAAGCAATCGTCGGCAAAGAGGTTGACAAAAGAAACTTCAGAAAAAGAGCAAAGCAAAGCGGTGTCTTGGCTGAAACAGATATGATAGATAAGACAACATCAAAACGCGGAGCAAAACTGTACAGATTAAATACAGACATCGAGGAATTTCATTTCTGATGTCAATAACAGAAAAAGGAAACGTGAGGAATTCTCATTATTTGAGAGACAAAAAGCAGAATCAGGGGAAAACATACCTCAAAGGTGGTAAAGGTAACCACAGCGTGAGGAAAACATTTCCAAAAATAGGGATAAAGATTTAAGGTTCACATCATAAATACCCTATTATAAAAAAGACAATAATCACCAGGAGGCTTGTCCTTCTGCTTAAAAATATACTAATATGTTAGAAGAGTTAAAAGAAAAAGTATTTCAGGCAAATCTTGACCTGGTAAAACACGGACTGGTGATATTCACCTGGGGCAACGTTAGTGGTATTGACCGTGAGAAAGGACTCATGGTAATAAAACCGTCAGGAGTATCGTACGACGACATGAAGGCTTCAGACATGGTAGTTGTAGACCTTGAAACAGGAAAAGTGGTGGAAGGCGACCTCAACCCATCATCAGACACTCCTACTCATATCGAGCTATATAAAGCTTTCCCAAACATAAAAGGCGTAGTACACACCCACTCTACATACGCCACGGCATTTGCTCAGGCTGGCATTTCTATACCAAACATAGGAACGACACATGCTGACTATTTCTACAAGAACATACCTTGCACACGCGATATGGTAGAGAGCGAAATGGGAGAATACGAAAAAGAGACAGGAACAGTAATCATTGACGCTTTCAAAGACATAAACCCGGATCACACTCCAGGAGTACTCGTAAAATGTCATGGACCTTTTTCATGGGGAACATCACCCGCCAATGCTGTATATAACGCAAAGGTTATGGAACAATGCGCAAAAATGGCATACATATCGTTGACACTTAACCCAGAAACGAAGATGAACCCCCTGCTCATAGAGAAACATTATATGCGTAAACATGGTCCTAATGCATATTATGGACAGAAGAAATAAATTACAAAATAATAACCCAATAAAATAACATACACTATGAAAGCATTTGAAAACCTTGAACTGTGGTGGATTACAGGTGCACAGCTCCTCTATGGAGGCGAAACAGTTAAAATTGTTGACGGTCATTCCCAGGAAATGGTAGACGGACTGAACGCTTCGGGCATCATACCTATTAAAGTAGTATATAAAGGCACAGCAAATTCTGATAAAGAAGTTGCTGCAATTATGAAGAACGCAAACAATTGTGAGGCTTGCGTAGGCGTCATCACATGGATGCATACATTCTCTCCTGCAAAAATGTGGATACACGGTCTGCAGGCACTCAACAAGCCTCTACTCCATCTCCATACCCAATATAATAAGGAAATACCTTGGGACACTATGGATATGGATTTCATGAACCTCAATCAGAGTGCACACGGCGACCGTGAGTTCGGACATATATGCACACGTCTCAGAAAGCCACGTAAAGTTGTCGTAGGCTATTGGAAAGAGAAACAGACACAGGAGCACATCGCTGTATGGGCGCGTGTGGCTGCAGCTGTAGCTGATGCTAAAGACATGCTCATCATACGCTTCGGAGACCAGATGAACAACGTAGCAGTAACGGACGGTGATAAAGTTGCAGCAGAACAGGTGCTCGGATATCACGTTGACTACACACCAGTGTCTGAACTCATGGACTATTGGAAGAAGGTGAACCCTGCTGATGTCGACGCTCTCGTTGAGGAATACAACAAGCTCTACAAGATTGTGCCTTGTGAGGCCGGAGAAGAAATAGGCAAGAAGAAGATATGGAATGCTGCACGTGCAGAACTGGCACTTCGCGCCATACTAAAGGCAAAAGGAGCCAAGGGCTTCACAACAAACTTCGATGACCTGGGTTCATGGGACGACCCAGACTCTGAAGGTTTCGTAGGCTTCGACCAGATTCCAGGACTTGCCTCACAGCGTCTTATGGCAGAGGGGTACGGCTTCGGTGCTGAAGGCGATTGGAAGTCAGCAGCGCTATATCGCACACTCTGGTACATGACTCAGGGTCTCCCGACAGGATGTTCCTTCCTTGAGGACTATACCCTGAACTTCGACGGTGAGAACTCTTCTCTCCTCCAAAGCCACATGCTTGAGATATGCCCTCTTATAGCTGTTGAGGACGAGCCTGTACGTCTTGAGGTACATCATCTTGGCATAGGTGTCAGAAAACAGCAGACAGCACGTCTCGTGTTCAACTCAAAAGTCGGTGACGGCGTAACAGCAACGGTTGTAGACATGGGCAACAGGTTCCGTCTCATAGTAAACGACGTACACTGTATCAAACCACAGCCGCTGCCAAAACTGCCGGTAGCCAACGCACTATGGATACCACAACCGAACTTCGAAATCGGAGCAGGAGCATGGATTCTTGCTGGTGGTACACATCACAGCTGCTTCTCTTACGACATCACTCCGGAGTATTGGGAAGACTATGCCGAGATGCTCAATATAGAATATCTCCACATAGATAAGAATTCTACCTTCGAGTCTGTAAAACGTGACCTTAGAATCAACGAGGTCTATTACATGCTCAACAAGGCTCTTATGTAATACTTTTGAGGTGGGAGGACACCATTCTCCCACCTCTTAACCTTACTGACTTATGAATACAAAACAACTTATAGAGTCTGGAAAGGCTGTACTCGGAATAGAATTTGGATCTACACGAATAAAGGCAGTCCTTATTGACAAGGAAAACAAGCCTATTGCGCAAGGAAGTCATGAATGGGAAAACCAGCTTGTAGACGGACTGTGGACATACAGCCTTGATGCTATATGGACTGGGCTTCAGGACTGCTACGCCAACCTCCGCAAGGATGTGACAGAACATTATGGCGTTGAGATAAAATCGCTTGCAGCAATAGGTGTCTCGGCAATGATGCACGGTTATATGGCGTTCAACAAGGGCGGGGACATTCTCGTTCCTTTCAGAACTTGGCGTAACACCAATACTGGTGAAGCTGCAAAAACACTCTCAGGTCTTTTCAACTATAACATACCTCTGCGTTGGAGCATATCACATCTTTACCAGTGTATACTCAATGGAGATGAACATGTGCGTGACATAGACTTCTTCACAACACTGGCAGGATATATACACTGGCAGCTGACAGGAGAAAAAGTACTCGGAATCGGAGATGCCTCTGGAATGCTCCCTGTCGACCCTGTCAGCAAGAGCTACAATACGACAATGATCGAAAAGTTCAACGCTCTTGTAGCTGACCGCCAATACCCATGGCTTTTGGAGAATATACTCCCTACCCCATTAGTAGCTGGCTGTGATGCAGGAAAACTTACAGCAGAAGGTGCAGCAAGGCTTGACGTATCAGGAAATCTAAATGCTGGCATTCCTGTCTGCCCTCCAGAAGGTGATGCAGGAACGGGCATGGTGGCTACAAATGCTGTGCGCCAACGTACTGGAAATGTCTCTGCCGGAACGTCATCATTCTCTATGATTGTACTGGAGAAAGACCTCTCCAAACCGTCAGAAATGATAGACATGGTAACAACACCTGACGGTAATCTCGTGGCTATGGTACACTGCAATAATTGCACCTCTGACCTTAATGCTTGGGTTAATATCTTCAAGGAATACCAGCAGCTTCTCGGTGTGGAGGTTGACATTAACGAAATCTTTGGAAGGCTTTATAATCACGCTCTTAAAGGTGACGCCGACTGTGGTGGTCTGATTTCATACAACTATTTCTCTGGTGAGCATATTACAGGAGCTGTAGAAGGGCGCCCATTATTCATACGGAGCGCATCAGACAAATTCAACCTCGCAAATTTCATGAGGACTCATCTCTACGCTTCTGTGGCTGTTCTGAAACTTGGCAACGACGTGCTATTCAATGAAGAGAAAGTCAAGATAGACCGTCTGACTGGCCATGGAGGACTCTTCAAAACCCCTGGCGTTGGACAGAAAGTTCTTGCTGCCGCTCTCAACTCACCTATCTCTGTCATGGAGACAGCGGGAGAAGGTGGAGCATGGGGTATAGCTTTACTGGCTTCATATCTTGTAAACAAGAATGAAGTACAGACGCTTCCGGCATTCCTTGATGACGTTGTGTTCAATGGAAATACAGGTATTGAAATATCTCCAGACCCAAAAGATGTCGAAGGCTTCAACAGATACATAGAACAGTATAAAGCCGACCTACCTGTGGAATACTCCGCTATAACAGCACATAAAACCTTGGTATAAAGGAATACAAAAGAGCTTAAGGCACATAGCATTATCCCGCTTTTCTGCCAAGAGTCAAAAAGACAAAACATATCACACTAACTAAGAAAACTATTATTATTAAAATTAAACAAAAAAAATCTTGATATGGCTAATTCAGTAACAGTAATGAACCATGCGGCAGACAATATACGTATACTCGCCGCAAGTGCTGTAGAGACAGCAAAGTCCGGACACCCAGGAGGTGCTATGGGCGGTGCAGATTTCATCAACGTACTCTATTCTGAGTATCTCGTACATGACCCGAAGAACCCGGCATGGGTAGGAAGAGACCGTTTTTTCCTTGACCCTGGGCACATGGCTCCAATGCTTTATTCACAACTCTGCCTCGCAGGAAAATTCACTCTCGACGAGCTGGCACAGTTGCGTCAGTGGGGCTCTCCTACTACAGGTCACCCTGAGTTTGACATAGTACGAGGCATAGAGAATACGTCTGGACCTCTCGGTCAGGGACATGTCTTCGCAATAGGTGCAGCAATAGCAGCTAAGTTCCTTGCAGAGCATACAGGAAACCCTACTTTTGCAAAAGAGACCATATATGCTTATATCTCGGACGGCGGTGTTCAGGAAGAGATTTCACAGGGTGGTGCACGCATCGCTTCTGTCCTTGGACTTGACAACCTCATCATGTTCTATGACTCCAACGACATACAGCTCTCTACAGAGACAAAGGACGTTATGAACGAAGACACAGCAGCAAAATACCGTGCTTTCGGATGGGAAGTGATTGAGATTAACGGCAATGACGTTGAGCAGATACGTAAGGCTATTGAACAGGCAAAGGCTGTGACAGGAAAGCCGACACTCATCATCGGCAAGTGCATCATGGGTAAGGGTGCCCTCAAAGCTGACGGTACATCATACGAGGCAAACTGTAAGACTCACGGAGCTCCTCTCGGAGGCGATGCATACGTAAACACAGTGAAGAATCTCGGTGGCGACCCAGAGAACCCATTCCAGATTTTCCCTGACGTTCAGGAACTCTATGCTAACCGTGCCAAAGAACTTGAGGCTATCTGTGCAGAACGTTACGCGGAGGAGAAGGTATGGGCAGAGGCAAATCCAGAGAAGGCTTCAGCACAGGATGACTGGTTTGCCGGCAAGGCTCCTGTCATCGACTGGACAAAGGTACAGCAGAAAGCCAACGACGCTACACGCTCTGCCAGTGCTGCATGTCTCTCAGCCCTTGCTGAACAGGTGCCTAACATGATCTGTGCATCTGCAGACCTCTCTAACTCTGACAAGACCGACGGCTTCCTGAAGAAGACTCATAGCCTTACAAATGGCGACTTCTCTGGAGCCTTCTTCCAGGCTGGCGTTGCAGAGCTTACAATGGCATGTTGCTGCATCGGTATGTCCCTCCATGGTGGTGTCATACCAGCTTGCGGAACATTCTTCGTATTCTCTGACTATATGAAACCGGCAGTACGTATGGCGGCACTTATGGAACTGCCAGTGAAGTTTATCTGGACACACGATGCATTCCGTGTCGGCGAAGACGGCCCTACACACGAGCCTGTTGAACAAGAAGCACAGATACGTCTTATGGAGAAGCTTCAGAACCACCACGGCAAAAACTCTGTCCTCGTACTACGTCCGGCAGAAGCCAAAGAGACTACAGTGGCATGGAAGATGGCAATGGAGAACACAGACACACCTACAGCACTTATCTTCTCACGTCAGAATATCAACGACCTTCCTGAAGGAAATGACTACTCACTCGCAGAACGCGGTGCATATATCGTAGCAGGTTCTGATGAGAATCCTGATGTTGTGATGGTAGCATCAGGATCTGAGGTTTCTACTCTTGTTGCAGGAGCAGAACTGCTCCGTAAGGATGGTATCCGCTGCCGTATTGTCAGCGTACCTTCTGAAGGGCTCTTCCGCCGTCAGCCTAAAGAGTATCAGGAGTCTGTTGTACCTGCCGGAGCGAAAGTATTTGGCATGACAGCAGGTCTCCCTGTCAATCTTCAGGGCTTCCTCATCGGCGCCGCTCCAGAGTCAAAGATTTGGGGACTTGAGAGCTTCGGTTTCTCAGCACCTTATAAGGTTCTCGACGAGAAACTCGGGTATACCGGTGAGAACGTCTACAACCAGGTGAAGGTAATGCTATAATAAAAACATCATCGCACAGGTCCATGCCTTTGATACAGAAGGTATATCGCCTCGCGTCATCTCTTCATATTCTGTGGGCTTGCACCCCGCCCATAAAAATTATAACACCTAAAACCTATAAAATCATGGAAATAAAAAGAATCGGCGTTGCTTGCGACCACGCAGGTTTCCCACTCAAGCAGTTTGTCATGCAGTATCTTGAGAAGAAAGGATACCCAGTAGAGGACTATGGCACATGGAGCGACACCTCTTGTGACTATACCGATTTCGGCCACGCTCTTGCTGAAGGCATAGAGAACGGCACAGTAAACGTAGGCATAGGCATCTGCGGTTCAGGACAGGGCATAGCAATGACTCTCAACAAGCATCAGGCCGTACGAGCTGGTATAGCATGGAATCCTGACATCGCTCAGCTTATCCGTCAGCACAACGATGCCAACGTGCTTGTTCTCCCTGGACGTTTCGTTACAAACAACGAAGCAGAAAAAATACTTGATACTTTCTTCAAGGCGACTTTCGAGGGTGGACGCCACGCCCGCCGCGTAGAGAAAATCTCTGGTGAGTTCAAACTAATTTTCAAGAAATAAAGGATTGACTCCTTTCTTAACTATTAAGGGTGTATCGTCTATCGGTAACGGTAAATGATACACCTCTTTTCTTTTCTAAAGAAATCGGAATATTCAAGTCCTTGATAGGCGATGATAAACATTTTATAGAAACTGCATGGCAATATAGTTTATATTATCTATTTAGCTGAAGATGTTTTTATCAGGAAATCTGTAAAACTATAATGTTGCAAGAGAAGAAACAGTTAAGCCATAAAGTTCAAGAAAAACAATCAAGCTATAACGTTTAGAAAGCAATAAAAATAGATGGAATATGCCATAAAGTGACCTAAAAAACGCATAAATTATATAGATTTTCCTATCTGAGAGAATATTTTGCACATTTTTCTTGCAAATGTGCAAGAAAGTATGTAATTTTGCACATAATAAATGTATATTGTGCAATAGACCATGAATTATAACAAATCAATACTCTCAAAACTTGCGATTCCAGAACAGATTCCAAGTTTCAATGCATACATAGAGAAGAGCATCATAGACCACTGGGATCTTGATGCGCTCACCGACTACCAAGGTGCTACACTACAGTATAAGGATGTGGCAAGGAAGATAGAAAAAATGCATATCCTTTTTGAAAACAGCGGAGTGAAACCCGGTGACAAGATAGCAATATGCGGAAGGAATATGAGCCATTGGGCTGTAGCCTTCCTCGCTACCATGACATATGGTGCTGTAGCAGTACCTATTCTCCATGAGTTCATACCGGAACAGATACATAATATCGTCAACCATAGCGATGCGAAACTTCTTTTCGTTGGAGATGTCGTGGCAAAACAGATTGACCCTGAAGAGATGAAAGCCATAGAAGGCATAATAAACCTGCCAGACTTTTCTATCATGGTAAGCCGCTCAGAAAAACTCACATTCGCACGCGAACACCTCAATGAACTCTTCGGAAAAAAATTCCCTAAATACTTCCGTAAAGAGCATGTCTCATATTTCCGTGAAGCAGACTCTGAAGACCTCGCTCTTATCAACTACACTTCCGGTACGACAGGTTTCTCTAAAGGTGTCATGTTGCCTTACCGTGCATTATGGGGGAATCTGGACTTCGCCAACCATGTCCTTGGCAAACATATCAAACCAGGCGACAATACTATCTCTATCCTGCCCATGGCACACATGTATGGCATGGCTTTTGAATTCATCTACGAATTTATTGCCGGTTGTCATATATATTACCTTACACGCATACCTTCTCCTGCCATTGTAGCTCAAGCTTTCACCGACATACGCCCTTGTGTCATCATCGCCGTGCCACTCATAATAGAGAAGATTATCAAAAAGAAAGTACTTCCTAAAGTCTCCTCCGCCCCTGTCAAGGCTCTACTTAAGACACCCGTGGTAGGTACTAAGCTGAAGGCGAAGATATGCCAGCAGGTTTATGAAGCTTTCGGAGGTCGCCTATACGAAATCATAGTAGGCGGTGCGGCACTAAACCAAGAGGTTGAACAGTTCCTAACAGATATCGGTTTCCCGATTACTGTAGGATACGGCGCAACAGAATGTGCCCCCATCATCACCTACGACGATTGGCAAGACCGAGCTGTAGGCAGTTGTGGACGTGCAGCCATCCATATGGAAGTCAATATCAACTCTTCTGACCCTCAGAATATCCCTGGAGAAATTTTGACACGAGGTTGTAATACAATGTTGGGATATTACAAGAACGAGGAAGCTACACGTGAGACACTTGTCGACGGTTGGTATCATACAGGCGACCTCGGCATCATCGACGAAGAAGGTCATGTCTTCATAAAAGGACGTTCTAAAAACATGCTCCTTGGAGCCAGCGGACAAAATATCTATCCAGAGGAAATAGAAGACAAACTTGGCAGTCTTGCATATGTCTCAGAATGCCTTGTTGTGCAGCGTGGCGACAAGCTTGTAGGCCTTGTCTATCCAGATCTTGAAGAAGCGAAGAAAAATGGTGTTGACACTAAGCAGTTACACAACATCATGGAACAAAACCGCAACGAGCTGAATGCGACACAACCGACATATCAGAAGCTTTCTATCATAGAGCTTCTCGACAAAGAGTTTGAAAAGACTCCTAAGAAGTCCATTAAACGCTATCTATACAAATAATACTGTGACGTTTGGGGAGTACAGAGTAGTAGTTAATACGCTAACTATTCCCACCTCCGTTTCATAAATACTAACTGATAATAGCGGGAAAGTGGTACCGATTATAGCGCACATTGGTACCGACTGTAGCGCATCTTTGGTACCAATAAGTTTGCAAAGGTCGCCGAAGGCGTAACTCCATGAAAAACGCCGAGGGGAGCGGTGCCGCCAAGGGGGTGAGAAGCCCCCGACGAGGCATGTAAGGAATCGGTACCAAACCACCGATATAGCGGTACCAAATCGCCGATATTATCAACTAACGAAAGAGGGTGCAGACGGATGTTCATTGGAATACCTTCTGCACCCACTTTTAAAACTAAGTAAAAATGGCGTATACGCTCATTATACTACAGTGGAAGACTTATGTTACTGAGTGGTGAAATAGCAACCTAAGAATAAAGAGAGGAGAGAGTATGGAGGAAAATGGAGGGTAAAATGAGAACGGTTAGTTTTTCCAACCTTGGGCCTTCAGGGGGAATTCGTTGCCGTCACGTGTTACGAGAATCGAGCCTAATTCCTGCTTGGTTATATGCCCAATTAGCTTTATGCCTTCCATGTTTTCGACCTTTGCCAGATCTCCTATCGGTACGGTGAACAGCAGCTCGTAGTCATCGCCCCCATTCAGTGCACATGTCGTTAAGTTCATATTGAATTCCTCTGCCGCAACGGCAGTCTGATAGTCAATAGGTATGGACTTTTCGAATATGCGACATCCGCAATGAGATGACTTGCATATATGTAGCAATTCTGAAGCCAGTCCATCAGAGATATCTATCATGGCTGTTGGCATAATGCCAGCCTCTCTCAGTTTTCTGTTTATGTCTCCACGTGCCTCCGGTTGCAGTTGTCTTTCTATGAGATACTCTTTGCCTGCAAACTCGGGATTGAACTGTAGTGCTTCCAACTGCTTCCTTTGCTGCTCTTTATCATGATATTTCTGCTGTATATCACGTATCTGTTGGTAATAAACCGTCTTCTCCCTTTCGAGGAGCTGTACTCCCATATAAGCCGCTCCGAGATCACCCGACACACATATAAGGTCTGTGTCTTTCGCTCCAGAACGTTTTACGACATGACCTTGCTCTGCATGTCCAACACATGTCATTGTCACCGCAAGTCCTGTCATTGATGAAGTCATGTCACCACCTACCACATCAACACCCCATTTTCCACATGCTTTTCTTACCCCTTCATAAAACCTGTCAATATCCTCCACTTCAAATCGTCTTGAGAGAGCTATTGCGACAAGAAGTTGCGACGGCTCTGCATTCATGGCGAAGATATCGCTAATAGTAGCCATAGCGGTCTTATATCCTAAGTGTAACATGTCAACGTATGTGAGGTCGAAGTGCACTCCCTCCATAAACATTTCTGTTGTCACGAGTGTCTCCTCATCACATTTATATGTAATGACGGCAGCATCATCTCCAATTCCAAGATATGTCGAGAGATTCACCGGCTTTATTGTTGCCGATATACGCTCTATCAATCCAAATTCTCCTATTTCCGAGATGTTCATCTTTTTATATTTTATTATTGAAGTGAGTTATAACATTACTTATGAAAACTAATCTTTACAAGTGGGGATTGGCTTAAAACCAGATTAAGAATGTTTTAATATAAAGTAGGAATGCCTTAATACTAAAGACGAGGATAGGACTGTCTTAATACGATGAAAAGGTTGCCTTAATGAATTGTTTCAAGGATAGATATTAATAACAATATTTCAGAATGTTATTTTCCTTTGTTCTTTCTGTTGTGTTTTTGTAGTGTTTTTCTCCTCTGTACTGGTGTCCTTTGCCAAGATTGAGTTTTTGGAGTTTGTCTGCACATATCCACAGATGAATTTGTCGAATTGTTCTTTCTGATCGAGCATGAAAGCGACAGAGATAGGCAAAGCATAAATGTGTTTGCGCACATCGTTACTCATTCCGTCTGTATTCTTCAGTCTTGCAGCATCCTTTTCTGTCGTTATAATTACTTTCTTCTCTCCGAGCGAGTCAAAAAGATTATTAAGACGTGAAACGTCTTTCTCTTTGAAAACATGATGATCGGAGAATGAGAGAGGAGAAATATTCTCTGTAAACCTCTTGAGGTCGAGGAGAAGATGTTTAGGTGAAGCTATACCAGTAAGAACAATGACATTATGCTGTGGCGTAAGGTCTTTCATGTGAAATGTAGCAGCCTCAGGGAACACCGGAGTGAGTTCCTCATATTGTATTGTAGTGAAAAAGAGCTTCTGGTAAGGATAAAGTCCGAGAGCCTTTGTAAGTACCCTATAATCCATAGGTCTGAGGTCAACTGGGCATTTCGTCACAATTACGACATCAGCCCTACCTTTTCCTTCTTTTGGTTCCCTCAGACATCCCGAAGGTAGCATTTTGTCATAGACGATAAGTCTGTGATAATCTATAAGCAGTATGTTTACGCCTGGTTTTACATACCTGTGTTGGTATGCGTCGTCAAGAAGTATAACATCTACATCGGATGTTTTCTTTTCCTTCTGAAGCATTTCAATCCCCTTGCAACGGTCAGCATTTACTGCGACGTAAATTTTCTCTCCATACTTTGAGTACATCTGATATGGTTCGTCACCAATATGTTCCGACGTTGCGCCCGGTTGAGCGAGCAAGTACCCCCTTGTCTTGCGTTTATAGCCTCTGCTGAGAACTGCAACCTGATAGTTGTCAGCAAGCAGTCGTATAAGGTATTCTACATGAGGTGTTTTCCCCGCCCCTCCTACTGTTATATTACCTACTGATATGACAGGTATGGAGAAACTTCTGCTTTTCAATACACCTGCATCAAAAAGGAAATTCCTGAAACGCACAATCAAGCCATATAGAAACGCCAATGGCAACAAATATTTATTTATCTTGATGAAATCGCCTTCCAAAATCTTTTGTTTTATATTGGCAGGGATTGGTTTGCCCTACCCTGCCATATTTTTGTCATTACGCTTATGGCGTTTTTTAACCGCCACCTTATTTAATATTTAGTATGAAAGGAACACGAGCCTGCACAGGCGATTGTTCTTTCATTGTCCTAACCAGGACAAAAGGTTCGTAATATGCTCCGAGAACCACGCGCAACTGTGCATCGAGTTCCCCGCCATTTCCTGCTGTCTTCTCAAGCAGTTTCTCGGCGAAGTCCTTCTCGTTAGGATATTCCTTTATATTATACTTTTCCGTTTTCGCCAACTGCGCAGCCTTTGCTATCGCCTTGTCCAACGTTCCTAGTTCGTCAACAAGCTTTATTTTCTTTGCGTCTTGTCCGAGCCATACTCGTCCCTGAGCAATCCGCTCTACCTCCTCTAAAGACATTTTTCTTCCATCGGCGACACGTTTTTTGAACGTATAATACCCATTATTTATATACTCCTGCATATATGCCAGTTCCTCATTGTTAAGAGGTCTTGCTATGGCAGCAGGAGAGAATGTAGAGTTTTTATTTGTCTTCACCTCATCATAACGTATTCCAAGTTTCTGTGTCATGAGGTTTGTCATGTCAGGGAACATTCCGAAAATACCTATAGAGCCAGTCAGCGTAGTAGGCTCAGCTACAATCCATGAAGCGTTGCACGCCATGTAATATCCTCCTGACGCTGCCGCTCCTCCCATAGACACGACAACCGGTTTTTCTTTCTTAAGGTTTGATATAGAACGCCACAACTGCTCAGATGCGTATGCGTCACCACCTCCTGAATTAATACGTATTACGACCGCCTTTATATCATCGTCTTTTGTTAGCTCTTCAATGTCACGGCATACATTATTCGCAACTATATTCGATGCCGAAGTCGCAGCGAATCCCGTTGTCTCGTCCATTATGATATCGCCCTCACAATAATAGACCGCAATTTTCTTACCTTCATTTGAGTATTTTCCTTTTTCCACCGACACGGTTTTCATTCCTTCAACAGATACAGTCTTTATGTCGTCGTCCTCGTCTATGTTCAATTTTTTCCTTATCGCCGCCTTAACCTCGTCTGCGTAAAGCAGTCCGTCAACGAGATTCTTGCTTTTCAATTGTTCAGCCGTCTCGAGCATCACGATTCCGTCAGCATACTTGTTAAGCGTCTCTTTAGAAATCTTTCGTGATGTAGAAACTCCAGTCAGAACGTTGTCCCATATTCCGTTAATATACTGCGTCACCTGCTCACGGCTTGCTTCGCTCATTTTCTCCTCTGTAAATGTCTCTGTTGCGCTTTTATATGTACCTACTTTCACAACGGTGAATTTCATACCCACCTTTTCCAGAAGGTCTTTATAGAACGTCGGCTGCGCCCCAATACCCTGCCACATCATTCTTCCCTGTGGATTGATGTACACCTGATCAGCAACAGAAGCTATGTAATATCCTCCCTGCATATACATATCAGAATACGCAATGATCCATTTCCCAGATTTCTTGAAGTCAGCGAGTTTCTCTCTTATTTCCTGCAGTGTTGCGTAATCACTGGCAAAGAGTCCTGACTTTATGTATATACCTTTTATTTTACTGTTTTCCTTAGCCTTTTCTATGGATGCAAGTATGTCGTTAAGCCCAACGGAGGCGAAATTGCTTCCCAGCAAAGCCTGAAAAGGGTCGTTCGAGCCTTTCTCCGTTATCTCTCCCTCAAGGTTGAGGACTAACACCGAATTGTCTTCTATCTCAGGTACAGAAGAACTTGAGACAATCGTCCCTATCAAGCTGAAAATCAGAAATGCTATAGCAATGCCGATAGACAGGAAGAAGCCAAATACAGTGGCTAAGATATTTTTAAAAAAATCCTTCATAAGCGCAGGTGTAGAATATTTATGATTAATATTAGTATTGCGGATAGCGTGTCTTCCACGAGACACACTATCCGCTTTTCGTATCACATCAGGACATCTGCCAGCGTCATAACACCAACAGGATTAATCCTGATCCATGAGAATCTTCATCATCGTAGCAGCCGAGTAAGCCACAGATGTGCCCGGTCCGAATATTGCAGCTACGCCAGCCTTGTACAGGAAGTCATAATCCTGAGCAGGTATTACGCCACCGGCAACGACCATGATGTCCTCACGTCCGAGTTTCTTCAGTTCTTCGAAGAGCTGAGGAATCAGCGTCTTGTGACCTGCCGCAAGCGAAGAAACGCCAATGATATGTACGTCGTTCTCCACAGCCTCACGAGCAGCCTCTGCCGGTGTCTGGAAGAGCGGTCCCATGTCAACGTCATATCCGCAGTCGGCATATCCTGTAGCAACCACCTTAGCACCACGGTCGTGTCCGTCCTGTCCCATCTTTGCGATGAATATACGTGGGCGGCGACCCTCTTTTTCAGCAAACTCGTTTGTCAGACGTATTGCTTCCTCAAACTGGCTGTCCTTCTTATATTCAGAAGAATACACGCCTGAAATAGTACGTATCACAGCTTTATATCTCCCTACAACAACTTCACAAGCATCACTTATCTCACCCAAAGTACAACGCAACTTTGCACACTCTACGGCAGCCTCAAGGAGGTTTCCGTTTCCTGTCCGCACTACTTCCGTAAGTGCTGCAAGCGCCTTCTTGCATGCCTCGTTATCACGTTTAGCCTTCAGCTCACGTATAGCCTCCTCCTGCTGCAGACGCACAGCAGTATTGTCTACCTCCAGGATATCGATAGGATCTTCGTGGTCAAGGCGGTACTTGTTCGTGCCGACAATCGTCTGTGCTCCCGAGTCAATACGTGCCTGAGTACGCGCTGCCGCCTCCTCAATACGCATCTTCGGAACTCCAGTCTCTATAGCTTTTGCCATGCCACCAAGTTTCTCTATCTCCTGTATGTGCTCCCACGCCTTGTCTACGAGTTCCTGTGTCAGGCTCTCAACGTAATATGATCCAGCCCATGGGTCAATCTCCTTACATACCTTTGTCTCGTTCTGTATGTATATCTGCGTGTTACGTGCAATACGTGCTGAGAAGTCTGTAGGCAGAGCTATTGCCTCGTCGAGGGAGTTGGTATGCAGCGACTGGGTATGTCCGAGTACTGCTGCCATAGCCTCAATACATGTTCTTCCGACGTTGTTGAACGGGTCTTGCTCTGTCAGCGACCATCCGGATGTCTGGGAGTGAGTACGTAACGCCATAGACTTCGGGTTCTTCGCTCCGAAGCTCTTGACAATCTTCGCCCATAGCAGACGTCCTGCACGCATCTTAGCAATCTCCATGAAGTGGTTCATTCCTATTGCCCAAAAGAACGAGAGGCGAGGAGCGAAGGCGTCGATATCTATTCCTGCATTCACTCCGGCACGGAGATAGTCCATGCCGTCAGCTAATGTGTATGCCAGCTCAATGTCCGCTGTTGCTCCCGCTTCCTGCATGTGGTATCCAGAGATTGATATGCTGTTGAACTTTGGCATATACTTTGAAGTATATTCAAAGATGTCAGCGATTATTTTCATTGAGAACGACGGCGGATAGATATATGTGTTACGCACCATGAACTCCTTGAGGATATCGTTCTGTATCGTTCCCGCCATTTCCTCGAGCTTTGCGCCCTGCTCCAGACCTGCCACAATATAGAATGCCATAATCGGCAGCACGGCACCGTTCATGGTCATGGAGACAGACATCTTGTTGAGAGGAATACCGTCGAAGAGTACCTTCATGTTCTCCACGGAACATATAGAAACTCCCGCTTTTCCCACATCGCCTATTACTCGCTGGTTGTCCGGGTCGTAGCCACGGTGAGTAGGCAGGTCAAACGCCACAGAGAGTCCTTTCTGACCTGAAGCAAGGTTACGGCGGTAGAAAGCGTTAGACTCCTCGGCAGTCGAGAATCCGGCATACTGACGTATCGTCCAAGGACGGAAAGGATACATCATGGAGTATGGGCCACGTAGGAATGGAGGGATACCTGCCGCAAAGTCGAGATGCTCCATGCCTTCCAGGTCTTCTTTGGTATAAACAGGTTTTACATCGATAAGTTCTGGAGTCTTCCAGACATACTGTATGTTATTTTCCTTCTGCCAGTCGAGACCGTTCTTTTTCTCGATACCAGCAAAGATATCAACATTTTTAAAATCTTTTCTTGCCATAATCAGATACCGAGTTTTTCGTTAAACATCTTCAGCGTTTCGAGCTGGTTAACCTTCACATGAACAAAATGCTCTATTCCGGCAACCTTGAGTTCTTCGGCACATGCAGGAGCACCAGCCACCACGAATAGTGCGCGTCCGTCAAGATATTTATATGCCGGCACTGCATATTCTGCATATTCGTCGTCGCTTGAGCATATCACTATGATGTCAGCTCCTGCCTGTAGTGCAGCGTCCACACCTTCCTCAACACTCTTGAAACCGAGGTTGTCTATGACCTTATATCCTGCACATGCGAAGAAGTTCGTAGAGAACTGTGCACGCGCCTGTCGCCATACGAGGTTTCCTACTGTCAGCATGAAAGCTACAGGCTGCTTACCTGACTTCTCTGTCGCGAGACGCAGGTTCTCGAAGTCAGCAGCGAGTCGTGTGGCGTTAATCGCCTTGAACTCCGGCGCGTCGTTGCTCTTGCAGCAGCAACACTGTGCGAGCGGCTCTTTTCCGTCGCTCTGCTCTGTGAAGTTCGGGAACTGGTTTGTTCCGAGAATGAATTCCCTTCTCTGTGCGGCGTGCAGGTGACGTTTCTCGTTTGTAGCGTTTATGACGTCCTGTATGGTTCCCGCTTTTGCTGCAGAGAGGAATCCTCCCTGCTCCTCTACGTTGAGGAATATCTTCCATGCCTCCTTTGCGAGCGACGCTGTCAGCTCCTCGATATAATACGATCCTGCCGACGGGTCAACTATTGTAGCGAAATGACTCTCTTCCTTCAGTAGTAGCTGCTGGTTGCGTGCTATGCGCTCTGAGAAGTCGTTAGGTGTCTCGTAAGCCGCATCAAACGGTGTCACGACAATGGAGTGTACTCCAGCTATTGCCGCCGACATTGTCTCTGTCTGTGAGCGCAAGAGGTTTACATATGCGTCGAAAACCGTCATGTTATAACGTGTTGTCTCAGCGTTGGCAATCATTCGGCATGCACAGTCACAGCATGGCTGGTATTCCTTTACTATTTTTGCCCATAGCAGTCGTGCCGCACGGAACTTGGCAATCTCCATGAAATAGTTCTCCGAGATGCCGAAGTTGAACTTTATACGCCTTGCCGCCTCAGCAGCGTCGACGCCTTCGTCAACAAGCATCTGCATGTATTCCGCTCCCCAAGCAAGTGCATATCCCAGTTCCTGTACAATGTACGCTCCTGCATTGTTCAGTGCTACGGCGTTTACGGCGATGACCCTGAAGTGCTTGTATTCCTTTACAGTGTCTATGAGCTGCTTTGCCAGCGGCAGGAGAGCATCGACGTTCTTTCCCTTCATTACAGTCTTTTCCATAGGGTCCCAGTCTATTGACACCACTATGCGGTCTTTGTCATAACCTTTCTCCTCGAAATACGCTACGAGGATTTGCGCCAGCTCTACCGAGTGGCGTTTGCATGTTGTGAAGTTTATCTCAATACAGTCGCACGCTATGTCCTTCAGGAGTGCTTCGACATATTCCTTGCTCACCTCGTCGCCAGGTATTCTGAATCCGAGCGAGTCAATACCTTTGTTCAATACGTCGAGAGCTTTGGCATTAGCTTCTTGAGGTGTCTGTGCCTTGATGTTCTGACGTACATACCATTCGTTGTCCGCCTTTTTGTTTCCACGTACAAATGGGAACTCTCCTGGCAGAGCGTCTGGTGTTTGCAGTTTCTCTACATCCTCGCGTCTGTAGAACGGCTGCACATCAAACCCCTCATTGGTCCTCCACACCATGCGCTTCTGGAAGTCAGCGCCCTTCAGGTCCACTTGAATTTTGTCAAGCCATTCCTGTGTGGTTGGTGCCACGAACTCCTGAAAAAGTTTTTCGTTGGTCTTATTCATGATTAGCTAAAGTTTATATGGTTATTATGGAAAATAAATGCATAAAATTCGCATCATTATAATAATGAGCATGCAAAAATACTTAAAATACTTTGAGCGAGCAAAAAAAGGAAATAAAAATATCTTAAATAAAAAAACTTTAATGAAAAAAGAGAAAAAATCAGGAAAAAATTCTTCTTTCCTTGATATTTTCGCTAACTTTGTAGCGTTTTTCACATAACGTTTCATCTACAGCCCCCGAACATATCTTTTATTTGCACTAATCAATAAATATGGACTGGATAATAGACTTATTTACAAAGACTGATTCTATTGCACACATTGCTTTCCTCTACGCCGTAGTGATTGCTGTAGGCGTTTACCTTGGAAAGCTGAAGATTGGAGGAATAGCCCTCGGAGTTACTTTCGTTCTCTTCGCCGGCATTGCAGCAGGCCATTTCGGGCTTACAGCCCCTCTGCCTATCCTCACATTTGTTCAGGATTTCGGACTCATACTGTTTGTTTTCATGATTGGCATGCAGGTTGGTCCCGGTTTCTTCGAGAGCTTCAGGGAGGGCGGTGTGAAGCTGAACCTCATGGCGTGCAGCATGATTCTTCTCAACATCATCGTGATGTTCGCATGCTATTACATCTTCTTCGACACCACAGACCCCACCAGCCTGCCGATGCTCGTGGGTACGCTCTACGGTGCCGTTACAAACACCCCGGGACTTGGTGCCGCAAACGAGGCTTTAGCCGCTATGTTCCCTAACGGCGCACCAGACATCGCCAACGGATATGCCTGTGCATACCCTCTCGGTGTGGTAGGTATCATCGGTGCTACTATATTAATAAGGTATATCTGCAAGGTGAAGCTGAACAAGGAGGAGGAAGACCTTGACTCCAAGGAGAACGCAAACACCAGTGCCAAGCCATATCTTATGCACCTTCTCGTCTCCAACTCATACCTTTCGGGACATACCATACTTGAGATACACGAGTTCATGAAGCGCGACTTCGTCTTCTCGCGTATCCTCCGCAACAACGAGCTGATTCTGCCCAAAAGTTCTACCGTGCTCGAGCAGGGCGACAAGGTTTACTGCGTATGCGCCGAAGCCGACGCCGAAGCCATTATTGCATTCGTAGGTCCTAAGATAGAGGTCGAGGAGTTCAAGATGCAGGAAGCCACTAAACAAATGATCAGCAAGCGCATCCTCGTCACCAAGCCGGAGATAAACGGCAAGACACTGGCAAAGATGCACTTCTCAAGCGTCTACGGTGTAAACGTCACACGCGTGACACGCCAAGGCATGGACCTCTTCGCAAGCAGCAACCTCGCCCTACAGGTGGGCGACCGCATCATGGTCGTTGGCGACGAGACATCAGTAAACCGCGTTGCATCGCTTGTAGGCAACGCTATCAAACGCCTTGACCATCCTAACATTGCCACTATCTTCATAGGCATCATGATAGGTATAATATTCGGTTCGATACCTTTCGCCATACCTAATATACCCGTGCCTCTGAAGCTCGGCATCGCCGGGGGCCCACTCATCATAGCCATCCTCATCGGACGTTTCGGATATAAGGTGCATCTTGTCACATACACCACGACGTCGGCAAACCTCATGCTCCGCGAGGTGGGACTGGTACTCTTCCTTTCGAGCGTTGGAATAAAGGCTGGAGCAAACTTCGTAAACACGGTTATCGCCGGCGACGGCATACTCTACGTACTCTGCGGATTCCTCATCACCGTAATTCCGATACTCATTGTGGGCACGATAGCACGCATGAAGTTCAAGTTCAACTACTTCACCATAATGGGTATGATTGCCGGTTCCTACACCGACCCTCCAGCACTGGCTTACGCCAACTCTTCATGCAGCAAGGAAGCCCCTGCAGTAGGCTATTCTACGGTATATCCTCTCACCATGTTCCTGAGAATATTCACCGCACAGCTGATAATACTCTTCTTCTGCGGATAAAAACCAAAAACACACAAATATCTCACAGCAATGAAAAATAAGATACTATTGCTTGCAATGCTTGCCGTTGCATCACACAACGCTTTCGCACAAGGTGCCAAGAGCATAAAAATCAACGAGGTGATGAGCCACAACGAGGCAAGCATTCAAGACGAGTTCGGAAACAACAACGCCTGGATCGAACTTTGCAATGTCTCTCACTCCACACTGAACATCCGAGGGATGTACATCGCTACCGACAAGGCTGTGCTCAACAAGAACCTCAGCGCACCACAACGACAGAAAATGATGTCTGTGATTCCGAGCAACGATCCACGTACCGTCATAACCGCGCGCCAACACATACTGTTCTTCCTGAACAGCAACTCCAACAACGGCACGCTGCATCTCAACGCTCCATTGAAACGTGGCGAGGCGGCATGGATAGCCATATACGACGGCAACGGCATTGACCTCATAGACTCTGTAAGCATACCACCGCTGAAATGCAATGAGTCATACGCACGCATAAGCGACGGCAAAGCAATATGGAAGGTCTGCACACCGGAAACCGTTACGCCAAGCAAGGAGAACACGCCCTACACCAATGACAAGATCAGAAACACCAAGGAGAAAGACCCTCACGGCTTCGCCATAACAATCCTCGCCATGGGCACTACGTTCTCGTGTCTCCTCCTTCTCTTCCTGTTCTTCAAGTTCCTCGGACTTATCATGGGACACATGAACACAGCAAAGAAGATAGCTTATAAACACCCGTTCAAACCAGTAACAAAAACCGTCAAAGCCGTCGACGACGTTATAGACACCTCGGCGATAATCCTTAAGGACGGGCTGAAGACAAAGGGCATAGACAAGAAGGTTTACATAGCTGTAATCTCCATGGCTCTAAAACAGTATCAGGACGATGTTCACGACGTAGAGTCGGGCGTAATAACCATAAAGCCGAAGAAAAGCAACTGGAAAAACTACGTAAACACAAGCGGAGAAAGCAACATCTTGAAAAAATAACTGAAAAAAGAAAAAGTAAAACGGAAACATCCAAACAAAAAGATTAATCGAAGACAGAAGCGTTAGACGAATAAGTTAAGCGAAAAAGGTTAATCAAAAAACGTAATAGATAAAGGAACCACAAGAAAAGATTAAACCATAACGAAACATAAAAAACATACATACACCATGGCAAAATATCAATATACAGTAGAGGGTACCGACTATGATGTTGAGATTCTCGAGATAGAAGACAACGTAGCGAAGGTTAACGTCAACGGAGCGGAGTTCGTAGTGGAACTCAAACAAGCTCTTAAACCTACCACACGACCTATCAAGCAAGTCGTAGCACCAGAGCCGAAACCTTCTGCCGCACCGGCACAGAAAGCAGCACCGACACCGGCTCCCGTAGCGGCAGGAGAAGGACGCAGCGTAACGGCACCACTCCCTGGCACTATAGTAGACATTAAGGTGAATGTAGGCGACACAGTGAAGGAGGGCGACACACTGCTCATCCTCGAGGCAATGAAGATGCAGAACAATATCGAAGCAGAATTCGGCGGACAGGTGACATCAATCCTCGTAAAGCAGGGAGACTCTGTCAAGGAAGATACCGTCTTAGTCACAATAGCATAACACAGAATATACTATGGAGACATTCTTGAATTTCTTAAAAGACAATTTCTTCGACTTCCTCACATACACTGGCTTCGCCAATGCGGAAGTGGGAAACATTATAATGATCGCCGTAGGCATATTCTTTATATGGTTGGCGATAAAGAAAGATTTCGAACCTCTGCTGCTCGTGCCAATCGGATTGGGCATCATCCTCGGCAATATACCGTTCAAGGCAGAGGCAGGCCTGGAGATTGGTCTCTATGAGGACAACTCCGTGCTGAATATCTTCTATCAGGGCGTAAAACTCGGATGGTATCCACCGTTGGTGTTCCTCGGCATAGGTGCCATGACGGACTTCACCGCACTCATAGCCAACCCTAAGCTCGTCTTGATAGGTGCCGCGGCACAGTTCGGCATCTTCGGAGCATATATGACAGCACTCTACCTCGGTTTCGAACCAAACCAGGCAGCGGGCATAGCCATAATCGGAGGTGCTGACGGACCTACGGCGATATTCCTCAGTTCCAAGCTATGTCCTAACCTCATGGGCGCAATAGCCGTCTGCGCATATTCCTACATGGCTCTCGTACCGGTCATCCAGCCACCTCTCATGCGTCTCCTCACAACGAAGAAGGAACGTCTCATACACATGAAGCCGTCACGAGAGGTGTCACAGACAGAGCGCATACTCTTCCCAATCATCGGACTCCTCATCACGACATTCATAGTGCCTTCTGGACTTCCGCTCCTCGGTATGCTGTTCTTCGGCAACCTGCTGAAAGAGTCGGGCAAGACGACACGCCTCGCCAAGACAGCAGGCTCGGCTCTCAACGACATCATCGTAATGCTCCTCGGACTCACCGTGGGATGCTCCACACAGGCAAGCGAGTTCCTTACACTGAACACGATATTCATATTCTTCCTCGGCGCCTGCGCTTTCGTCGTAGCGACATGCTCGGGCGTTCTCTTCGTGAAGTTCATGAACCTCTTCCTCCCGGAAGGAAAGAAAATCAACCCGCTGATCGGCAACGCCGGAGTGAGCGCAGTACCTATGTCGGCACGTATCTCCAACAACCTCGGATTGGAGTACGACCGCAAAAACTTCCTCCTCATGCACGCGATGGGTCCTAACGTGGCGGGAGTGATAGGCTCTGCGGTAGCCGCAGGAGCACTTCTCGGCTTCCTCTCATAAGCTGCTGTAGCACCACATCATAAACACAAACCGAAAAAAAGCGAAACATTTCCGGTGAAAAACCTTCCCTCACGACATTCTGACCGTAGGGGAACCATCTTAAGACATGCGCACAGACCTTCATCATCCATACCTCCACCCCCTACGGGAGAGCGGACATGAATGATGAAGGCATAAATAAAGGTGGGTTATTACTTCCCTCTGGTCAGTGGGTCAGGAGGACAAGTCTCCCACCGTCAAAATAAAACTCTTTTATATTTATATGAAGAACAATATTTTCCGTGGCTTGGGCATTGCTCTCATCACACCGTTCACCGAAGACGGTGCTGTAGACTTCGACGCTCTGAAAAACGTTGTAGAATATCAGCTGAACAACGGTGCCGACTTCATGTGCATCCTTGCCACGACAGGCGAAACACCCTGCCTCACAAAACAAGAGAAACTGGACATACAGCATTTTGTCGTAGAACTCGTAAACGGACGGGTGCCTATCGTTGTGGGATGTGGTGGAAACAATACAGCCGCTATAGCCGAAGAACTGCAGAATGGAGACTTTGCCGGCATCGATGGCATTCTCAGCGTATGCCCATACTATAACAAACCGTCGCAGGAAGGACTCTTCCAGCATTTCAAGGTGATAGCAAACTCCACACGCCTGCCAGTGATACTCTATAACGTTCCGGGAAGGACGGGAATAAACCTCAAGGCAGAGACGACACTACGGCTTGCTCACGCCTGCGAGAACATCGTGGCGATAAAAGAGGCGAGTGGAAGCCTCGAACAGGTAGATGAGATACTTAAGGGAAAGCCCGAAGGCTTCGCAGTACTCTCCGGCGACGACTCCCTCACCTACCCTATGATTGCCTGCGGTGCAGAGGGTGTCATCTCCGTCATCGGCAACGCATTGCCTAAAGAGTTCTCACGCATGATACGCTTGGAGCAGAGGGGAGAGTTTGAAGCCGCAGTGAAGATACACCATAAGTTCACTGATCTCTATAACCTCCTCTTCGTCGACGGAAACCCAGCGGGCGTTAAGGCGCTGCTCCACGAAATGGGCTTCATAAACAACGTTCTCCGACTGCCTCTCGTACCCACACGCGTGGCTACCGTCCAGAAGATGTCACAGATACTCAAGGAACTGAAACTCTGAGGGCGTAGTGCTTGCAAATAAAAAGACAACACCTTAGCGAAACAACAGAACCCACCACAAAGCAATGGGAAAAAAGAAAATACTCTTCATAGACAGAGATGGCACACTGATCCGTGAGCCGGAAGACGAGCAGATAGACAGCTTCGAGAAGCTGCACTTCGTCGACGGCATGATACGCAACCTCCATTTCCTGCGCCATCACCTCGACTTCCACTTCGTCATGGTGAGCAACCAGGACGGACTCGGCACACCGTCGTTTCCTGAGGAGACCTTCTGGCCAGTGCATAATTTCATCCTCCAGACTTTGGAAGGCGAAGGGGTTATCTTCGACGACATACTGATAGACCGCCACTTCCCTGAGGACAACGCTCCTACGAGAAAGCCTGCCACAGGACTTGTGGAGAAATACCTTCACGACCCGGAATATGACATCGAGGGAAGCTACGTCATTGGCGACCGTGAAACAGACCGCCTCTTCGCAGAAAACATGGGATGCCGTGCGCTGATCCTTGGAGACGACATGACATGGGACCGCATCACAGAGACAATTTTCGCCGGAGAACGCATAGCTGAGGTGTCACGGACAACGAAAGAGACGGACATCTTCGTGCGCATGAACCTTGACGGCAGAGGACAGTGTGACATCTCCACAGGACTTGGATTCTTCGACCACATGCTCGAACAGATAGGCAGACACGGCATGATAGACCTCACCGTGAGGACACACGGCGACCTCCACGTCGACGAACATCATACCATAGAAGACACGGCGCTGGCACTCGGAGAATGCATACATAAAGCGCTCGGCAACAAACGCGGCATAGAGCGTTACGGCTACAGCCTTCCTATGGACGATTGTCTCTGCTCCGTAGCTCTTGACTTCGGCGGACGGCCATGGCTTGTATGGGAGGCCGAGTTCCAGCGCGAGAAGATTGGTGAGATGCCCACGGAGATGTTCCTGCATTTCTTCAAGTCCTTCTCCGATGCCGCACACATGAACCTCAACATCAAGGCTGAGGGACAGAACGAACACCATAAGATTGAGGGCATCTTCAAAGCACTCGCACGCGCCATACGCATGGCGGTGAAAAGGGACATATACAAGTATGAACTGCCCTCGACAAAAGGATCGCTATGATTCATGCCTGATGCTTTCCACCCATGACACCCATTCACTGGAAGCGGAAAAGCATGACACAAATCAATTATTCTAAAAAAACACCGTCCTGAGTAAAAAAAATCCCTGAAATAGTTGCACAGTTCAGAAAAAGTCAGTACCTTTGCAACCGCTTTTAGATAAAGCCTTTTTAATGAGCACCCGTAGCTCAGTTGGTAGAGCAACTGACTCTTAATCAGTGGGTCTAGGGTTCGAATCCCTACGGGTGTACAAAAAGGACGTAAATAAGGCATAAAAATGGGTACGAGCACCCGTAGCTCAGTTGGTAGAGCAACTGACTCTTAATCAGTGGGTCTAGGGTTCGAATCCCTACGGGTGTACATAAAGCCAGCATTTTGCTGGCTTTTTTGTTTATAAATAAAAATAGGAGATAAACGCATACTAAACAGCGTTTATCTCCTATTTTCACGTTACCGCCCTCCCACCCCTCCGTACATTCGTTTTCGCATACGGCGGTTTCGTTCATTCTCATCTCACACTGTATTGAGGCGATAAACAATAAGTGCTATGAGTATCATCGACGTAATGGTCAGAATTATTATCGCCACCTTCTCTGCCGTTGTAGCATCCGGCGGTATGACTATTTCCGACATCTTTGCCGGACGCTTTTCTGGCGCATGGTTCATGCATGTTATTGCAGTTTGCATCATCTTTTTGTCGCCCGTATGCCGTGCCATGCATGCCATCAGCACACCGAGGGAATATATGTCACACCGTATGTCGGAACATGCGTTGGATATCATTAGTTCCGGTGCTATGTATCCCGACGTTCCGCATGGCGACTTGAATATGCTGAACGCGTCGCTGTCTGAAAGGCTGAAATCTATCAGGCGTATGTTGTGGCCTTGGTGAGTCACCATGACATTGGATGGTTTGAGGTCGCGATGTAGCATCTGCTTGCTGTGCATATAAGCCAGTGCATCTGTGAGCTGCCCTACAAACTTCCGTGCAAGCTCTTTAGTAAGCTTCTTCTCTTGCATAAAAGCCTCGAGTGTCATTCCGTCGATATGCTCCATTACGATTGCAAGCCCCAGTTCCGGCACCGCCTCCATGCTTATGGTATGACAGATGCATGGATGGTCAAGCTGTATGCCTATCTCAAACTCTTTGTTCAGCACCAACCGGTAAGCGGGTGTCATAAGGAAATCAGGCTTGAGGCATTTCAGCATGTAACGTTTACCGAAACGTTGTGCCGAGAATATTCGGGCATGCCCCGACTGTGAGACATAACACTCACGAATGTTGCTGAACGAGTTCGACACAACCTCCATGTTGTCAATCATCATGCTTATGTCTTCGTCAAATCCCGATGTTTCTGTCGTCATTCTTCTTCTTTTACTATAACCAACATGTTAAGTCCGCTGTTTCGTCCTGCCACAAACGTGGGAGTATTGCCTTCTGGCCGCTCTAAGTATGGCAGTATGAGCGGCTGGCCTTTTATGAAACATCCGGTGACGAATCTGTCTCCCACCCTTATCTTGCTGTTCTTGGCCTCAACCACTTCATATTTGCTGCATCCGAGATACCTTAGTCTCAGGAGTCGGTTGGGGCGCCAACCTATCTCTATCTGTTGACCTATGTCCAGCTCGCTGCTCACCACCTGGCAAGCGTTGAAAAACGACGAGTTGTATCGGGTGCTTGTTTTCAGCCACGACACAAACGAGTCGAAATTCTCATAACCTATATAGTTGGCGAGAATGTCGAGTGTAAACTTTCGTGTCTTGTGGCTGTCGTTGACATAGCCCCATATTCTTTTCAGCGTCGAACTGGAAATATTCTTCGACACTTTCCGTTTCAGTTCCATTGAGAACTCCTCGAAATCAGTTGTTGTTGAGAGGATGCGTCTGTATTTCTTCTCAACAAGCAATTTCAGTTCTTCTATTTCCGGTGTATTCATTGTGTTTATTATTCTAATATTCCACCATATTCTTAAACTTTCCCCAATGCCTGTGGTTGCGATACATGACTGCGCTTGCCGAAGGCACATGCAATGTGCAATGGTCAAATATGTCTATGGCGTTGTTGACGAAGGTATTGTCGTAGCACACTGGAGGGATTGTGGCATTGACGTATAGATGCTCTATAAGTGTGCCGTCAAAGACGTATTCACCCAATAGCTCCGTAGCGTTGCCGAGATGCACTTCCTTGAGACTTGCGCATTTCTGAAAAGCTGCAGTGGCAATAGTCTTCAGTGCGTCTGATAAGACCGCCTTCTCCACCTTGCTTCCGTAGAAAGCCGCCTGTCCCATCTCCTTCACGTTGTTGCTCATGACAAACTCCGTGAAACGGCAGCCACGAAAGGCATATGCTCCTACGGCAGTGACTGTGGCAGGCAGTTCAATCTCGCCCGTCTTGCCCATGGGCATCCATACTATTTGCGTCACGTCAGCATCATACAGTATGCCGTCGATGCTTCTGTAATGCTTGTTGGCCGCTGGCACCTCAATCTCTTCAAGGGCATAGCATCCGTCACTTGGCAATATGACGGAGGCATTGGCAGGCATGGTTAGCGACACGAGTGAAGCGCAGTCCTTCAATGCCTGCTCTTCCACGCTTTCCGCTGTCAGCGGCAGTACCACGCTTCTGATTTCCATGTCAGAAAACATGCCATAGCCCACAATATTATCCTTTGTAAATCGTGACGGCACATATGCCTCACCGCCTTCGATGATGTTTACGTCGGCAATGTTGAGGTTTTCCACTTTCATCTCACGTAGATAGCGGAAATCGTCGCCATGCATTTTTCCAGCAAATGAGAGAGTGATGTAGTCATTGTCATCGCCTTGCATCAGTTCCTTAAGGTTGCCACCTTCACCAAGGAGAATGCTGTTGCCCGTGGTGAAAGAAAGTGCAGTTCCAGTCGATTCGCCCAAGTTGTTTATGGCAAAAGGCCAAAGTTCATAGGGTGTATGTCTCTCTAATCCACCAATGGCTATCTCTATTTCCGTCCCGTTTTTCCCGCTGTCTGCAAGGAATGTCTTTTGCTCTCCCGTCGCCCCATTCCTCGCCCTGCATCCTGAGGACATTATGTCGTCACCTCCATCGTCTGTGATGATATAGGCGACTATTATTGACGTTGGACCTTGTGCAAGGGCAGTTAGTGCCGACACGCTGGGCTTGGTGTTTGGCAAGGTAGAAAAGCATGTCTCCTTGCTTCTCACCTCTGTACGGCCATTGTAGGAACACAGCCGGCAGGCATACTCCGTACCGGGAGTAAGTGGGGAGAGCGTGCAGATGATACTGTCGCCAACGGGGGTGAGAGGTGCGGTAGTCGTGAAATGTCCGCCCTTCCCGCCATATTCTATGGTCAGACGGTTGCTGCTTGCCCTTCCCGCATAGGCATGAATTACGGCTGAAGTGCGTGTGATATCGGTAGCCTCGCCGATGGTCATCACCGGCACAGGATTTATGGGTATGTCGTAATCGGTACATGCGGCACAAACTATGGCACCGGCAACTGTCAGGATTGTGAGGAAAATATTCTGATGTTTCATTTCTTTCCGATTTTTATGCCAAAACCGATGTTCACTTGCCACTTGTTGAACTCAATGGTAGTCACCGACAGCATGACTGCCTTGCTGCCCGTTGTCCATGCAAGTCCCATCTCTGCTGCAAAGCCCTTGCGTGTCATATCTCTGTTGAGGGCATACCCTCCACCTTCCTCCTCAGCCAACTGCCATGCCGTGGCTGTCTTTCCATATCCGGCTCCTTCCATTAGTGTGAGGCTTGAAGAGAGACGGTGTGTGAGACCTGCCGTAATCATATAGTTGCAGCGGCTTTTCTTGCCGGTGAAGTAAGGCATTACCTGAGTACCGTCGGTTGGCATGCCGTCTTTGTCCACCTCGGCGCGTATGTCGCCCGTAGAGCGGAAGTCGGTGGAGAGGTGGAGGAACACTCCGTGACGTTTCATCGTGGCGAGCATTATGCCCACAGGATAACTTCCTCCGGAAGCCGACACCGTAGCCATCGCCCACCACTGACGTGGCAGTGGCTGTCGCATCGACTTGACCACGATTGTGTCAATGCGTGTCTTCGTGATGACCAATGTGTCGTGAATCTCTTCGGCGACAGGTTGCGGAAAGCTTATCTTCATCACGTAGCACATGCGGCTTTCAAGTTGTTGCTCGAAGCGGTAGTTGCGCATCACGCCCCATTCCGGGTGCTTTATTGTTATCATCTTTGTGCCGTTAGGCACGTAAAGCAATATCTCTCCCACCTCGTCTTTCCGTTTCACTATTCCCAACGGTGTGGAGAAGGCAAAGTCGGCAGGTGCCTCCACGCGTATCAGCGCACACGCCTGTCCGTTGAGGTCGTAAACGGGAGACATGAAAGCACTCACGTCGTTTTTCAACGTCTTGAACGAAGTCACCTTAAACTTCTGTGCCATGGCAGAGGAAGCAGTTGCTGTCACAAGCATTACTGTCCATAATATGCGAAGCAAGATCTTTTGTCTCATACGCGTCTTTTTGTTCATTCAAGGTTGAAATCGTTGATTCCGATAAGTTCGTTGTCGTTTGCCACCGTCTGGTGAGGTTGCCATGTGCGCACATGGATGACTGGCATCGACGGGTTGCGGAAGTCCCAAAGCAGGAAGAGCCAGCCGTCGTCGGAATATCTGTCGCTCGTATATTTCTGTCGTAGGATTACGCCATAGATGCCAGCCACGGTAGGGTGCCTCATGATACGGAAGTCGGAGAACGTGACGTCAATTTTTTTGTTTTGGGCAAACACCCTTTCGAGTCGTGCCACGTATTCCGCCTTAGTCTTAAGACTGAACGTGACGCGTTCGTCGCCTTCTATGGTCGATGAGGAATCGTACTTTTTCACCACGTTGCCCACAATAATCAACGCCTTGTCGCTCATGACCTGCCTAATGAAGTCAATGTCCTTTGTGTTGTACGACATGCGCAGGTGTTCGCAGTAGTTGAGAATCATCTTCCTGTTTGCAGCGTCACCCTCTTCAAGTTTTCCCTCCATAACTTTTTTTGCCTCGTGGTAGAAGGGGCTGCCTTTGGCTATCTGTCTGATGTCTGTGCTTATCTCCCTCGACGTTGCTCTGTGCTTGTCGGTTTGCCTTTTTTCCTGTGGCGTGCTGTTGTCGATGTCCGTCCGGTTGACGTTGATGACGTGGCTGTTTTCCATCCTCACCACCGTGTCGACATATACCCTTCTCACCTCCTGCCTTACGGTGTCGTCAACGGTGATACGGTCGGCTGAATGGTCGGGCAGCAACCATAGCGTCACTGCCACTATAAGTAGAAGGAGGTTCAACCCAACCAAGAAATAAATCATTCGTCTTATCATACGTCTTTCTCGCTTTTCTCAAGGAAACTCTCCTCCCCTACTCCCAGTTCTCTATCTCTCCTCCTATCCCTACCGACACCTGTTCGGGATTACTGCTTATGACAAGGTTGACGAGATGGTTGACGCCGGTCTTGAACACGAACTTGCTCTCGTAGAGATAGCTCACGCCTTTCATCACCACCTCAATCAGCGGCATGCGGTTGTCTATGCGCTGCGGAACGATGATGGCTCCAAACTGGTTGTCGCCTTCCTGGCGCGCCTTTATGGTATGCCTTGTGCCGTTGGTCGCGCGTGTGACAATGCCGGCAGAGAGGTCTATTGTGGCAGTGGTGACGGTATTGTGGACGAAGACCTCAGCATTGCGAGGCATGTCGCCTTCGAAGTCCTCACCTTTTATTAGCCTTATGGTAAGCCGGCTCATGACGTGCTTGAAACAGAGCGTGACAGGCTCTTGGCGTGCTTCCACACCCGTTGTCATGGCAAAGAGCATGTCGCTCGCCTCGTATCCGCTGAGACGTCCTGCCGCTTCTGCTGTTGTCTGGTCGGTAGCCACTGCAAAAGGCTGGTCTTCTATCGACACGATGTCTTGGTATGGATAGTAGGCATAGGCGTTGTAGCGGCCTTCGTCCCAAAAGAGAGGGTGTCTGCCCGACCATGTGTCGGACGCCAGCGTCAAGGGTTCGTTGTTGACAAGGTTGCCCGACAGTTCCAGTTCCTTCACCTCGTCAGCCACATAGAGGCCTATTTTGTCTCCTTCCTCAAAGTCAGTTGCTGTAGCCCTTGTTTGTCCCGGATGTCTGACCTCAAAGGTCATTGGAGTCTCCTTTGCGTTCTTCGGGGCTCCCGTAGAGTCGTCATTTGAGCAGGAGGCAAGTCCTAATAACGACAGTGTTATACATATATATGATATTAGTCTTCCCATAATTATCTGATTTTTACAATTTCATTATCGGTCTTCCCTTGTGGATAGTAGGCGGCAACTGGCGTGAATGAACCGACGAACCGGTGAATGTGCCTACCGACCTTGTGCTCATAGTTCCTGCATCGCGTTTGTCGTTTTTCACAAAGTCTTCATACGAATACTCCTCTCCGGCATACGCCTTGATGCGTTTCACTATGGCCTCGCGTGAGATGGTGTTGTAATAAGGTATGTCGTTGTTCATGCATGAATTCTGTTCTGAGCGGAATACGCCTCGGTTGTGCATGAACGCACCCTCGTAGATGTCCACGATGTCTGAGTAGCGACCGTCGAAGATGAGGTGTGACCATGGCACCTGGTGCATCTTCCCCGTGACGGAGATGTTCTGATACCACCCTAATGACTGTGCGGCGACCACGGCATCGACATGTCCGCAGCAAGTGCATCCGCAGGCGTCGATGAAGGTATTGTGGTATATATACTCGTCGCCGAGCTTTCCGAAGCCGTGTCCTCCTGCCTCATGTTGCATCACGCCGCGGGAGTCGAAGGGATAGCCGTATGTGCTCTTAGGACAGAATGCGATGGCAGAGCCGTCCTCCCACATCTGTGTTATGCCGCCATAGTCAGTGCTGTTTGGTATGACGACGATAAGTGTCTGACAGAGGTTTGAGGTGTTCACACTTGGATTTCTCAGAACGTAGGAGAACATCTCGTCGTAGTCGCAGTTCAGTCCTACACCGCCCGTAAACGTTGTGTTGAAACGGTTGTAGCGTATGGTATTGACAGTACCCACGCCACTCTCTGTCGAGAGGGCAAAGGCTGTCGATACGTTGAAGTAGTCACGGTAGGTCTTGTATGGCTCTATGCCGAAGAAATGCTCCATGCCGTCCTGCATGTCCTTGAGATATTGGCCAGAGGCAATGTCCGTGGCGTCATAACCGTCGCCGAGAAATACGATGTTAATGCCGCCGCCATTGCCCTTGGTGGCTGTCTGCAGGTCGAGCCATTGGTCTTCGTCATACTGACAGTCTCTTTGCCTCACCATGCATGTGTGGGTATAGTCTTTGCCTTTCAGGCGGAAGACGATTTCTCCCTCGCGGTTGCCTGCGCCTTTTGCCATCTGCTTTATGGTTAGCGTCAGTTCGGTCTTTTGGTTGCCGGAGGTCTTCGAGAGTTCACACCACTCGGGCTTGCTCTTTACCTCCCATTCGCCTTCGGCGTTAATGACGAGAGTCTGCCTGTGTTCCGTGGTGAGTGCGCAAGCCGTAGAAGGCCGGCACACCAGTTCGTGGTGGGCGGCAATGCGTTTGAAGTCGCACCAACCGGCAGCCGCCTGATATTGATGTATGGCACTTTCAGGCACTTCGAGCGTGAAGTTGTCCTTAGCCACTCCGTTGAAGGCACCTGGCTGAACGTATGGAGGCATCCCACCTTTGCATACGATGCTGCCTATGCCGTAGCAGCCTTGGAATGCACCGCCGTCTTCGTAATAACTATCCTCGTAACGTATGTTTTCCAAACCTTCGGGGAACACAAGCCCCTCTATGCTGCGGCAATGTGCAAAGGCTCCGGCACCGATGGAAATCACATCTTCGGGAAACACGAGTGTTCCCATAAGTCGCCAGTTATAAGCAAAAGCCCTGTCACCGATGCTGACAATTTTGGAAGGCAGCTTAAGCTCACCGGAGAAATCATTGTTGTAGAACACTCCGTTTTCAATGGTCACGAGGTCCTTGGGCAAAATAAGTTCTCCTTTGAAGAAACAACTTGAAAAGGCGTCACCACCAATTGAAACAATGCCGTCGTGAAGCTTGAGGTTTCCTCCAAATGAACAGTTATAGAATGTGCCGGGATAAATTTTTTGGATGTTCTGTGGAATTTCGAGGTCGCCGGTAAGATTATGACAGTCTTTGAAGGCTCCCGAACCGATATACTTCAGTGTCTCGGGCAACCGCAAGCTTCCGTATAACCCCGTACAACCGAGAAATGCTTGTATGCCAATCTCTTCCAATCCTTCAGGCAGAACCAATTCACATGTAAATTGGTCATATACAAAAGCATTCTGTCCTGTTATTCTTTTCAGAGTAGAAGGCAAAGATAACGTGCCGGTCAATCCCTTGCAAGCTCCAAAAGCACCAAATTCAATTTCTTCTACTCCCTCTGGAATAATCAACGAACCTGATATTCCTGACTCACCCAGGGCGCTCGCCTTAATTTTCTTTAGCGTATCGGGAAAAACAAAATAGTTAAGTCCCGTCTTCTTAAAAAATGCACAATATGGTATTTCGTCATCCTCACCATATACAGGCTCATATCCGGGGGCAACATTATTGTCATAGCCCGCCTTGATTCTAACATTCTTCAAGTTGAGTGCCGTAAGACTCGGCATACTGTCTCTCATCATTAAGAAGTCCGTAGCATTTATCTGTCCCGTAATTTTTAGGTTCTTCACCTTTTTGTAATCCTTTCCCACCTTAGCTATTGACTCTTTCAGGTGTCCGGCTGTAGAATGAATGACGACATACTCCTTTGCTGTGGCATCATGGCTCACGAGGTCGTTTTCCCATGCCGTGATGCTCTCGCTGACGACGGTGAGCGCATACTGTCCGCTTGGGGCTCTCTTGTTCACTCTTATGGTGAAGTTCGACATCTTGCCTGCCTGATATGTAAATGCTTCGTATTTGCTGAATTTATACGGTATGCCGCCTATGGTGATGCTGAACAGTGTGAGTCCTGCCGCCACTGTCTGCGGCACGACGATGGCTCGCCACTCGTCGCCTACCCGTGCCGGTATGGTGGCTTTGTTCTCCACGTCGCCATTTGTCCTTATGGTGCCGTCGGCGAGGTTGATGCTTGCCTCGCGCACCACATTTGTCACCGTCACATGCTTCTCGGTCGAGGCCCACTCGCCGTCGCCAAAGCCTGTGCCTTCGACGAGAGTGACGTGTGCGTTTGCCATGCGGTGAAACATCGACAGGCGTATAATGTTTGTAGTGGGAGCCACGTCCTCAGCCTTTCCCCATAGGAAGTCGCTGGCCTCGTAGCCGCCCATGGTGCCTCCTTCCGTAGGCTTGCTTTGGTCTTGTTGCACGGTGAAGCTGTAATTGTCAATGCTCTCAGGACTTCCTATCGGGTAGTAACCATACACGTCGATGTGGGTGTGCTTGTCTTTCCAGAACACGTCATAGGCCGCATTCCATTTATTGTTTGCCGCATCAAAGACATGTCGCACGTTGTCACCACGATTGCCACTCGTCTTGAGCGTTCCGGGAGTGCTGCCGTCATAATCTACGACATATACTCCCATTACGTCGCCGTCAGCGAAGCCATTGTCGTTGACTCTCGTCACTGCAACCTGCTCAATGTTGCCGGTAAGTTCTATCTTCATACGGCTCGCAGTAGTGCCGTCGCCCAAAGAGTCTGTATTGTCAGAACATGCGGCAAGGATTCCGCCCAATGTACAAGCCACGATACATAGCGACATCCAAGCCTTTGTAAGCGTATGTTTGATGTTCATTGTTTCTTCGTTTCTGGTCATATTACTATAATGCTGCAAAGATAGGAATTTTTTTTGAATCACGCAAGTTCATAATGGTTCATAATTTTTAAAAAATATGACTTGGAAGGATAGTCGTAGTAGGTGTTCTCACAGAATTGGCAATGCTGTAATTGAAACGTTAATGCAAGGTAACGGGTAACAGGTAACGCTATACGGCAGAAAACTGCCTTCTTTCTGAACACTTTCCTTCATCATTCCAAAAGGTGGCATCTATGGTGTGAGAATGTTGTCTGTACAACAAAAAACATCCTATTTCCGAATAAGAGTCAATTAGGAGGCATTTAGGACTCATATAAGACAAACAAGAGACTTCTGCTTGGCTCTGTTTTCTCGCCGAAATCTTCCTTGTCGAATGTGTGTAAAAACCCATGATCTTTATACTCAAACATACAAATCTCTCCAAAGTGTTACCTGTTACCCGTTACTTTGCAATAACGTTTTTATGATGGTTCCATCATTCTCCGGATTATCTGTTTTTGGGGGCAGCGCACCATATCATTAAAGAAACTGTGATAATACTTATTTTTCAAAGAAGATATACTTCTCAGGCAAAGTAAGTATATATTCTCAGGCAAAGTAAGTATATATTCTCCAGGAAATAGCCTTAGCAGCAACAATTATTAAAAAGGTGTCCAAAGCCGTTCAAGCTTTGGACACCTTAATTAAATAATCACCTCATGTTATAGGTATTTATCCTATTTCTTATCAGCACCTTCTTTCCGTTATGTATGAAGATGCCGTTGCGGCTCACTCTGTTGACGCGCTGGCCGAGAGTGTTGTATATACTTGAGCCTTTCAGTATCGTCGAGCCGGAAGCTATGGAGGCGGAAGGACTCTCGATGTCAGATGACATGTTTGCCCACGGGCACGTCGGTGAAGACATAATCGCCGTCGGCTATGGCGTTTATTTTCTTCATGAAGGCGTTTGAACTGACAGACAATGTCACGTTGTCGCCATTCTTCACGCCGCTGAGGCTCACCGTAACATCAGCGTTGGCAAGTGCCAGCATTGTAGTCAAAAAGCTACATAAAGTAAAAACGAGTCTTTTCATAAGCGTAAAATTTTTAGGTGGGTTCTATTAATTCGCTTTGACATATTTCCGATTGATCTCTGAGGGCAGAGTGTCAGTTTTAGAAGGTTTCTGTCCCCCGGGAAACGGGGGAACCGAAGGGGGTGTAAAGACCATTGACCGATGCGGGCATCGTGACTGAGAACCGACGCTCGAAGCAAGAGCAGAGACAAAGCTTGCTTTGGCTATGCCTTGCAAGGAGGAGGAAGCCGCAAGGCAATAACTGGCAGTATGCGCCAGAGAGAAATCGGAAATATGACAAAACGTCAACCCTTAATTACCGAATTATTGACGGTGGGAATT
>CALZUQ010000014.1 GCA_945829425.1 uncultured bacterium | reverse complement strand
GCTCTTTACTGCAATTGAGATTGCCATTGAGATTGCTTGCGGATTTTAGGATAATACTTTTCATAAGAAAATAACGTGTTATTTAAAAATCCCCGCAAAATTACAAAAAAAAATTATACCCACGAAGTTTTTTTACAAAAAATCTTAAATTGCTTAGACTTTTTTCTTTCTGTGGCATCTTATATGTAATTTCGCATCAAGAAAAAGTCAATAAACCAATAAATAATAACATCATGAAGAAAAACTTATTACCAATAGCAATCATCGCAGGCGCAATAGCCTTAGGCAGCTGCGCCAGCAAGAAAGAGCTTGACAACTGCCGTCAGGAGAACAGTGCTCTCACGTCGAAGTATCAGACAAGCAAGGAAGACCTTGCTGCCGCCAACGCCCGCATCACCTCCCTTCAGGAGCAGTTAGCCGCCAAGCAGGAGCAACTCAACGAGGCGAAGGAAAACTACGCTTCGCTTCAGAAGAGTCTTGACAAGAGTCTGAGCAACACGTCAGACAACAACATCAACATCTCCAAACTGGTAGATCAGATCAACGAGTCAAACCAGTACATCCGTCATCTTGTTGAGGTAAAGACAAAGAGCGACTCCCTTAATATGGTTCTTACTAACAACCTCACACGCTCTCTCAGCCGTGAGGAACTTAAAGAAGTCGACGTTCAGGTGCTGAAAGGCGTGGTATATATCTCACTTGCCGACAATATGCTGTACAAGAGCGGTTCATACGAGATAAACGACCGTGCCGCCGAGACCCTCTCGAAGATAGCAAAAATCATCATGGACTACAAGGACTATGACGTGCTCATCGAGGGCAACACCGACAACGTGCCTGTAAACTCTACTGCAGCGTCGATGAAGAACATCCGCAACAACTGGGACCTCTCATGTCTCCGCGCTTCGAGCGTTGTCCAGGCACTTCAGAACCAGTACGGCGTAGACCCGAAGAGGCTCACCGCAGGAGGCCGTGGCGAGTATAACCCTGTAACAGACAACGACACTGCTGTCGGCAAGCAGCGCAACCGCCGCACACAGATTATCATCACCCCGAAACTCGACCAGTTCATGGACCTCATAGACAAGGCTCCGGAAGAGTAAGAGGCTTGGGACACAGACAGAATAAAGGGCTGACGTCATTACAAGTATTCTGCTGAAATCCTGCGGTGACCCGCAGGACACAGGGGCTGAGGAAGGGACGTTAGTATTTATATGGCTGCATTCTGGAGAAGCTAAGGAAGGCTTCTTCCGAACGCAGCCAACTTTATATTGCACCACCTAAATAGTATTCATATTACAATAGTATTCATATTACGAACGTCATTCTATATACGACAACTGTAGCGCGTGAAATAATACACTCTGCACAGAAAGCCTTGGGCAAAGCTGACAAAAGTAAGTGTTTTAGCGGTTTTGGATTACCAAATCATAATTAGAAGGAGATTTTTCGGTCATTTTTCCAAATTTTATCCCTTTTCTTTTGGCTGTTACATTTTTATTCATTAATTTTGCAAGCGCAAAGCAGTTAGCTTACAAAGTGTCAGCAAGACACTTGTTGAAACAGGCTCTTTGTCAGCGAAACTACATATAAACAGCAACATGCAAGGGGCTCGGCCCTTACAATACTGCACTCACTATCTAAGAAACAAACTATTATCTAAATCAATAAAAATCATGAAGAAAAATTTACTTTATTTTCTTTGCTCATGGCTTCTCGCCTTTCTTGGCGTGAACAGCGTCATGGCAGCTGACGACACCAATGGTTCTACGACAGAGCCATTCACAGTCTACGGTGTTGAGTCATCATCATTCGAAAATGGTGTTATGGTGTCTTTCGACATAAACGCCCTTACACCGGACTCAAAGCTTGCAGTTACCAAGACATTCGAAATGAAAGACGTTGCAGATTTCAGCTGTGGCACATCTGTCGGCGACATGTATGTAGCACTCTTTAAAGATATCAACTACAACACCGTCTTCGGCACTCTGAACTTCACCACAGGCAAGGTGGTTATTGTCAACAGCTATTCCTACAAATGGGGGAACCCCGGAGCTTCCATCAGCTCAATGGCATACGACAAGAAGTATGAGACTCTGTACGGTATGGAGTTCACAGTCGATGAAAACGACGACTTCAATCCTATCACCATATTATATACCATTGACCCTGTCAACGGAGAAGTCGGTGACGAAGTCATGCGCATTCCTGGCGAGCATGCTGCCATTGCTTCCGACGGCAACGGAGACCTTTACATCATAAAGATAGCCACGGTAAACTTCCAGTGCGTTCCGAGTCTTTGGAAGATAAATACCGAGAGCATGACGCTCGGCTCAGAGGCTGTTGTGGCAAACGCCGACAAGACATGTAATTATTCTTACAAGAACAGTTGCGTTCTCTCTCCTGACGGCACGAAACTGTATTACATTGCCGGCACAGAGGTTAACGTCTTCGACCTTACTGCCAAGACGTTCAGCAAGGTTGGCGAGATAGGTTCAGAGTTTGGTGGTGCTACGACAACCATTAGCAGCGTCGACGGTGTAGAGAGCGAGGCACCTGCTTCGACGAGCAGCAGGAAGCTCATCAGAAAGACATGGTACGGTGACTCTATGGGCACACAGCCAGACACTCAGGACATGACGCAGGAGTTGTATTTCTACAACCTTGACGGTCAGTTGGAACGCTCATCAAAGTTTGGACGCACATATAACGCCAACGGTACGGCAGGAGCTTACGACCTCATTCGCTACACGAAGAACAGCTTCGACAGCAAGGGCAACATTACGAACGAGACAAGAATGCAGTACGGCCCATATGACTTCGGCGACATGGCGTTCAAGAATAGCGGCGAGACAACATACGAATACAACGCTGACGGCAAACTCGTGAAGAAGGACGACGGCTCGGTGATTGTAGAATATGTCTACGACGAGACCGGTCGTCTGTTTAAGGAGATACGTACCAACGCATATAATGGAAATTGGTCTCAGACCCTTGAATACATGGATTGGATTGACCTTGACAAACCAACAGTATTCCAGTCAACCGGTGCTTGGGACAGCTATAACTACATAGGTATCATAGAATACAACGAGAACGGCGAAAAGATTTCCGAGACCCACAACAAGGTAACTGAAGACCCTGATTTCGGCACTCCTATGCAGACACCTTTCGAGCGTGAAGAATGGAAATACGAAGGCACACAGTTAGTGGAGAACACAAGATACTACGCTGACGGACAGGGCAACCTCATACCGTCTATGCGCACCACCTATACACCTGTTGACGGTAATCCAAACAAGGTGAAGGTCGTTGACGAGACTTATTTCGACGGAAAATGGAGCACTCAAGCAGGTTCTTTATGCATATATGAGTATGCTGACTTCACAGGCATGGACGAAATGGTAGCTACAGAACTTATCGTAGAGCCAGACGAGACGACAGCAGGCAAGGTGACTATAGCATTCAGCGCACCTCTGTTCGCATTCAACTCACAGAATCCATTAGCTACAATCTACTGCGACGGCAAACCGGTGAAAAACGTAAACATCATTGACATCTATGACTTTGACAGCGGCTACTGCATCACTGATGACGTAGAAGTACGCAACGGCGAGCACGAATATTTCATCCAGCCTCTTGTAGACACATACGACGAGATGGGCGAAGAGGTTACATGGACCGGATTCAACATCTCTCCTGTAGTATCTGTCACCATGAACGCCAACCTCCCAGCCGTTACCGACCTGAAGCTTACTGGCGCACGCACAGAGACAAAGACACAGAACTTCACAAAAATCACTACACAGTATGCTACAGTAAGCTGGCAGACACCTGCCGACTTCCCTGCAGATCTGTTCAAGAGCAACGACCTTATATTCAAAGGTTTCCAGCTTGGAGACGTAGTGACAGAAGACGCTAACGTCACAAGCCTTGAGACAGAGGTGTCACTCGACAAGACCAGTTCACCGGAAGTGACACTCTTCATCCTCACCCGCTACACACTCGGCAACGTACAGAGTGAGCCACTCACCATAACGCTTGAGGACTTCAACAACACAGCGACAGCCATCAACGAGACAACGCTTGCTGACGCTGAGGGCAACGCATTCAGCTTTGCCGGCAACATCTTCTCTGTCAGCGACAATGCCGACATCACGGTATTCTCAGCCGGAGGTCAGCTCGTTGACAGCGTGAAAGATGCCAGCAGCATAAGCCTCGGCACTCAGAAGAGCGGCACATACATCGTTACAGTGAAGAGGGGCGACAACATCAAGGCATACAAGGTTACGCTGAAATAACAACGACGTTTTTATAAGACGGAAAAAATAATTTGCCTGTCGCAGACACTACGGCAGGCAAATTTTCTTTTCTCACATTTCCCAGCCCCCCTTCCGCTGCGAACTGTGTTTGTACTCCTCCATTACCGTTACACAGGCAGCTTCCGAGGCATTTCGGAAATAGAAACGTCATGGTTTTTTCTTGACACCCCATTTTTAAAAAGAAACAACAATGAGAACAAAGACACATAAATTAATTCTTATCCTGCTTCTTGCCATACTCTTTCCATTACGTTCATGGTGTGGCAAGAATATCATCCTCAAGACCCCCGAGGAGTATCAGATACTCAGCATCTCTCCCAACGGCAAGTGGGCTTGCGGCAATTACAACGACTATGCTTACGCCTCATACGGTTTCCGCTGGAACCTCGTCAGCGGAGAGATAGAGATGCTCAGCACAGCGACAGAGTCCACAGCCTCCGGCATTGCCGACGACGGCACCGTGGCAGGCAGCATAACGACGAGCATAGGCAACGAAGCGCCTCGTGAGCTCCCCGCTTTCTACTCAAACGGCGAGTGGCACATCGTAGACTTCCCACAGGGCACCATACTACAAGGCGTGGGCTATGACATCACCCCTGACGGTCATTACATGTCCGGCTCACTCGTAGTAGACAACCATTACAACTCATATATCTGGAAAGACGGAGCAATATACCGCGCCTTGGAGACGAGCCCCTCCCCCTCCATGCCCTACTGCATAGCCCCTGACGGTCAAGGAGCCGGCGGCTGGATAGACACAGATAACCGTCAGGCGTGCTACTGGACGCCCGCAGGCACCACGGAGTTTCTCTCCGACTACAAGTCACCATGGAGCTCGGCACGCTCTTTCTCTCCTGACGGCAAGAAGCTCCTCTTCTGGGGAGGCTGGAACAGCGAGGAAGAAGCCGTGGCACGCCTTCTCTGCCTCCTTGACATTGAGAGCGGCAAGAAGACCTCGCTCATCCCAATGAACAACAGCGACAGCTTCGAGCTTTTCGACCTGAGCAACAACGGAGTCATCGTAGGAGAGAGCGGCGGCAGAGGCTTTGTCTATGACAACGGTGTCTCGACTTATGCCGACAAATACCTTGAGAATAAAGGCGTAGACCTCAAAGACCTTGACATGTATATCATGGAAGGGACAGACTTCTACCAGCTTATCCGTGCGCAAGCCATCAACGCCGACGCTTCGGTAATGGGAGTTCTGATTTACGCCAATGCCGGCGACAACCAAGCCGCCTTACGCTCTGTAATAATAAAGTTCGACTGCGATGTAACCAATGCGGCACCGCCAGTACTGCGCGTTTCGCAGCTTGACGACATAAAGGGCACGAAACTATCATGGGGAGCACCACTCGGAGCCGAAGGAATAACAGGCTATAACATATACCGTAACAACGTAAAGATAGCCACCGTAGGCAGCGAGGCACGCAGCTATGTCGACACCGGGCTTTCCGCCCAGAGCTACGTCTACTCCATCTCAGCCATCTACGGCACTGTGGAGACGGAGCGTACTGCGAGTGAGCCCATAACCGTCGAGGAGCACAAGATACAGGCACCACAGTCACTCACCGCACGTCAGAAAGGCTACAACAACGCATACATTTCGTGGCTGACACCAAAGTCAAACCTTATTACGAAGACATACACCGACATAAACACCGCCAACATACAGGGCTTCGGTCCTAACAGCGACGACATGCCTTTCGAGATAGCCATACGCTACGATGCCGACGAGGTGAAAGCCTATGCCGGAAACAAGATTACCAAGGTTTTGTTCTACCCTCTCTCAGAACAGAAAGACTGGACAATAAACCTCTATACTTACGAAGGCAATACGCTGAAGCTCTTCTATTCACAGCCTGTCACACAGACATTGGAATATGACAAGCTGAACAGCGTGACACTCGACACCCCGCAGTCGCTGCCTTCAGGCGAACTCGTGATAGGTGTCAGCGTAAACGTTCCATACGCAAGCAGCAACGTCTTTGCCATGGACTATGGCAAGGCAGACATGCGGTATTCTGACCTCGTACGCCTTGTAGGTGAGAGCGACTTCTACTCTCTCAGCGAGATGTCTTCCGCCAACGGCATAATGTACCGCGCTTCCTGGCTTCTCAGCGCAATCCTTTCACCGGACGATGCGTCAGCAGATACCGACAACCTGAACGGCTATGATGTCTTCGCTGACGGCGAGAAGGTAACCACAACGTCAAACACCTCTATCGTGCTCCCCGCCCTTTCGGAAGGCACTCACAAGATAGGTGTCACAGCGTCCTTCGCAACAGGCGATGTCTCCGAGCAGGTGAAGAGCAGCGTAGTTATCAAGAACAACCCTGCTGCACTGCCGCCTGTCGACGACGTGGCAGTAAACTTCACAAGCGCGACAGAGATGACCGCAACATGGAACCATCCGAAGGACATAGACGCACGCAGCATAAGCTACTGCGGCGAGACTCCTAACGTATACAGCCTCACTCCACCCGACGGCTACAACATGATACAGTTTGCAAGCGAATATCCTTCCTCGATGTTCAAAGGCTACCAAGGCTATAACATCAAGACCGCCCGCTTCTACCCTCTTTCAGACGCTATCTTCACGATATATATTTATGAGGGCAATAAACTCATAGCCGAACAGGAAGTTGAGAGCGTAAACGTAGGTCAGTGGAACACCGTGACATTCGACAACCCTGTGAGCATTAAAGAAGGCTTCTCATACCGCATCGTGATAGACTGTTTCGACATTACTCCGGGCGAATACATCATAGCCGTAGACTGCAACCCTGTCTACGCCGGATATTCCGATCTCTACTCGCTCGACGGGGAGAGTTTCTCAAGTTACTCTTACGACTCCGCCGTATTTAATAATATCATGATGGGCATCACCATAGAGGATAAGAACGGTGTCACGGCAGATGTCAAAGGTTATGACTTCTCTATTGACGGAATACAGCAGAACAGCGTAATGCTCACCGAGCCGAAATTCACGTATAAATTCCTCAGAGCAGACACGAAGCAGCACAAACTCAACGTTGACACATACTATGAGGCATTGTCGACAAGCGTGAAGGGCGGTAACGTTATCTTCACGATAGGCACCTCAAGCGACATAGCCGACAACCGCATAGCCGACATAAAGATATGTCAGGAGAACAGTTTCATAAAGGTCAGCGGCGAGAATGTTGGAAGAGTAAGCGTAGTAACGTCTGACGGCATTGAGGCAGCGGCAGCCGACAGCGGCAGCGTAGCGATAAGTAATCTTCCTGCCGGAGTCTATGTCGTGAAGGCTAATGTCAACGGGAAAGAGACAAAACGGAAAATAAGAATTACAAAGTAAAGCTGAGAAAATGATTGTCGGAAACGGCAGACAAGCCATTAACGACAAGCAACTGAAGAATAGCTAAAGAGGGCGTGTCAATTACTTTTGACACGCCCTCTTGTCCTTTAGCAGAGATCTGCCTGGGTGCATGAAGACTTACTTTGCTATAAGTGTCTCCGCCAGTTCCAGAAGTTTCGGCTTGTCAGCCTCTTTCATTCTCGACACAATGGTCACTGTAGGCTCAACGATGTCTATCTCCTTCATCTCCTTAAGCATCTGTCGCATAATCCTTCCTGCCGTGGGAGCCCACGAGCCGTTCTCTATAACAGCCACTCTACGGTTCTGGTAGCCTTTCAGCTGAAGGTGGTGTAGGAAATCATACATAGGAGGGAAGACATTGCCGTCGTAAGACGCTGCCGCTACGACCATGTGTCCCATGCGGAACGCATCCTCAACAGCCTCCGCCATGTCGTCACGGCAAAGGTCTGTCAACGCTACCTTTCCAGCACCTTTCTCCCTTAGGACGTCAGCGACGTATTCCGCAACGGCCTTTGTGCCACCGTGTATTGACGCATAAGCCACGAGCACGCCCTTTGTCTCCACATCGTATGCTCCCCATGTCTTATATAACCCTATGTAATACGTGAGGTTCTCCTTGAGTATAGGACCGTGCAACGGACATATCATGTCAATATCCAAAGCGGAAGCCTTGTCGAGAAGTCTTGTAACCTGAGGTCCGTATTTTCCGCAAATATTGAAATAATACCTGCGTGCCTCACACGCCCAGTCCTCGTCTACGGACAGTGCGCCGAATTTTCCGAAGGCGTCGGCAGAGAAGAGCACTTTTTCGTGACTGTCGTAGCTTACAAGTACCTCCGGCCAGTGTACCATAGGAGCGGTATAGAACGTCAGCGTATGTTCTCCAAGCGGCAGCGTGTCTCCCTCTCCTACGCAGCGTGTACGTCCTTCGAGCTGTATGCCCTCAAAGAACTGTGGCAGCATCTTCAGTGCTTTCTGCGACGCCACGAGAGTAAGCTCAGGGAACGTAGTGAGCATCTCAGCGACAAGTGAAGAGTGGTCCGGCTCCATGTGGTGAACGACGAGATAGTCTGGCTTTCGTCCGCCAAGAGCCTCTGCGAGATTAACTTTCCATTCCTCAGCCTTCCTTCCGTCGCAGGTGTCCATGACAGCTACTTTATCGTCGAGAATAACGTAAGAGTTATACGCCATGCCGTTAGGCACTTCATACTGGCTCTCGAAAAGGTCGAGGTCAAGATCGTCTACCCCGATATACTTTATTGATGGTGTTACGTTTGCAATCATAATCTATTTATTATTGATTAGTTATTAACATTGAAAAAATGTGTCAGGTAAAATCAAACTGATACCTTTTACCTGACTATCCTACTTGTCTCTCCGCCCATATACAGCGTTGAGCCGTGTGGCTTCAGAATACTGATGGCTGACTACCAAAGCAGCAGTAAGCCTGCGAAAGCCGCCATGGCAATCATCTTCAGAGGGTTGACCTTCACCCAGAACACTCCTACGAACGACGCGATGAATATCGCCGTAGAGACAGAGAAATACCATGTGTCTGCCGGTGTGGAGAAATTCTCCTCGTTGAGCAACAGCAACGTCGCGGCGGCAAGCAGTCCTACGACAGCAGGTCGAAGGCCCTCAAAGACATACTGTACAGTCTTGGTGTGCATATACTTCATCAGCATCTTAGAAATTAGTATCATAAGCACCAAAGAAGGCAGCACCAGGGCGAATGTAGCCGTAAGGCTTCCGAGGAACGCCATCGCCGTGCCGTAACCGTCGTTTGCCACTGCTGTATATCCGCAGTATGTTGCGGTGTTTATGCCTATCGGTCCCGGTGTCATCTGTGAGATAGCCACGATATTGGTGAACTCTGCAGATGACATCCAGTGATGGCGTACCACCACCTCCGTCTGTATCAGCGACAGCATGCCGTACCCTCCACCGAAGCCGAAGAGTCCTATCTGCAAGAATGTTATGAAGAGAAGGATGAATATCATGACAAGAAGATTTAATTTTTCTCGTTCTCAGCTATAGTGCCGTATACGTATCCTCCTAACCCTGCCACGAGAATGATGAGTATCGGATTAACGCCAAGGAGCCAGATGAGGATAGCGGAGAGGATAGGTATCCAGCAAGTAGAGAAGTTGATATGCGCGGACTTTGCCAAAGAGAACGTCGGAGCTGCTATGAGAGCCACTACCGCCGGTCGGATGCCGTTGAAACAGGCACGTACCCACGCCACGTCCTGAAACTGCTGGAAGAATGCTGCAATGGCAAGAATGATAAGAAATGACGGCAAGACGGCACCTAAGGCGGCGCAAAGTGCGCCCTTCGTCCTGTCAAGTTTATATCCGATGAAAGTAGAGATATTCACAGCAAAGACCCCCGGGCACGACTGTGCTACGGCAATGAGGTCAAGAAACTCCTCACGGCTTATCCACTGTCTTTTATCCACAACCTCATCCTGAATAATCGGTATCATGGCGTATCCGCCGCCGAGCGTAAACGCCCCGATGCGGAAGAACGTAAAAAACAGCTGTGTCACAATCCCTTTACTTGGCATAATTTCACTTTTTCATCAAATCGGCTGCAAAATTACAATATTTCTCATGAAATTAAGAAAAAAAGAGAAGATTTTTTCCGTATTTAAAAATATTATGCGTAATTTTGCAGAAAGTAGACCATCACTTCAACCGCATAACGTTAAGGTTGAGAATATTCAGAACCAACAAATAACTCCCATAATGATATGGCATTAAAAATATTGAGTGTCGACGACGAGCTTGACCTTGAACTCCTTCTCTCGCAGTATTTCAGGAGGAAAATACGCAAAGGAGAGTATGAGTTCTTCTTCGCCCACAACGGCATCGAGGCGTTGCAGACCCTTCTTAACCACCCCGACATAGACATCATTCTCAGCGACATCAACATGCCTGAGATGGACGGTCTCACGCTGCTGAAGAAAATCAAGGACCGCAACAACCCAGCCCTGAAGGTCATCATGGTCAGCGCATATGGAGAAATGGGCAACATACGTGAGGCGATGAACAACGGTGCCTTCGACTTCGCTACAAAGCCTATTGATCTTGACGACCTGGAACGCACTATAGAGAAGGCACGTGAGGAGATAGCCTTCATAAAGAACACGCAGAAGGAGCACGGACAGTTAGTGGACATCAAGGCAGACCTCTCGTTGGCGGCCGAAGTGCAGCAAGCCATACTGCCACGGCGCTTCCCTCCTTTCGCCGACCTTGCCGGAGTAATAGACATCTTCGCCACCATGCACCCTGCCAAAGATGTAGGAGGCGACTTCTATGACATCTTCCGCATAGACGATGACCACATCGGCATAGCCATGGCAGACGTATCGGGAAAGGGCGTTCCTGCGGCACTATTCATGACTATGAGCCATACACTGTTACGCTTTACAGGTCAGCGCTGCCTTGACCCAGTGACGACCGTCAGCGAGACCAACGACATGCTAGCACGTGAGTCATTCGACTCAATGTTCGTCACTGTGTTCTACGGTGTATATAACACCTCTGATGGCACTATGACTTTCGTAAACGGCGGACATAACCCTCCTTATATACTTCACGCCGACGGCTCCGTGACTACCGTGGCAGAGTCTCCGGAACTGTGTCTCGGCGTAATGGAGGACTATCCTTACGTCTCTCACACCATACGCCTTGAGAAAGGCGACGTTTTCGTAGCGTTTACCGACGGTGTGACTGAAGCATGCTCTGCCGGCAATACTCTCTACGGTGACGAAAAGCTGGAAAACATACTGAAGACACTGCAAGGACGCTCTGCGGAAGAAATCACGCAGGCGATAGACGCTGACGTGGCTCGCCACGCAGAAGGTGCAGAGCAGAGCGACGACATAACCTTACTCTCGCTCAGAAGGCTTTAAGGTGGCGGGACATAACCCACCTGCCATACCCTGACACATTACTCACCATTTACCCCTCCTGCCATGGCTTATAACTCCGAATATATGAGTAACATACTTAGGATGCTCAAGAAGTCTGCCGTAAGACTGACCATTGCCGCAATAAGCTTTATTGCGGCATATATCGTATGCGAGAGCAGACACAGGGAAGAAGAGACGGCACTGAGGAAAGAAATAAAAAGGCTGACAGTCATCGCCGAGGAGTCGAAAGTCACCTTACGCATCAGCGAACAGATGGAGGACATAGCTTTCGAGCAAAAAGCCATTTCTGACAAACAGAGGGAGAGGGCTGAGACCCAGTCGCGCATAGCAGGAGAAGAAAGGGAGAAGGCCGAGAGGGAGCGTATGATGGCACAGACAGCGGAACTTAACGCTCGCATATACGCCGAACAGGCGGACAACATGAGAAAAGTAGCTGAACGGCAGACCCTTCTCGCCACAAGCAACATGAACGCTGCAGAGGCAGCCCGTGCTCATGCCGACACGTTGTTCTACCTCTCTTTAGGCAGTTCGCTCGCCAAGTCATCGATGTATCAGAGCAGTGAGATAAAAGACATAAAACAACTGCTGGCTTACGCTTCATGGTATATCACAAAAAAATACGGCGGCGACACCGACGAGCAATATGTCTACTCAGCGCTGCTCCACTCCTCAGGCAACGTGACGAGGATAAACACCTTGCTGAAGGGTAATGTACGCTCCATAAACCTCGTGACGATACACGGCGAGAAATGCGTTCTCGGCATAACAGACAACGGGGAGGTGTTCTGCTATGATGACAACGGAAGGCGGGAGGTGTCATACATAAAAGGATATATCGTGAGGGACATGGCTGTGACGGGCAGCAGCACATGTGTCATAATGTCTACGACAGGACAGTTGCTGCTCTGCGACTATTCTGACGTCCCGACATCAGGGTTGCGGATACTGAAAACCGCCAACCTCGCCTACGGCAGCTGGCAGAAACTCGTGATGACACCTGACGGCAACCGCCTCGTGGCGATGTCACGCAACACCGTGGCTTGGATAGACACCCACAGCATGGAGACTCTGAAGTCATACACCTCGAAGAAACAGCTGACCGCTTTAGGACTCTACGACAAAGGACTGTTGCTCTTCACTCAGGACTGCGGTACGCTGTCAGCGGACAGCAAGGGTGAGGTTACGGTTTCGACACTCTTCAAAGTAGAAGACTTCGTGGTGGCTTATTACTACGACCCGGTGAAGAGGCTTCACATCCTCGGGCACTACGACGGCACGGTGGACATCTACGACAGTGGAAACAAAGTGGCAGAACTGAAAGGACATACCGGACCGGTGACACATATCAGCACTGCCGGCGACAAGGTCATAACGACAAGCTACGACCACACGATACGGTTCTGGAACACAAAAGACATAAACGACATAACATTCTCGTTCCGCTCGGAGTTCGGACGCTGGCCCCTGACATTCACCATAGACGGCAGCAACAGCGTGATATGGGTAGGCAACGAAGGGGGCAACGTAAACCGTTTCTGCTACTCTGTCGAGAAGAACGCCGTGAGTACTCACCGTCTGCTGAAAAGAGAGTTCACAGACGCCGAATGGAGACATTTCGCCGGACAAAGGGTGCCACGCATGAATTTCCTGAACGCCAACACAAGCGGTTTGTGAGGCATACTATTGTAACAACCATGAGAAGAAGCTTTGCGACATATCTCATACTCGCCTTCGCTCTCGCCGTAACAGCGGCGAGAAAGACGGGCGTGCCGTATTTCAAGAATATCACGGCAGCGACATACCATGCCCACAACCGTAACTACGACATAGCTTGCGACGACTACGGCACGGTGTTCGTAGCTAATTTCGAGGGACTGGTATATTACAACGGTGCGGCATGGCATAAAATACACACCCCGGGGATAAGCCGCCTGACATGTCTCGCCAAAGACCATAAAGGCAGGATATGGGCAGGGGGATATAATTATCTGGGCTATCTCTGTGCCGACGACAAGGGGCGCATTCAGTTGGCTACCATAGTGTCAGACACAGAGACGGGGGGCATAGCAGAGGTATGCGCCATACGAGACATAAGGGGCAAGGTGTATGTCTGTAACAGTGTGGGAAAGACATACCGCGTGAAAAACGGCAGGTTAGAAGTTTACAATATACCGGCGAAAAGGCTTTACGACAACAATAGCGAGGGGGTGACAAAAGAAGCGGGACACGCCTTCAGATATACATATTCATATAAAGACGGCATAACGGTGAGCTGCGGCGACGTGGTACGCATGAACCTGACGGAAGCAAACGGACTCTTGGGGGCACGTGCAAACAGCATAGCCTACGACGGGAGAAACACTCTATGGGGAGCTACCGACGAGGGACTCTTCGCCGTTGACGTGGTGTCGCCATACAGTTTCCTCGCAGAGAAAGAGGGGCTACGGGGAGAGGTGAACTGCATAGAAGAACTGGACGGAAGATATTTCTTCGGCACTATGCAGGGACTTTTCGCCACATGTGACGACGGCATACGCTGCGAGGGGGGCATAGACTTAGCATGCTGGCAGATGGTGAAGGAGGACAGAAGCATCATAGCAGCGACATCTGACGGGCTATACCGCATCACACCTGACGGAACGACACGCCTGACGGGGGAGAACACGCTCTCTGTATGCCCCATGAACGATGGAGAGGGATATTTCACGGGAGAGACAGACGGCATATACTGCGTACGGAAAGACGGAAAGAGGACGCGCCTCACGACAGTAGAGAAAGCCGTGACAATAAGGCAGCGAAAGGATGTGCTCATAACCACGACGGTATTCGGACAGACATGGGAGGTGAGGCTCGCCGACGGTGAGGCACACTGCATAAAGCAGAAAGCGGACAACAGCGAGAGAAAGATTGCCGTTACCGACCGCTTCGGAACGCAATGGTTTACAGACGCTGAGGGACGTAACATAACCACGACATCGCAGACAAAATCCATGGAAACACTGCGACCTTGGCTTCACATGCTGAGAAAGAGAAGCATAAACGCCATATTCGTGGGCGAGAACGGCACGGTGTTGGCGGGAGGTGACTTCGGAGTTGTGATGATTGACGGCATAAGCCTCAGCAGACTGTCGCCAGGAGAGAAGCGCAAGCCATATATAGCAGAGGTGGTGACGGCAGGCGACTCTCTGATATGGGGCGGATTCGGAAAAGACATGAAACCGCTGACGGAAGTAGAAGGACTGACATTACCTTCAAACAGCAGCAACCTGACGGTGAGGTTCGCATGCCCTACGGAGCATATCTTCCAGCCAGCCATGTACCGTTTCAGAATAAACGGAGGGCAATGGTCGGCATGGAGCGAAGACAACAAAGTGGAGTTCAACAACTTGGACTACGGAACAACCACACTTGAGGTACAAGCCCTCGACATGTATGGCCGGACATCGGAGATAAGCCACGTAACCTGGTATATGGAATATCCGCCACACCTCAGATGGTGGGCTATATTACTGTATGTCATCATAGCGGTGAGATTTACAAGCTATATCATAAAACGCAGGACGAAACGTCTTGTATATGAAAAAGAGAAACTCGAGAAGCTTGTCGGGGAAAGAACGGCGGAACTGTCACAAACTCTCGAAGACCTGCGGCAGGCTCAGGGACGCATAGTGAGAATGGAAAAGGCGGCGACAGCAGGAAAGATGACGCAGGGACTGATAGACCGCATACTGAACCCGATAAACTACATAAACAACTTCTCGCGGCTGACAATATCATTGGCAAAAGACCTTAAGGAGGATATAACGGACGAGAAGGGGAATATCTCAAAAGACACTTACGAGGACTGTGAGGATATTCTGGATATGATGAAGCAGAACCTTGAAAAAATAGAGGAACACGGCACAAACACAACAAGGACGCTGAGGGCTATGGAGGCCTTACTCAACAACAGATGCGGAGCATTGTCACGCCATGACATTGTAGAGGTTTGCCGTCAGATAACAAGCATAGCACATGAACACTTCGCAAAAGAGCTGAAGGAACATGGCATAGCCCTGAACTTCAAAGACCTATACGGCACAAGCCTCTTTGCTGACATCAACGTAGACTCCATGACGCGAATAATAATGTCGCTGTTCGCAAACAGCATATACGCCGTGAGCAGGAAAAGCGAGACGGAGAAAAACTGCGGAAGCATTACGCTGACGGCAGGCAGAGAAGGCAACAACGCCGTAATTACCGTCAGCGACAACGGCACAGGCATCGACGACACCATAGTGGAGAAAGTCTTCGACCCGTTCTTCACCACAAAGCCTACGGGTGAGGCTGCCGGAGTAGGACTGTATCTTGTCAGGGAACTGATACAGGAGCATAACGGCAACATCACCGTGAAATCTGAGAAAAACATCTCTTGTGAGATGATTATGACCATACCTCTTTCACAAGCCGGGGAGACTCCCGCAACATAACGTTACAATCATGACCGAAACAGACATTCTGCGCAAACAGCTGCTGGAACAGCAGAAATACGCATCGCTCGGGAAACTCAGTGCTGGAATAGCACACGAGATACAGAACCCTCTGAACTTCGTCATCAATTTCTCAAAGATGTCGGAGAAACTGCTTGCTGAAATGCAGGAAATAATACACGACATGGACGGGAAGGTCAACGATGACGATATGGCAGAACTTGAAGACATAACGGCTGACCTCACTACGAACATGGAGAAAATAAGGGAGCACGGGGAAAGAGCTATAAGCATCATCCAGGGCATACTCCTCATATCCAGGGGTAAGACAGGCGAGAGAATGCCTACGGACATTCCAAAGATGATACATGAATATGTCTGGTTGGCATATCACTCGCAAAGGGCGCGCGACAAGGCGTTCAACGTAACGATAAGGGAAGACTACGAAGAAGGTATGGAGAAATTCATGGTGATACCCCAAGACCTCAGCCGCGCTGTGCTTAACGTGGTGAACAACGCATACTACGCCGTGAAGGAACGGGAAAAGGAGGAGAAGGAAAAAGGAAATACGGAATACGTGCCGACAATCACGGTAAAGGCGAAAAAGGATGGCGGGAACCTCGTAATAAGCATCGGAGACAACGGCACGGGAATTCCTGACGACATACTGACGCGACTCTTCCATGAGACAGTGACAACAAAGCCTATTGGACATGGAACAGGACTCGGCATGCAGATTACGCACGACATAATTGTAAACGGACATAAGGGAAAGATAGACATAGAGACAAAAGAGGGGGAAAGCACAACATTCACGTTTGTCATCCCGGTATAGGTGAGTGGCAAGATAAGGCTAAGACATTGTACTGAAGACAAGGCAAACGCGTATAGAACATATAAAGAACAGAATGACAGGACTTATACATCGGCTTGGCAGAGAAGCGGAAGGACGCTTGTGGAGAAAGATATGTGTGTCGCTTATCTTCCTCACTGTCGCTGTGACAGTATCGGCGCAGGAGCAGCAGGACAGCCTAACTTGTTCGGACTATCCCGAGGGAGGAGGAGGAAAAGCCGAAGGCTCAACGAGAACAGAGCAGGACAACAACCAGAAGCAAAGTGAAGCGAAGACATATTACCTCTATGCCGAGGCATATTACAATAATGGTTACTTCGACATAGCGGTAGAATATCTGAAAAAAGCGGTGAAAAACGCCGACAAACTTCTGAAGTCGGGAGCATACCGTCTGATGGCTCTGAGCCATATAGAGCAGGGACGTATAGAAGAAGCTGATGATGACGTGCGCATGCTATTGGAGACAGACCCGTACTTCTCGCCAGCCTTTACCGACAACGCAACGTTTATTGCGATGCTGAACACTCACAAGCACGAAGAGGAGAAGATTACTACGGCATCGCAACAGGCGGAGAGCATAGAAGAGACGCCTGTACCCGTAACACTGATTACGGAGGATATGTTACACGATATTGGGGCAAGGACGGTAAAGGATGCTCTGTTAGCCTATGTGCCTGGAATGACAGACATCTCGTGTAACGAAGAGATGAACATATCCATGCACGGACTATACTCTTTCGGACAGGAGAAGATACTCATCATGCTGAACGGACACCGTATGAACAGCTTCTCGACGAACTCAGCTTCACCGGACTTCTCTATGTCAATAGAGAAAGTGAAACGCATAGAGGTGCTCCGAGGACCGGCATCGTCGATATATGGCGGCGTGGCACTCTCTGGAGTAGTGAACATAATAACAAAGGACGGAGGGGACATTGACGGTCTGAAGGTGAAGGCAGGAATCGGCAACTACGGACAGAAGAGAGCTGACTTGCTCTTTGGTAAAAAATATCTTTCCTTCGACATAATGGCTTGGGCAAGCATGTACGAAAGCTGCGGAGAAAAAGTGCATTACACGAAAGAGCAGCAGAAATACAGCCTGTCACCCGTTGAGGGGGACATAATTCTCGGAGGCTACAACGGTTCTCCTTCATACGACATCGGACTTTCTTTCGCATGGGACAAACTGACCATGATGTACAACCAAAGATTCTCGAAAACAGTCGCTCCTTACTCCTTGAATCTCTTCTTCTCACCTTACAGTTATGAGAAATACCAGAAATGGAACGGGAACAAACCGGGATATGCCATACAGTCTGACCATGCAGAGATAGCTTACAACGACAAGAAGGGGAACCTTGCCTGGACGCTTACCCTGACATACGACTACCAATGGCAGCAAAGATACTACGTAGCGGGAGACGAACTGCCGGAGATGTTTTCTGTCTTTACGGACATATACGTGGAATATAAAGGCGACACGATACGTATTCCGGCAAGAAACGGAAGGTTTATGGCAATGAACTGGGAGGAGAACACCTTAGGAGCCATGGCGCAAGGGGCATATAAATACTCGCTTGGAAAGAAACTGCCGGGAGTTTTGCTCTTCGGGGGACATGTGAGCTATTTCGACCTCTTGGACTCTTCGTACATGGACGGTATGGACTACAACAACGTGGTGAAGACATACGACGACATAGGCCTCAAAAGTGGAAGTGAGAAGATGGCTGATGCCTACATACAGGTGAAACAGTCGCTGACACCTTGGCTGACACTGAACGCCGGAGCAAGATATGACTTCAAGGAGAGAAACACAGGGAAGACAATACGCGAGCTGTCGCCACGTCTCGCCATGATTTTCGACAACAAGACATTCAACATTAAGCTGAGCTATTCCAAAGCTTTCGTCGACGCTCCGTATTACTACCGTAACAATAAGTTCTATTTAGACGGTATGAGCGCTGACCTCAACCCGGAGTATCTGCAGTCATTCCAACTCTCGTTCATAAGCAACAAAAGGTTAGTGAAGGACCTTTCCATTGACGCAAACATATTCTATAATATCGCCTCAGACCTCATAACGACTGACTTATACAGTATGGTGATTATGAATGCTGGCAAAATGACTACACAGGGTGTGGAAATGGCTTTGGGGTATTCGAGGGGAAGGTTTGCAGCTCACTGCAACATGACTTGGCAAAGACTGATAAGCTTCGAGAACTATGACGCCGTAAACGGAAGCATGAAAGACGTGCCGAAATGGTCGGGAAACATCGTCATGGCTTACTCTCCTTTCAAGAACCTTCGACTGCACGCTAACCTGAACATGGCATCAGAACAGAAGAGCTTATATGCAAACAATGCCACAGAAGAGGAGGTGAACGTTCCGGCTAGAGCTTTGCTGAATGCCGGGGCAGACCTTTCACTGGGCAAGATGACGCTGACGCTGAACGCCTATAACGTCTTAAACAAGAAATACTCTCTCGGTGGCAATACCGTAGTACCTATAAGGCAACCGGGATGCTGGCTCTTAGGAAGCATAGCGTATGCTTTTTAAATAGTCCGAAAGGGCGTACTACAGACAAGGAAAAAAGAGAAAAAAGAAATGCCATATACAAATCCTATACTCGAACTGGAGAAGCAGAAAATGCTGCTACAGACAGAATATAACGCCGAGAGGGATGCCTTCAGGCAGCAGAGCGAGGCACGGGGCATCGGAAGAGTGATAAAACGTGGCGACGCATGGTGGCCGCTGACCCCCGGACGATGTTATTACAACTCCTTGAACCAATACTGCATAGAACTCGCAAGGCGTAAAGACGACGAGGGAGACCATAACTTCGAACACTTAAAGCCGGTATGTTTCTTCTCCATGTCAGAAGAAAATACTGGGGGCGAGAGGAAACCACACTATCTGGCGTTTACCGCCACCGTATCTTATGTGGAAGAAGACAGGATGGTTGTGGCGTTAAGCAATGAGTCACATGCCGCAGAACTGCTTAATACCGTGGGACTGGGAGTACAGATGTCATTCGACGAGACATCATACCGTATCATGACGGAAGCTCTCGAAAGGGTTATCAGATGTAAGGGAACAAGAATGGCATATCTCAGAGACTTGTTCTATACTGACATGAAAGCTCAGACATACTCCTTCGGGGACATATCCCTGCCTTGGCTCAACAACGCACAGCAGCATGCCGTAAACGAAGTGTTGAGAGCAAAGGACGTGGCGATAGTACACGGACCTCCGGGAACGGGCAAGACGACAACACTCGTGGAGGCTATCGTGGAATGTCTGCATAAGGAAAACCAGGTAATGGTCTGCGCACAGAGTAATATGGCGGTGGACTGGATAAGCGAGAAACTTGTTGACAGGGGAGTTCCTGTGTTGCGCATAGGAAACCCCACTCGCGTCAATGACAAGATGCTGTCGTTTACTTATGAGAGAATGTTTGAGGCGCACGGGGAATATCCACAGCTGTGGAGTCTGAGAAAAGCCATACGCGACCTGAAGAAAAACAGGAAAAGGGGAGACAGGACATATCACCAGAAAATCGACAGGCTGAACTCACGCGCTACGGAGATTGAGATGACCATAAACCAGAGCCTTTTCGGGGAGGCGAGGGTGATAGCATGTACCTTGGTTGGAGCGGCAAACAGACTGTTAGAGGGACAGACATACAGCACTCTGTTCATTGACGAGGCGGCACAAGCTCTTGAGGCGGCATGTTGGATACCTATAAGGAGGGCTTCGAGAATAGTCTTCGCAGGAGACCACTGTCAACTGCCACCAACGGTGAAAAGCTATGAAGCCATGAAGGGAGGACTGGCAACGACACTCATGGAACGAATAGTAAGACAGAAGCCTGAGGTGGTGACATTGCTTACTACGCAATATCGCATGAACGACGAGATTATGCGCTTTTCGTCAGAGTGGTTCTATCAAGGAAAGGTGGTCTCGGCACCAGAGGTGAAAAACCGCTCCGTGCTGGACTATGACATTCCTATGCTATGGATAGATACGTCTGACATGGACTGTCATGAAGAGTTTGTCGGTGAGTCGTATGGCAGAATAAACAAGGTGGAGGCGAAACTGACCTTAGCGGCACTGCAACTGTATTTCGACAAAGTAGGGAGGGAAAGGGTACTCGCTGAACATATCGACGTAGGAATAATATCGCCTTACCGTGCACAGGTGCAGTTCCTGAGGCAGATGATAAAACAGAACGAGTATTTCAAGCCATATAGGAAGCTCGTCTCAGTGAATACCGTTGACGGATTCCAGGGGCAGGAACGCGACATAATACTCATATCCTTAGTAAGGGCTAACGACGAGGGGCAGATAGGCTTCCTACGTGACCTGAGGCGTATGAATGTTGCCATAACGAGGGCAAGGATGAAACTGATAATATTGGGTGACGCAAAGACTATGACACGACACCCGTTCTACAAAAGGCTGTATGAATATATTGACACTCTATAACCTATCCATAGGATACCGCAAAAGGGTTGTGGCTCAAGGGATAAACGCATACCTCAAGGCGGGAACGCTGACATGTCTCGTAGGGAGAAACGGGACGGGAAAATCGACCCTCCTGAAAACAGTAGCAGGAAACCTGACAGCATTGGAAGGGAGGGTGAAGATATGCGGAAGGGACGTGGCGACATACAGCCGCAACGACATGGCGAGGAAAGTCAGCGTCGTAAGGACTGGACGACCAGAGGTGGGACTTATGAAGGCTTATGACATCGTGGCACTGGGACGCACACCATACACGAATATATGGGGCACTCTGAAACCGGAAGACCACGCTGTAATACAGGAATGTCTTGAAAAAGTAGGCATAACGCATCTTGCGGAAAGGGCCGTAAGCACTCTGTCCGACGGGGAATGCCAGAAGGTGATGGTAGCTAAGGCTTTAGCACAACAGACGGACATAATTGTCCTGGACGAGCCAACGGCATTCCTTGACTATCCGTCAAAGGCAGAGACAATGGCTATTATGAAGGATATCGTAACGTCACGTCATGACATGACAGCAGCACTCATGTCAACCCATGACATGGAACTGGCACTACGCCTCGCAGACTGCCTCTGGCTCATAACGTCGTCTCACGAACTGCTTTGCGGCACTGCTGAAGAACTGCGTCAACACCTTATTGCAGAAGGACTGCAGGCAATATGATTCTGGCACCGCCTACACCACAGCAACGAAAAGATCCGCTATGATAAATAAAAACTTACGCTACTATAAATAAAACACTAGCTATGATTTATAAAACCTGCACGACAGAAAACTATACTTGCACTAAAAATTATCATACCAACACTATAAATAGCAATTCGCATGTTAGTATATATAATAAGGTGTACGGATTTCTTTACCTTTTGTCAGCAATGCTGGCGTTCATCCCAATAACCGCAAAAGCGGCATTCTGGCATAGTGCGACAACAGGAACAGCGTTAAGATGCACGATGGTTGAACCAGAGAAACCTGCAAGCGACTATGACGGAAAGGTTATGACCGTGGTATATCTTACTAATACGGCATGCGAGAAGATAGGGCAAGTGTCGAACGAGGAGAATATTGAATGGATGAAACGTCAGGGCTATCGCATCTTCGTGATAGATTACGCTCATCATGAGAAAAGTATATCACCATACATCAACAAAGACATCATTGCTCTGAACAAAGCCCTGAACTGCGGGACGTTTTGTGGACAGGACGGTATATCTACGGACAGGGCATACATTCTATTTGAAGGATACCGTATAAGACGTGACGTGGCATACTTTCACGATGATCCTAAGGTTTATAACTACCCTGAGGAATATAGCACTATGGAAGGAGACTCGCTCTTCATGGACATAATTTATCCAGAGAAGCCTACGAGAAAGGTTGCTACACTATTGTCTTTCTCGTATAGCAACAGCTATGCAGGGACTGCAAAAGAGGGATATACGGAGAAATACCGTCATAAACGTATATTCCTCGGATATACCTTCGCCATGTTCGACGACTCTTTCCTCGAAGGTGCTCCCGCTGTCGGCGTGGCATGGGCTATAGCTGACCATCCGAAATACTGCGACTGGGGAAGGGGCAACAGAAAGGGTGGACAACAGAAGGAGTATGGATCTATTGAGGTAAACCCTGATGCAGCACAGAAAGTACGTTCTGCCATAAGGACACTACGGGCTGAGGGAAAAACATTGGGACTGAACGGAGAAATTGCTCTCTACGGTTTTTCACGAGGCTCAACGGCAGCATCGCTTGCAATTGGCGATATGCCTATGAGTGAATGGAGTGGGACGGAAAGAGGCCGGTTTCCGGAAGAACGTGCGGAGATTTCCAAGGCCTTCCTCGGACCTGGCATATTCGATTACAGCATAACGTCATCCGACTCACATGAATACCGTAACATGTCTGTATACTGCAGCACCAAGCAGAAGACTGAAAAGGCATGGGAACAGCAGGGGGGAGCCAAGGCGATAAAGAAGAAGGCTGTGCCATGCTTCCTGTTCTATAACTCTTCCGATGACGCAGAATATGGGAGACAGATGGACAACCTGAGGGAAATACTGGAAAGGACCAAGACACGATATGAGATAATGGTGGACTACGGCACAGGACACTCCGTACCAAAGGAACAGGAACAACTTGAACGAATGTACCGTTTTTTGATAACACAATAAGAACAGCAACTAAGGAGTTATGATAAATATTTGTATTGTAGCAGGTGCAAGACCGAACTTTATTAAGGTCGCACCAATTATCCATGCCATCATGGAATGTAAGGAGGAAGGCAAAGAGGTAGGATATACCTTAGTATATACCGGAAGGGAAGATGACGCCACATTAGAGGCTTCGCTCTTTGAAGACCTACAGATAAAGCGTCCACAGGTATTCCTCGGGATAGACAGTACGAGCCTTAACGAGATTACGGGGAAAGTGATGTGGGCGTTTGAGCAGTATCTCGACAGCAACACGACGGACATAGTAATCGTTGTCGATGACCTCGCATCAACAATGGCTACAGCGATAGTGGCAAAGAAACATGGGGTAGTTCTTGCACACCTTGTGGCAGGGACACGCTCTTTCGACATAAACATGCCGAAGGAGATAAACCGCCTTGTCATAGACGGACTGAGCGATATTCTCTTCACCGCAGGAACGACTTCAAGCAGCACGGCAATGAGAGGAGGAGCAGAGATGTCGAAGATATATATGGTAGGAAACATACTGCTCGACACGCTGAGAAGAAATGCACAACGCCTGCGACGCCCAGAATGTCTGAAAGATATTGCCGACAGAGAATATATTGTTATTACTCTGAACAGGCGTAAACTGCTTGCAGAGAAAGAGGCTATGCTACAGAAAATACGTACCATCATGGAGAAAGCAGGGGATTTGACAGTCATAGCACCTCTCCGTCCGTCGGCTCGTAACGTCATAAAAGAAATAGCGGAAGACTTCCCCTCTTTGCATTTCGTAGAGCCTTTATGTTATCTGGAGTTCGCATATCTTACGGCACACGCACGAGGCGTTATCACCGACTCGGGAAATATTGCTGAGGAGGCAACATTCAACAATGTTCCGTGTATAACGCTGAACACATATACAGAGCATATAGAAACCGTAACTCAAGGAACTAACGTCCTCGTAGGTGAAGACCTTAAACTCCTTGCCGACTCAGTATCTGACATGGTGGCAGGGAAATGGAAGGACGGCTCACTGCCTGACAGATGGGACGGAAGGTCAGCAAGACGCATACTACAGATAATTCTTGAGGCATGTTCAAAATAAGGATGTAATACATCTTTATAGCGAGTGCCGAGAGGAATGAAGATTGCAAAGCATGAGTGCTTGTAGGTGTTGCCATTAAGAACATCTCCATTGGGATAATAGAATTTAGGAGTATCACCTTTGGTAATAGGGTTTCTCCTCTTGCTACTTACATTATTATTATCTACCTTTGCAACACGAAAAAAAAGTATCACTTCTGCGGGTATGGCAGCAAGAACAGCCTCCCCGCTAAAAACAACCAACAACCGTCATGAAAAAAAGTATCTTATCATTAACAACTATGCTGTTTATGGCATTGACATCGCTATCATTCACATCATGTGAGGATGAAGCGATTGCGTCAACTCTTGAAGGGACATGGGAGGGGAATATGTATATCTCCTCAGAATGGAATGGCAGGGTCTACGACGCTACTTATACCGAGATAGAATTCCTTCTTGACCCTTTCCGGTTTACACAAGGTACAGGATATTGGGTAGACCACTATAGCGGCGCGCCATGGGATTACATTGCATGTCATATCAACTGGAAGGTTGACAACAGCCGTATAACGGTTTATTTCCGGGAAGAAGGCTCAACGATAGTCATAGAAGACTATTATCTCTCTGACAATCGATTTAAAGGTGTTATATACGACAACGGCAATAGGGTGAATTTCTCTCTCATTCACACCTCATCACCAAACTGGGATGACTATGTCTGGGGATGGGAGCCATGGGACTACTCAAGAAAAAACACCATTCTTCCTGATGACCTCACATCACGGGCAACAACCGACAGCATAAAGTCTGAAAAGCCTAAGAGAATACTGCGCATAAAGTAACATCGTCAGCATGACATACATTACACAACAGATATAGCGGATGGCTGTGATAAATCCACACGAGAGAAAGTGAAGAAAATAACAGGTTTGAAGAACGATGACCTGCATTATAAATGTGAAATGATATTCCGACCTGTACAGTTGGATTATTTTAGAATAGGTACTTAATGCCACAAAAAAAGAGGGAGTGTCAGTTTCTGTTGACACTCCCTCTTTATTTTTATACACTAATTACGTATCATCTGTATTCTATTGCCAGAATTACTTGGTAACACAGATAGTAACGCGGTTAGAATCATTGTCTGCAAAAGGCTGAACGGTATCACCCTTGAACTCTGTGTATATACGCTCTGCCTCAATACCGTAGTCGTTGCGAAGGAGGTTAGCGACATAATTCACACGACCCTCAGAAAGACGGCTGTTGATACGCGCGTTACCTGTACCCTTGTCGGCATAACCAGAGAGAGTAACCTTTGTTTCCGGGTACTTCTTCATATACTCAGCAAGCTCAGCAACCTTAGCGACTTCCTGTGCTTCTGCTACAGTCTTGTTAATCTTGAAGAAGACATTACACTGGAACGGCTCAACCTTTTCCTCTACCACAACAGGAGCTGGTGCTGGAGCTGGAGCAGGCTCTTCAACAACAACAGGTTCTGGCCCGATAACTGTAACATGCTTGTTGACAGTCTTGCCGAGAGCAATCTTCACACCTGCGAGAACATTGAAGTACCAGTCAGCATTGTCAGTATGCTTGCCGTTGTAGTGGTCGTTGAGGATATGTGCCATAGCCTCTACGTTAAGAGAGACACGGCTTGAGACAGCGAAGTCGAAGTCAAGACCTGCACGTCCGAAAGGCATAACAGAAGTTCCTGTGCGGTAGTGCTTCATAAGAGTAGGGTCTTTAGCTACGATAGCCTCAGCGTCATCAAGAGACTGCGCAAGGTTGAGACCGGCACCTGCTATAACATTCATAGTAAATACGCGATCCTTGTTCCATCCACACAGTGCATTGATAATGTTGAACTTCACATCAAGAGCAGGAGCAATATAGTTCCACTTGTATGTGTTGCTTGGAAGTCCCCAAGCATTTGCTGTGCCTTCGCCCCAACCGCCTTTGCTCTGCCAAGCATTGACACCGAGACGTAATGCCCAAACAGGTGAGAACTGGTAACCTACTTCTACCTGTGCAGTAGGAGAAACGAGGTCAAAGAACTTTGCCTCACCGAGAGTGTGCTGTGCACCACCCTGAAGCTGCAAGAACCAGTGTGGATTAAAAGTGTAAGACACCTGCTCTGTCGGCTGGTTCTGCGCAGATACCATTCCAAATGCCATCATTGACAGCATGAGGAGAGAAAAAATACGCTTTTTCATTGTTTCTTATTATTTAATCGATTAATAATGATAAACTGCTACTTTGGCGATAACGCCATATATTTTACTGCAAAATTACATGATTTTTACGTAACGACCAACGAGAATAGGAGAAAAATATACTATTTTGTTGTAATTATTCTGAAAATTGTCATTTACAGAAAAAATAACAAGCAAAATGTGACGTTCGGATTATTAAAGATCATACAAAGCCCCAACAAGTGCAAAGCCATAAAAAGATAATGATTTAACAATATCCACCTATGGTTACACATCAGAATTGTACGTTGACATGAAGCCGATGTGTCTTTGTCTTGTCTATGCTGTATTTCTTCAACACTCCAGGACCGCAGCTGCTGTTTCCTATGCCCAGGACTGCACAGTCGATGGTCAAAACGGTATAGTCTCCCTCTGCAAGCTCATGGTCATGACGCACAGAAGAGATATCCTGTGGGGTATAATGAAGGGCAGAGAAAGAGAACGGTGCGTCCACAGCATTGACGCGGAAAGTTTTCCCGCCTTTGCCTTTCAGTACTACCATAGCACAGTCTCTGTGATTGCCACAGTCCTGCGGAACGGGGAAATGAGAGTATTCCTCCGTTACCGTAGAGTGCCATAAACCCACATGACATGAGCGCCAACGGTCAGGGAATGTGTCCCACGGACCGCGTCCATAATACTCTATCGCCTCATAATCTTTCGGCAACATGATCTGCATACCCATGCGTGGCAATTCCGGCAGTTCGCCTTGGCAACGATATTCCTGCACGATATCTACCGAACCGTCAGCAAGGATTTTCGTAGTCATAGTAACGAGTACTGAACCATTGACAAAGCGGTATTCCTCAACTTTTTCCTTCGTCATCTCGTCAATGTCTTTCATGCTTACCATGCTTACCTCTGGCGTAGCAATATTGTTCTTAGTCCAATCCTTCGCCAACCAGTTTCCGAACGACTTATCGTTGTCGGTAGGAGCACGGAAGAAAGAAGCCTTTATACCCTCTAATGGTGAACCGACGAGAGTATTTCGCTTTGTCTTTGTTTTTTTCAGAGACAAGAGGAAGTCCAGCACCGATCCTTTAATCGGGAACTGCTCTTCAATCACCGTCACCCCAGACTCATTATTTTTTACTAAAAGGTTCAGCCTTATATCACCCTTTTTCGCAACACTCTCTAATGTCGTTGCGAGTGATGAGAGAACGACACTGTCCCCTGGCGACACCTGAGGTATCTCGACAGAGATCGGCTTCCCCTTCTTTCCGTTTACCAAAACCGTAGCGGTAAGATTATATCCGCTGAGGTCAGCATGGCTATGTCGATTTATTATATATATCTTCCCATTATGACGTGAGAACTGCACAGGAGCATAGACATGTTTCACCTCATAGTATTTTGATGTCAGTGAACGGTCGCATTTGACAACACCGTTCAGGCAGAACGCTTTAAGATTTGGCTTGTCTCCGAAGTCACCGCCATAATGCACCCATCCGTCGCGAATGATGCCCTGATCCACCCAGTCCCATATAAAGCCTCCCAGCATACGTCTGTCTGAGTATATCTCATCCCAATATTCCTTGAAGTTTCCCAAAGCGTTACCCATACAATGAGCATATTCAGAGGTCAGGACAGGACGTTTGTCAAGGACACCGGCAAGCACACCTCCAGAGAAGTGCCACTGTCTCTTCGCTATGGCGAGGAGATGTTCCCAGCGAGCGTTCTCCGCACGTTCTTTATCTGAGCCTTCAGGCATTCCGGGGTTAAGGTATTCCTGCATAACACGAGGATAGAAACGCGAAATGACATCGACGCACGAAGGATCCGGCTCCCCTTCCTTACCTTCTGCCACGGAACCTTCCGTAGTGCCTTGTGCTCCCTCGTAATGCACGAAACGTGTTGGGTCAAACTCATGAAGCCAGCCTGCCATAGCCGAATGGTTCGCTCCATATCCACTCTCGTTGCCAAGACTCCAGAAAACAACACAAGGATGATTCTTGTCACGCTCTGCGAGACGTATCACACGATCCATCATTGCGGTATTCCATGCCGGTGTAGAGGTCAACTCTCCGCGAACCCCATGGTTCTCACAGTCAGCCTCGTCGAGGACATACAGTCCGAGTGAATCGCACAGGTCATACCACCTTGGATTTGCCGGAGAATGTGCCGTCCTTACTGCATTAATGTTACCCTCTTTCATTAGCCTTATATCTTGCAACATACGCTCCTCAGTAGCATAGCGTGCTGTATACGGGTCATGCTCCACACGATTTACGCCTCTGAAACGCACCTGCTTCCCGTTAACGAGGAACATGCCGTCTTTTATCTCCAACTGTCTGAAGCCTACATTCTGCACGATATTCTCTATATTCTTTCCGTCAGGAGCGACAAGAGTTATCTTCAAAGTATAGAGATACGGCGTCTCCGCCGTCCATGTCTTTACGTTCTTTACAAGACATGCCATTCTTTCGAACTTCCTTTTTCCTCTTTGTGGAAACCATTCGTTCATAACCCCAGCCTTATGGTCGAGGTTAAGTATATCAAGAGCGTCGGCAGACATCTGTGCTGTTTCTTTGCCTTCATCATCATAAAGAACGGCAAGCACCTTGTAGCCCTCCCCTTTCTCACCACTGAACGACTGTAATACCGGATTAAGCTGCAAGAAGAAGTTACGGTATGTATCGTCTGCCGCAATGGTTCTTACGGTATAGTCACGGAGACGTACGGCAGGAGTATGATATAACGTAACATCACGGTGTACGCCTCCGAACCTCCACGCATCCTGATCTTCGAGATACGACCCATCGCTGTATTTAAATACTATGAGGCGCAGCTCGTTATCCCCTTCTTTAAGATACTCCGTTATGTCGAATTCAGAAGGGTGGTTACTACCTTGCGAATACCCCACTTCCTTTCCATTAACATAGACATAGAATGCAGACATCACCCCGTCGAAGCGCAGGAAAGTATGGCCGCCATCAGAATGCCACGCCAGAGGAAGAGTGAAAGAACGGTAATACTCTCCTGAAGGGTTTCGCTCCACAAAAGAGGTGTAAGCCTCTTTTGGCTCTTTCATGACAAACGGCGGTTCAACCTTAAAGGTATAGCCGGAAGACGAGTATATCGGAGTGCCGAAGCCGTTTACCTCCCAATTGGAAGGAACGTTTATTGTAGTCCATTCTGCTGACGGCAGTTTCTCCGGATTAGGAGCCCACCTGAACTTCCACGTCCCGTTAAGTGTCATCTCCCTGTCACCTTTCTTTACAGCGTAAGGAAAGAAATAAGCACGGGCAGGCTGCCTGTTTTTCTGTATCACTGCCTCGTTCTCCCAATCGTGTCGCTGAGCAGCAACATGTAATGAAGTCAAGAGAGATACTGCAAGAATAGAGAAATACTTTATATTCATTGTTTTGAGAAAATTAGTTTATGGCATTCTATTATCCACTATTGAACCTCAAGATACTCAAATTCCACACCCTTTATGGCCTTTCCCGTACCAGGTTGCAGCAATTGCAGATGGTACTTTCCTGCGTTTATCTGAGTTCCTGTTGTTGTGCTCACCATCTTGAATTTCTTAGGTTGTGAAGGGAAAAGAATCTCACTGTCTACAAGAACGATGCCCTTCTCGTCAATGACACGCATCTGCGCCTTTACCGGAGCACCATTATTCCTATATCTGAAACGGAGAGCGTACTCACGCGCTACGCCTGGGGTTATGACGAACATCGTCTCGCTCTTGTCCTTTGCACGTAGGTTCTTCTCCGGAGTATAGCGGCTTGCCGGGAAAGCCTCCTCGTCAGCTGGAAGCATCTCTTTTGGCAGGCGTTCCACCCTGTTTTCTTCTATCTCCTTCCATACTCCGTCACGCTGTGCCTTTAACGTTTTCACCCCTTCCTTGCCTACTACGGCAAAAGCAGAAAGGACAGCCTCACCCGCCTTCACCTCTGGGAAAGAAATTGTCAGAATACCATTCTTCACCTCCGCCTCGACGGTTTTCTTTAATGCCCCGGCATATCCTGCTTCCGCCCAGATGTCTAAATCGCTCAACACTTTCTTGCCGTTGATGTCCACCGAGAATACCCTCTGCCCCTCATGGTCACCCTTTATGCCGTCGCCGATTCCGAGCCACGGCTCAGCGAAGAACAGTTCTACGGTATATCTTCCGTTCGGCACCGGCACCTGATATGCCAGTTTGTGACGTCCGTACCTGAACGACTGGAACAGCGTCCAGTCCCTTGTGCCGTGAATCGGTACATGCACCAAGCCCTGTGAAGCCTTGGCCCTCTGAATGTCAAGCACGTCCTGTAGGGTGTCTTTCGCAGCAAAGTCATCCCCCCACGATGTGCTGTACGTCATATCGTCACACTGCCAAACTTTCCCATAAGAGTCCGTATATTCATCACCACCGCAGTTCATCCTGAGGATATAGTTTCCTTCTGAAGGCCTCAAAATCTCCTTGTTGTTATCCGCAGCTACCGGCACTACAGCAGAAGGGGCGTATAAAGTCTCAAAGCCAGGAGCCTGTGGAAGACCTTCAAGAAGTATAACATCCTCAGCCACCGCCTTGCCCTGGTAATATCCTACTGCCTTCAAGACATTGTATCTCACCTCTCTGTTTTCCCAGAGCATGTGCGTTCCCTTCTTGTGTGCGTTACGCTTCCTACCGAGATACACCGTTTCGTCACCGCTGTTAAAAAGGCGTACGCTGTCACAGTTGCTATATACTGCGATATCAGTCCTCCTTGGCCCAGTCTTCTTAAACCTGTCAGCCCATGTGTGTGAGTTTATATATACCATAGGGTCTTCCTCCGGCGATACATAGTTTGCCCTATACATGAAATACATATCCGCCGGCTGTTCCCAAACCGTTGTCAGCCCCTTATAGTTTATCGGTCCTATCTTGTCTGCCATTCGGTACGCCTCATCCGGTTGCACACGTCCCGGATTGTCATGCGTGGTAAATATCCATTGGAAATGGCCGCATATACTGTCTTTCGCCTCCTCTGCCAGTCTCACCTTCGTCTCCATAAGGTCAGTAGCACGCTCCTCGCTGTATGCCTTCTCCTTACGCAGTACGTCAAGAGGAGCCTCGCTGTGCAAGCCTATCGTTCTCCATGCCCCATACTCACCGTTTAGCAGTTGGTCAGGGCGTTTCATCTCTTTGTCATATTCCAATGCCGTACCTCCGTATGTCCCGCTCCAGTTCTGTATGACGTTCCAGTCAGAACCCTCACCACCGTTGCATGTCGTGACGAGACGTCCCGAGGCATTAGGCGCAAGAGCACAGGTAGGGTCCATCTCGCGTATAATGTCAGAACACTCTTCTGCGAAGTCTTTAGGCAGCGTAGACTCGTTCTGCAGTCCCCAGAGTATCAGGCTCGGAGAATTTCTGCGTTCTTTCACCCACTGTCTCAAGAACGTCTTGAAATTCTCTCTGAAAGCCGGTGTGTCATACCATATATGTGCCGAGAACTGGCTCCAGAACAACATTCCATCTCTGTCGAGGATATTCTGATATAAGAGGTTATGAGGCTGGTGTGCCTCTCTGAAAGCATTGAACCCAGCCTGACGTATCAACTTCATCCTTGACTCAATCTGTTCTGACGAGAAGGCATGTCCCCCTCCGAGTAGGTGCTCATAGTCACATGTACCATTTATGAATATACGTTTTCCGTTCATGAAGAATCCTGGAGCATCTTCTCCTCTCACCCATCTTATATCCCTTATTCCGTACGGTGTCTCTGTCTGGTCTGTCGTTTTTCCGTCGCGTTTTATCATAGATACTACCTTATACAGATATGGGTCTTCCGGCGACCAACGCATGACATTGCTTATCTGCGACACCTGGCTTACCACCTTTGTCTCACCCGGTTTCAGCGTTACGTTCGTCACAGCCCGGAAAGCTCTCTTTCCGCTTGCGAGATTAAAGTTAGTGACAAGTTCAAAGTCGGCTTCCGAAGAGCCGTAATTCCTCACCTCTGTATTGATGAATACTGAGTCACACCCGTTGTTGTTCCATACATGTACCCCGAAAGGCTCTATCCTCACCTCGTCGGTTGCTATGAGAGACACCGGACGGTATATTCCCAAAGGTTGGCTGCCTTCCGAGAATCCCCACTCTGACGAGCATCCTCCACATACCCACGGCATGTTCGTGATGAGCTCCGGATGGTCGCATAATACGCTCAGCCGGTTCTCTCCATCCTTGAGATTCTCCGTGATGTCAAGACTCCATGTAGTCCTTCCTACCGGCTGACGTTCGTATGTATGACCGTTTAGAGTTACCGTAGCATAAGTTCCCACGCCTTCAAAGAACAGGAAATACCGTTTCCCATCCTTCTTCTCTACGCAGAACGTCTTCTTATACTCTGCCGAGCCATGAAGATTTCCGTGTTTCATCTGGCGGTAACCGAAGTAGTCGTCCCAGTTATGAGGAATATCAACGTTTCTTGTCATTGCCCCCTTTACGTCTGTATTCGCTGTAAGAAGCGTCGTTGTCCAGTTTTCATTAAGCGAGAGGATCTCCCTCTTTCCTTTCTTCTCTCTCTGCGGGAATGCCACAGGGGACTTTCCCATAGGTTTTGACGTAGCCAGTGCTATGCCCCTCTGTCCAGCGTTGTTTACCGCACAATAAAAGTGATATACCACACCGTTATGCTTCAGCACGTAACTCTTGTGTGCAAACATTTCGTCATAGTCTTTGGTGGGATAAACAAGGTCCTTGCCCTCCCATTTATTCCAATTTACGAGATTGCGCGACACAGCGAAGGTGTTGAACGCGTTATATTTACGAGTAGGATTATAAGCAGAGAAATAGAACATCACATACAGAGGCTCACGCTTTCCGTCTACGCTGTTTCCTTCCCATTCTGTGAAGTCTGCAATCTGAGCATCACCCGTTATTATGCCAGGAACCTCTTGTGCGAATACCGGGTTTCCTTCGTATCTCTTCCATTTCTTCATGTCATTAGACAACGCTATGCCTATGCGCTCCGCCTTATGGTTGTTGGCTGGGTTTATGCCACCGGCATTATAGAACATCACGAAACGTGAGCCCAGCGTGCGCCTCGAGTCTTCGTAAACAAGACTCTTGTACTGTATGAGTTTCTCCCACCATTGTGCATCTTTGTCGTTGACGTGCATGAGAGGTTTATCTGAAGCCTCCCACTCATGCGCCGAAGTAATGGGTCCTGTTGTCCATGCCTGTCCAAGGTACAAAGGCGCTCTCACGCCCTCATACCCCGTACCCTCTCCTCCGAGGTATGTCATCCAGTATTTATTCTTATATTTCGCCATGCGGTAGTCACCGTTCCACCTCCAGTCAACAAGCGACGGGAAGCCTCCTCGCTGGTTCATGTCCCATCCGCTGTCCTTATAGTCTAAAAGACATCCGAGAGTCTTCCAATGTAGCAGGTCGTCGCTTTCCGCCAACCATGTGGTATACCCCCTGCCGTCCAGTCCGTCACTGCCATTGTACACCACGTATGTCATGTACCATTTGTCTCCCTCATGATATACCGTAGGGCAGTCTATCTTATGCCCGTTGTCAGCGGGAGCCACAACCATACCATATTTATAAGGTGACTGCACCTCTTCATAAATCTCCTGCATCAATGCTTCAGGTATCTCCTGCGACATTGCGGAGAGCGAGAAGAGAAGCGAAAAGATAAATACTATTGTCTTTTTCATTGTTGCTTTATGTTTTTTATAGCTTAGATTTTTTTCTGCCTTAACCTTGACTATAACCTTAACTTAACCCTGACTTTGGTCATAACTTAACCTTGACTTTGGTCTTAACTTAACCCTGACCTTGGTCTTAACTTAACCCTGACTTCAAGTTAACCATGTCCACAAACAGATTAAAGTTTGGAGAACTTAGCTTAGAGTCTTGTATACGGATCATAGAGTCTTGAGCTTAGAGCTTAGTGAAAAATTCCTATGCTCTAAGCTCAAGACTTTATCAATAGAAAAGCCAGTCGATAGAGCTGTCAGCTCCCGACAGAGCTGCATCACGTGGTGAAATCTTGTCCGTTGTAGCTCCGAGCACAAGAAGGAAGCCCTTCGGAAGATGCAACTCATGTGTCCCTGCCGTAAGACGATATGGATGAATATTCACTTGTGGCATACCCTTGATACGTATGGCAGAAGTAAAACATGGATCCTGCTGTCCGTATTCACTTGCCGTAGCGTCTATCTCTAATCGTGGTGCTTTGGCATATTTTGTCTGATCGTCGCGGAAGAAGCCTACAAGCAGTGTCACCGGCTTGTCTGCCGTAAAGGTTATCACGGTGCCGTCGTTTCTCTGTATCTTAGAAGTCATGACATAAGCCTGCAAGCCCTCCACCTCTGTCGCGAGGTCTGTCACGAGAGAGTCAAGGTCGGCGAAGAGTTTTGCGTCTTTCTTCACCGTTACGGTTTCAGCCTTTGCGCCATTTATCGTGACATTTTGCAAAGCGTAAGGAGCAAGAGGCTTAAGTTCGCGTGCCACCTCGGTGTACGTCCCGGCAGCCTTTGCCTTCAGCATGGAGATGTTCTTCTTGAGGTTCGTCAGCTCCTTCTCGTATTCCGGCAGCAGTTCACACCAGTGTTTCATCTTGCCGTCGTTACCGCCTATCGGTATGCGTCGCATAGATGTCTGCATACTGTTGGCATAACGGTATGTCGGCAGTGTCAGAGCTGTCAGCGTACGGTAATGCGCAAGACTGTTCTCAAGGAGCGGGACAGCTTTCTCCAACTCAGATATATCTCCCGTGTACTTATAGTTCAGTACATGCTCGCAGGCACGTACCTTCATTCCGAAAGCGTATGCAAACTCTCTATAGCAGTATATGTCGTTTCTTAGACGTGCAAACTCTTCGATATTCTTGCCTATAGCATTGAACGCCTCGTCAATAGCCTTGACTGCTTTGTCGCCATGTTCCATGGTCTCCTTTACGATTTGTAGCGGCAGTTCTCCCACATGCTCCTTCGTTTGCGATGCCTTGACGTTTACGTTGGCCGGGAAATTGGTGTTTACCGGTAGTGGTGCGCCATGTTCCTTAGCCACATATTCTATAAGTTTCTCTCCGTCAGGTCCACAGCTCTCATAGAATCCGGGGTAAACGGTGTACTTATATGGGTTGACTAACTGAGAGCAGAACATTCCGAGGAGCAGTGTCTGCCTGTTGCCTTCAGTTATACCAAACCGTCGCAGCAGTTTAGGAGCAATCTCTCCACTCTCTTCGAGTGCTTCACGTATCTTTGCTGCGTTCTTCGGAGTAGTGCCATACTTCACGGCGAGCGTATCATCCCAATACTCTTTCTCGGCATTCCTGTCGCGCTGACAGTTCCACGCATAGCGTCCCCACGCCGAATACCACATCCAGTCGCGGTCAAGTTGCTTCAAGCGGTTCACGCCGTTGTCCTTCACGCTGTCTGCTGTGTATGGCCAGTCCCAGTACGAGGCCTGCGGATAGAGGTGCAGGGCATTAGCGTTATGAGCGCTGTGCATGGCCTTCACCGTTTTCTGTATGAAGTCCGGCGATGACCATCTGAAAGGCTCTAAGTTTGCCAGGATATGTACATTGGAGATATGTGTAGAGCCTAAGGCGGCAAGAGCGCGGTGAGTCTCTCCCCATGGACCCTGTGGGGTATATGTCGTCAGCGACTCGCCGTTGTATTTGTTCATGGTGTACAGGTTCTTATACAACGGCAGTGAAGCTTCCATGACCATCTGACAGTCTGTATCATGAGCGCGCAGAAGCACTGGAGGTTCATCGGTGCGTCCGAGGGTCTTCAGCCCGTCCTTTACGGCTGGAAGAATAGTCTTTGTCATCCACTCTACGTCGTCCTCGTATGTCGCCATGGCTTCTCCGAGACATACGAGGAGTCCTACGTTTGGATAGTTCTCAATAAACGCCTTTATGGATTTGTATGTATAGTCGTGAAGCAGAGGGGTTATAGGGCGGTTGCGGTCTTGTGTACGTATTCCGTAATGCTCTGCAAAAGGCTTTGATACCAAGATATTATAGAACATCTGAATGACGAAGATACCTCGTCGGTCAGCCTCATGCGTCAGGAACGCAAAAAGTTCCTTGTTCTTCTCAAACGTAGCGTCGTCAACCTCCACTGCGAAAGGATAGTCCGGAAGTTTCACGAGCGAAGCGAAAGGGTGTCCGTTCCAGAGATACACGGAGTTCATACGGTTTTCCACGAGCATGTCAAGATACTCTATCCATTGTTTCTTGTCATAGAACCATGGAAAGAGCTCCGGGGTATACGGATATTCATATACCATTCTTCCTGGAAGGAGATAAGGTTTCTGCACTCCGATACATCCTCCTCTGAGTACCATCTCCGGTGCATCGGCAGTCTTCTTCGGCAGATTGGTTATGCCATTGCGCTTTATCTGTTCCACGAGTTCGTTGCAGGCGTATATACACCCTGTTCCGTCGTTTCCAAGGATATTTATCTCCGTTTTCTTCCCTTTGCGTGTCTCCTTCACGTCCGCCGTCAGTGTAAAGCCTTCTTTCTTCAGTCCTTCACCTGCTGCTACAGCGAGTGTTACGGTATGGTCAGCCTTGTTGTCGCGTTTAGGTGTCACGGAGACGGTAAAGCCTTGTCGTTGAAGGTGTTTCTGCAGATATTCCGCAGCATACTCTACCCTATTCGATGCCTTTGGGGATAATACTATAGTCACCTTCTCGGCATACGCCGTAGCCGTAAGCATAACAAGAAAAAATGTTGTCAGGATATTCTTCATAAAAAGAGATGGTTAGTTTTTCTGGTTTGATAAAAATATAGGTAGGTTCTATTAATTCGCTTTGCAACCGTTCTGCCGCGAAAGAGCGACAGAACGGTATGTTATAGGATTATGTCAAGTGTCAGCGAGTGTCTTATTGTTTCCGCTGTCCTTGTTCTCAGAATGACAGTTTCACCTGTTTATATGATATTCTCTGCCTTCTCCAGGTGTATATACAATGCAGCGTACCGTCTTTCCCCTGTATTATCGATGGGTACGAATACTGTCCTATAGGACTGTCTTCAAGTGTCAGGAAATGCCTCCATGTTATACCGTCGTCAGAAATGGCAAGTGAGCATGGCGTCCTTGCGTCTTTTTTCTTTCCCGGTACGGTATATACATTATTATATATTAGGACATGGCGACCGTCTTTCAGCGTCTCGGCATCTGTTCCCGACTGGTTCTGGGGTACGTCAAGGAGTGTCACCGGTGTCCATGTGTCGCCGTTGTCGCTACTGAATGTCGAGGCGAGGCGGCTGTTCCTTGTGCGTCCTACGAGCTGCAGCCTTCCGTCGGCATGACGCAGGATTGACGGCTGTATGCAGTCAACGGGACGCATTTTCGCACTGTCACGAAGAATAATCTCCGGCATCTTTCCATCTTTTGGCAATACTGGCACCATATCCTGACTGAGTACAGCCATCTCACGAGGGATGTCTACCCACTTCCATTCCTTTGTCTTCAGGTCAAGAATCTCCACATGGAACTTCCAACCACCCTTGCCCTCTGTTGAAGTAGGACAGATTAGTCTTCCGTTTATGATCTCCGGCTTGTTCTTCACCGGTCCGAGGAAGCCTTTCTTCAGCGGTTCTTTGTCGCTCCAGGTCTTTCCTCCGTCAGTAGACTTTGTCACCCAACCAGTCCAGTTTGCCACATTAAGACCGATTTTGAAGAAGAGCCAAATCTCGCCGGAAGGCATCTCGAAGAGTACCGGGTTCCAGCATGCCTTACGCCTATAGCCGTCAAGTGCGCTGTTTTTCTCTGCCTCCGGACTCTTTGCCTGCGCCCATGAGATATTCATGTTCTTAACAGGTCCGACATACGCCTTTGCGCATGTCGTATCTACTCCGGCGATGTCAGCACCCTCAGAACCGAGCAGGAATACTCCGTCGGCAGCAAGTACTGGCTCCGACCATGTCTCAGCGCCTTTCTTCTTGATTTGTGTCCATATACATACGTCGGGGTTACGCTCTTTCGTCCCTCCGAAATATGTTGCCACGAGGTCGCCGTTTTTCAACTCTACTATTGACGAGGCGTGTGTCTCGGGGTATTGCGACTGGTCGTATACGAACTCGTCGTTAATTATCATAGGGTCGCGCGGTGTAATGCGTGACTTCACTGTATGTGTGCCAGAGCCTACAGTCTTTACCGTACCGTCAGGCAGACAGAGTTCCGCCGAGCTGTTCGCAGGTATTGTCACCGTCCACTCTACGCTTTCCAATGTTTTCTTCCACCGTGAGGCAACCGTTCCGTACGGTGTCTCGTATGTCGCATCAACGCTGTCCAAGTCCTGTATTCCGAACTCCGGCTTCATGAGTAGCTTCTTAAATGCCACCGAACCTGGGGCGTTCTTTATTCCGGCAAGATTTTCGTAATACCATATCAGCAGGTCGCCGAGTAGCATGACATGGTTGCCGGAGTTCATACGTGGGTTAGCTTTGTCGCCATTCCACAGCTCCCAGATTGTTGTTGCACCCTGTTCTACCATATATCCCCACGACGGATAGGTCTTTTGTGACGCCAGTCGGAATGCCAGGTCTGCCCTTCCTATCTCTGAGAGCGTTCTCATAAGCCATGATATTCCTATCACGCCACAAGAGACGTGGTCGCCATTCTTCCCAATTATGTCTGTAACAAGATTTTTTATCACCTCTTCACGGCAATCGTCAGGAACGATGCCGAGGGCGAGGGGGAGGAGATTGCTCGTTGCAGAGTTATTGCCATAGAACACGCTGTCAGGATAGAGGATATGTCCTGGTTGTTGTGATGCTCCACGACGTATTGTCAGGAAAGCCTTATTGAAAGCCTCCGTCATTTTCTTCTCCAACTCAGCATACTCTTCCTTATCTGTGAACTTTCCCTGCATCTCTGCAAATTTCTGCATGAGACGCAGGTTACGTATGGTATAGGCTGTCGAGATAAGCTTGCCGTCTGTCTGGCGTGCTGGGTCTTTGGAGTGTATGAGCTTCAGGTCTTCTGGCGGTACGCACCAGTCGCCATACGTATCTTTCGTGATGAGATAGTCTTCCATATACTCTGTAATGACGTGATTAAGCCATTTGCGGATATAAGGATAGGAAGAAACTATCGGTTCACTGTTTCCATAGTGGCGATAGAGCATATCACAGATAAAAGGAAGTGCTGAAGGCCACGTAACATCGTCATTGTAATAACGCCAGAATGCAGGTGCCACATCAGAGAACACTCCGTCTGTGCGTTGCGTCTCGCAGATGTCACGCATCCACTTGGCATAGAGTCTCTCATTACCGAAGAGGAAAGCCTCTCCCTCTGCCCCCATTGTCCTGTCGCCGAGCCACGGCTGACGCTCGTTGCGCTGTGGACAGTCTACAGGCATTCCCTTATAGTTGGAGAGTATTCCCCAATATGCGTTACGGTATACTGCATTCAGCACGCTGTTGCTCGTAGTAATAGAGCCCGTAACATCCATAGCGTCAGAGACCACCTGAGCCTCGTAGTCTTCAAGTCCTGCCTTTTCATTGCCTGTTATCATGGCGTAACGGAAGCCATGTGTCACAAAGGTAGGATGCCACTGGGTGCCATTCTCCTTTCCACTGCATACATATATGTCTTCCGAGAGGGCGTCACGGAAGTTGTCCAGATATAGCGTTCCGTCAGCATTGAGCTTTTCAGCGAACTTTATGCGTATGGTATCTCCAGCGTTTCCACGTACGTTCATGGCTATCCATCCCGCCATATTCTGTCCGAAGTCCAGAATACGCCGGCCGTCAGGGAGCGGAGTCATGGCAACAGGCTTCATTGTAGTAACCACGTGCATGTTTGGTGCCGGCTGTCCTATAAGTTCTCCACGTGGTATGTCTGTACGCTCTGCATTCATCCATGCACTGTCGTCATAACCCACCGTAGCCCATGCTCCAAGGTCGTGGCGTGCATCATACTCCTCTCCGTCATACTCATTATTAGCACGGATAGGACCCTGTGCAGTAAGTTTCCACTTCTCATCTGTTGTAAAATTCTGCGATGTACCGTCAGAATATTCCACCACAACGTTTATACGGCACTTAGGAAATCCGAGGAACGGCCATTTGTGTGGCTTCGACTGCCGCATGGGGAATGCACGTCCTGTTCCGAGAACAATGCCGAGACACGCTTCTTGCTGTGAGCGGATATTCTCCGTGATATCAAAGGTATTATATATTATGGAGTATCGTGTATCTGTGGGTTGTGGGGCGAGAACATCATTGCCAAGCTTCATACCATTGACATAAAACTCATAGAGTCCTACAGCAGCCACATATGCCGTAGCGCGTGATATTTCCTGTTCCTTGAGTTTTATCTCTTTTCTAAGGTAACGGGCTGCGAGACGTGTGCGATATCCTTGATTCTCACCCGCAAGACATCTGTCTACGCCTATCCACCGTCCTCCCCAGTGCGATTCTACCGTCAGTCCTATTCCAAACTGCTGCGGCTCAGCCCATTCTGACTTTCCACTGTTTGTAGTAATGAGGACTGTCCAAAATGCGCGTGTCTTGTCTTTCAGCACTTTACCATGATAAGGCACCCAAAGCTGCTGCTCACTGTCCACTACCCCAGAGTCCCAGAGGTCTGCCTTCCCTACAGCAAGGAGTTCTTTTCGTGAGGCTACGAGTATACGGTATGTCTTCTGCACAACATTCCTCTTGTCATCAGAAATTTTCCATGAGAAGCGTGGTGATGATACAGAAAGTCCGAGGGGTTCGCTCATGTTCTCCACCATAAGGTGAACGGCTTTTGGCTTTGCCAACATCGTCATGGCAAAGAATAAGCAGAATAGTGTAACAAGATTTTTCTTCATTAGTATCATTTTATTAGATTTCGGTAACATGGAGATAATTGCATGAAGCGTACACGACAAGCCTTTACGGTGTCTCAACGACATGTCCGCAGCAGACTCAAAAAAAAAGCCGCTGAAACGCTTTATGTTGCACTTTCTGCAAAATTAACATATTTCCCTGAAACGGAAAAAGAAACAACGTTAATGTTTTATAAAACAAAGACACACTACCTGTCCGCAGAGTCTTAGGGTTATGCCTTTTTAGAAATATTCCAATTGATAGGCAGAGAAGGTTATGCGGCCTGTAAGGTTTGAAATACCCGCACCAAACTTTCTTTTGATACCCAATCCATTTTAACTTGTGAATCCTGAAGAAGAATTTATAGAACCCACCTTATATAATTCTTGCACTACCTACTTAACTGATGTTATATATTATTCATCAAACCAATACGGATTAATCGGTATAACAGTATATCTTCTATAAAATCGTTTTTTATCTTTTTTATGCCCTTTCTTTTTGAGGAGTCATTTTTTTTCCCTAACTTTGTCTCCGAAAGTTCTACACACCAAACTTATTATGGAAAAGAAGATGCTGAAGAGAATGCCCGTGGGCATACAGACATACGAGAAGATAATCTCTGGAGACTATCTTTATATCGATAAGACTGAGTATATCTGGAATATGATACACCTCAGCAATTATATATTCCTGAGCCGTCCGAGACGGTTTGGAAAGTCGTTGCTTTGCTCAACACTTCAGGCATACTTTGAGGGTAGGAAGGAGCTGTTCAAGGACACCTTTATCGGTAGTGTGGAGAAAGATTGGGTGGAGTATCCTGTGCTGAGGTTCAGCATGGCTTCAGGAAAGCATTTGGAAAAGGAACAGCTGGAACGTTATCTGCTTAACATCTTGGATGAGAACGAAAGACGTTTCGGCCTGTCTGCTGACCACCCTGACCCAAATGTTCGCTTGAAGAACCTTATTTCCAATGTCTATGCAAAGACAGGGAAAAAGGTTGTCATCATTATTGACGAGTATGACGCTCCGCTGCTCGACGTGGTGCATGAGGAAACCATGCTGCCTGTGCTGCGCAATTTGATGCGAAACTTCTACTCGCCGCTGAAGGACGCTGACCCGTATCTGCAGTTTGTATTCCTCACCGGCATCACGAAGTTCTCCCAGCTCAGCATCTTCAGCGAACTGAACAACCTGAAGAACATCTCCATGCGTCCCGACTATGCTGCCGTATGCGGTATAACTGTGGAGGAGATGCTCGCGCAGATGTCGGACTATATCGATGAATTTGCCGAACGCCGGCAGATAACCCGTGATGACGCAATAATGCAGTTGAAGCACCAGTACGACGGCTACCGTTTCACATGGCCCTCGCCGGGCATCTTCAATCCCTACAGCTTGCTCAACGCTTTCCAGGACTATCAGTTCACCAACTACTGGTTTGCATCGGGTACGCCGACTTATCTTATTGAGATGCTGCGTAAGTTTGACACCCTTCCCACCGACATCAGCTCTATGGAGGGCGGAGCCGACGACTTCGATGCACCTACAGAGAGCATGACCACCATCATGCCATTGCTCTACCAAAGCGGTTATGTGACTATAAAGGACTACGACGAGACTTTCCGCAGCTATACCCTCGGCATCCCCAACAACGAGGTGCGCATAGGGCTTACGAAAGCACTTGTTCCTGCTTACGTCATGCCCAACACTCTCATTGTCAACAATACCGCACGCAACATAGCACGGTGCCTTGCCAAGGACGACATCGACGGTGCGCTGGCTCTGCTGCAGACTTTCCTCGGAACAGTGCCTTATTGCAACGACACGAATACCGAAGGCCACTACCAGCAGGTGCTATACATCATCTTCACTCTCGTTGCCGACTATTTCGTAGATGTAGAGATACACACTCCGACAGGGCGTGTGGATATGGTGCTTCAAACAAAGACAACGCTTTTCCTCTTCGAACTGAAGCTGAACAAAAGTGCCGGGGCTGCCATGAAGCAGATAGACCTTAAGGACTACAAGTCGAAGTTTGTACTATGCGGCCTGCCAATAGTGAAGGTAGGCATCAACTTTGACTCCGAGAAACGTACTATAGGTGAGTGGAGAATAAACAGAGAATAAATATTGACTAAACGCCGTGACCTCTGTGTGCTCCGTGGAAAAGAAACGAAAAACAATCCACGGAGGACACTAAGGCACGGCGTTTGGTAAAACTGAGCAGAGAGATCATCGGAATGGGCAGAGCTGAGAGAGCCACGCAAGAAACGAGGAAACGATGCTTGTGATATACGCAAAATGTATCTTTTTACGACTTTCCCTTTGAGAAGTCACTTTTTTCCTAACTTTGTCTCCGAAAGTTCTACACACCAAACTTATTATGGAAAAGAAGCTGCTGAAGAGGATGCCCGTGGGCATACAGACATACGAGAAGATAATCTCTGGAGACTATCTTTATATCGATAAGACTGAGTATATCTGGAATATGATACACCTCAGCAATTATATAATCCTGAGCCGTCCGAGAAGGTTCGGAAAGTCATTGCTGTGTTCCACCCTTCAGGCATACTTCGAGGGGAGGAAGGAACTTTTTGAAGGAACTTTCATCGGCTGTGTGGAGAAAGAGTGGATGGAGTATCCTGTGCTGAGATTCGACATGTCAATAGGAAAACACATGGAAAAGGAACAGTTGGAACGTTACCTACTTAACATCTTGGAAGATAACGAAAGACGTTTCGGCGTATCTGCTGACTACCCTGACCCAAATGTTCGCTTGAAGAACCTTATTTCCAATGTCTATGAAAAGACAGGGAAAAAAGTGGTCATCATTATTGACGAATACGACGCTCCGCTGCTTGACGTGGTGCATGAGGAAACCATGCTGCCTGTGCTGCGCAATGTGATGCGAAACTTCTACTCGCCGCTGAAAGCTTCCGACCCGTATCTGCAGTTCGTATTCCTCACCGGCATCACGAAGTTCTCCCAGCTCAGCATATTCAGCGAACTGAACAACCTGAAGAACATCTCCATGCGTCCCGACTATGCTGCCGTATGCGGTATAACTGTGGAGGAGATGCTCGCGCAGATGTCGGACTATATCGATGAATTTGCCGAACGCCGGCAGATAACCCGTGATGACGCAATAATGCAGTTGAAGCACCAGTACGACGGCTACCGTTTCACATGGCCCTCGCCGGGCATCTTCAATCCCTACAGCTTGCTCAACGCTTTCCAGGACTATCAGTTCACCAACTACTGGTTTTCCTCGGGCACTCCTACCTATCTTGTAGAGATGCTCAGAAAATTCAATGTCAAGCCGTCGGACATCAGCTGTATGGAAGCCCAGTCGTCGGAGTTTGACGCACCGACGGAGGGTATGGTGTCTATTATACCTTTGCTCTACCAAAGCGGTTACATTACCATAAAAGATTGCGAGCCGGACGCTGACATATATACGCTCGACATTCCCAATCAGGAAGTACGCATTGGGCTGATGAAGAGCCTGCTGCCTCTTTATACTACCACCATGGCAGGACGGGGAATGACCATGGCGGCAAAGATGAGTCTGGCAATGAGAAAAGAGGACATTGAGGGAGCGTTGAAGCTGCTCCAGGCGTATCTGCTCACAGTACCTTATTGCGACAACGCCAATTCCGAAGGACATTATCAGCAGATTCTGTACATCGTCTTTTCTCTGTTGGGACAGGTAAACGGCCTGGAGGTAGAGGTTCACACTCCGACAGGGCGTGTGGATATGGTGCTTAAAACCCCGAAGAATCTCTATCTCTTCGAGCTGAAACTGAACAAAAGTGCCGGGGCTGCCATGAACCAGATAGACCTTAAGGACTACAAGTCGAAGTTTGCACTATGCTGCCTGCCGATAGTGAAGGTTGGCATCAACTTTGACTCCGAGAAACGTACTATAGGTGAGTGGAGAATAAACAGAGAATAAATATTGACTAAACGCCGTGGCCTCTGTATCCTCCGTGGAAAACGACATCTAAGACAATTACAACAAAAGGACGAACTCGAATTATCTTAAGGTGGGTTCTGTTAATTCCTACCTTAAAAATAACCGAAAATTAAAATAACTGTTCTTGTGAATGAACAAATACTTATCGGTCATTCACGTTCAAAAAGTGAACAATAAATGAAAGGGGGTGTGTCAAAAGTAGTGACGCACCCCCTTTTATTTGTAGAAATATTATTTCACTATAAATTTCTTACCGTTCTTGATATACATTCCAGGTTTTTCTGCTGAAAGCACCTTGCGACCTGAGATGTCATAAATGTCGTCTGATGACGTGTTTTCTTTCACTTCATTTATACCAGTAGGTATTGCATTAATAGAAGTGTTGAGGTAATAACGGCCAACCTCATTAAGATGACATTCAGACTTTGTCACAGCTGATGGGTTAGTAAGATATAGACCAAAATTGGAATCGCCATAGCTGCCTCGTGTCACAATAAAACCATATCGTGAATCTCTGAGATTATCCACTGTAAACACTATCGGGAAACGGAAATATAGACGATAAGTATAATCTCGTATCTCTTCATCCTGAAGTTTGTCTGTAGATGAATTTATGATATACTTCTTTTGTGTACCGTCAGACAAAGTCACCATTATCATTGTATTTGATATATAATAATCCACCTCACCTATTCGTACTCCATTACGATAGAACGCTGTTACGATCTCTGATGTATATGTGTAACCCTTTTCGAGCTTACCCTCAGCTACTATGCCGCCATGGTCATAATCTATTAATGTACATGAATTTACATCATCATTAATAAAGAACTCTGTCTTATCGGTATAGATGTAGAAATTGTTGAAGTCTGAAGGATGATGCTTCTTATCGTCCAACAGGGATGTGTAGAGTGGATACTTTATATCGAAATCGTAAGTAAACTTATCATTGAGAGTGACATTGTAAACTGCAGATATAGCAGGAATCTCTATTTTTCTGCCATTATACGTGTAAGTCAAAGCACCTTTTGGAACATAAAGAGTATACATGCCATCATCTATAACCGAAGTAACTATGGTAACAACATTCTGGTTGTCTCCCCCGACAGAGATATTGGTAAGAGCACGTGATGTTGAGCCTGTTGTCAATGTGATACTCTTAGTGCCGTCAACGCTTACACCAGTGACATTATTAATTGTGATGGTAACGTAGTTTAAAGCAGTAAGGTTAGAACCATTAGCAGGAGATATAGTGTAAGTAATTGATGGGTCAGGTTCTGTAGTCTCGGTAAGAATGAAAGCAGAAGAACTGTTATCATTGTACCATGTCGTGCCGTCAGCATCAGAATCTACAATGCCTGCCGAGGTGTCAACCAATGAATACGCATAACTCATCGCACCACCCTCTGTACGACGACCAATAGCTCCGTACATCGAGAACTTACCCAAGGTAGTACTGTTATCTACACCATTCACAACAAGTCGCGCTAAAGTAATGTCATTAAATTCTGCGATATATGCTGGCAAGACATTGCTCGTCGTTGTTCCGACATAACGGTTGTTGTTAATCAGAGTATGCAGATACATACCATTTATTTCAAAGACATACTTTCCCTCTGACGTTTTGGTAACGAAGAAACGTGCCGCATCTTCATACGAGGTTGTCAGAGAAACAGCATTATCAGCATACTTAAGATATCTCTTTGTTCCATTTTTAGCTACATTTGCTACAATATAATATCTTCCTGGTTCAGGTAGTGTGACATTTGTAGATGCATTGAATGCATCAATAAGAGCATTCAGTTCGTCATCTGAACCAGAATAGTCGTTAAGAGCAGCATTTAAGGCGTTCTGCAGAGCTGTTCTCTCAGAAGCGTCAACTGTAGGATAACCCAAGCCTGACAAAGCGAGAGCTTCATTAGCACGACGTACTAAATCATCAGATGGAATATACGCTGTACCAACTCTGAACTCCATGTTTATTGCAGCGTTCCATAGTTCTCCCATCTCTTCGCCTTGAGTGTACATAATATTGTAGATACACTTCTCTGGTATAGAGAGTGTATAGACACCATTTGTGGTAATATCTACACTCGGAGTGAGAGACGCAACGACAATCTTTGTGTTGCCCTCCTTGAGAGCGAAAGATGCCATTGCAACTGTTTCATTAGAAATAATATTTCTTACAGGAAGCTTTAGTTTTGAGAGGTCATTTGCATCTGTGTCCTTTCCAAAGTTTCCAACGACTCCTGGGAATACAAGCTCAAAAGAAGACGGAATCTTTTCTACTTGTCCGTCAGGAAGAGAAACTGGATTAAATGTGTTTTGAGGATCTGAAAGCTTAAACGACGTAGAGAAAGCTTTATTATAGAAACCCTCATAAGTACGGAACGCACCTTCATCAACGGTCAGTGTGTAAGTGCCGGCAGACAGAGACTGCAAAGGTTTTACTGTCACCTTTTTTCCAGAAATGGTAGTAGAAGCATTAATTGATGCTCCAGTTGAAACATTCGTAAACGTGCAATTAGCACTGTTTATGGATGAAACATTATAGTCGAAAGTAAAGACAACACCAGCAAAGTCAGAAGTAAGCATTTTATCTCCTGATGCAGGTAAAATAGTAACCGGTGATAAAATATCTTGAGGAGCCTCATAGGTTACAGTAAGAGAAGTGAGCATAGCATCGAGAGCCTGGAAATTCTCTACTGTAACTTCATAAACATCGTCACCATCACATGTCCATTTACCGAGAACCATACTTCCTGGCTGACCTTCGATAACATTAAGACCTGAAGACCTATCATAGTCACCTTTCTTGAATGATGTAAGTTTAACGCCATGGCCTTTAACTGTCATTCTGTTGGCTCTATAAAGATTGAGATAATAGGAACCATCTGTATCAATGCGAATGGATGGAGTCAAACCTTCATTAGTTGCAAAAGAAATAGAGATCGGACCATCCGTAAAATCAGCCCCTAACACAGAAGCAGCAGCTTTCCCATTCATGTCTATAGATGGGTTAAGCGTTTCCGGATGAAGGAAATCAAACGTTACTGACTGGGAGACAGTCTGTGCGCTAATTTGAAGCGCGATGACAAGGGAAAACAATAAGGAAAAAAGCCGTCTCATAATTATTATCTTCTTAAATTATCTACACTTTGGTCTTGTCTTTTTATACATAGATACCAAACACCGTCAACTTTCACAGGGTTAAACATGTAAGATGTTATAGGTTTTCCATTTTTTTCCGGGTTGTTTTCTTCTGCAAATGTTATGTTATATTTAACATCATTTACTGACTCAGATTGAAGAGAATAGTAAGACAATTCGTAATCCAACACTGGGAAAATCTTAAATGTACTCCTTAGTTTTCTTTCCGATTCTTTGCTTAAAGGCTGTATCTGGTGCAAACTATCACTATACTCATTGAGCATAGCTATGGCTTGGTCAATATTCTTCTTTTTAAGGAGTTCCATGCAATCATTTGCAAGTTTCAATACTTGTGTAGTATCTTGGTTTGTCAAGGTGTTACGGAACTCGGTAACTTCTGCAAGATGAGATTTTTTCTCACTTTTACATGAAGCTAAAAATAGTGCAGAAATAAATACTGCAATGATGAAATAAATCTTATTCATAAAACGTATCTTATATCCAGGGGTATTTTAGAGGTGTTAATAATAATTCGAAGATAGTTCGATAAAAAAGGGAGTGTGTCAACACTCTCGTGGACACACTCCCCTTATAGAGCATTACTGATAACCTAAATTATTAGGTTTCCAATAAGATTAGTTACCAAGTGTACGATCAATCTTCACATCAACATAAGTTGAGAAGTGACCCCACTCATACTTAATGTCAAGTGGTATACGTACTGTAAAGTCAGTTACGTTAGTACCATTGTTCTCGTAATAGATATATCCATACTCGCTAGCCTTTGCGTTGATACCAGCAACAGCAAGAGGGCTGTCATAGTTGTAACGAACTGGGCTGAGGAGGTTGACATTGAAGTTCTTTGTAAGATTAAGGTTGTCAACATTTCCAACAGAAGTAGCTGGATAGAGGTGAACCTGACGAGTTATTTCAGAAAGCTTTGTAACACCGAGTGTACCACCGTTCATATTTGTAGTAACATCATCTGGATTAAGGTATATTGTAACACCGTAGATGTTATAGTAAGCCCAGAGCCACTTGTTGCTTCCTTCCATGTTACCCTTAACAGGACCACGCCAATCATAGAAGCTGAGGAGATCGAAGATTCTGATATAAGTACCGTTAGAAACTGCATCAGCTGCATTCTTAACTTCAGCATTGTTGAAGTTGATTGGACGCTGCCATGAAGAATTCCAGATAGAATATGTTGTATTGTTGTCACCAGGTGTGTTATAGAGATCAACAACAACATCACATCCGTTCTTAGCAACTACACCAGTCCATGTATGGAACTCAGTAGAGATATTAGCGTGATTCTCCTCATAACCTATTGCGTTAACAATTTTGTCAAGTGGGAGGTTGTAATCAGCCTGTGCGCGTGTAAGCTGAATAGCACCTGTTACAGGATCCATTGTAGCTATAGCAACATAGTTCGTGTTGTTCTTAGTTGCTTCATTGTAAGTATAGAGCACAGTATTTGTGAATACACCTGCATTGTAATTAATCGCACACTCTTTAACTATCTGACCAAGTTTAGCATTATCAGTAGCACCGTTAGAAAGTGGCCAAACGTGATTATTTGTATTGAAGTAGAGACATACAAGCTGATTCCACTTGCTGTCATTCTTTCCAGACTTAGCTGTTATAGTCCACTCAATACCGTCATGGTCAGTAATCTTTGTATCAACAGGAACGAAGAAGTGTTTGAGGCCTGAGGTAGCAGCTATTGACTGTACCTTGTTATTTACAAATGCAGTACTTGGCTCACTTACCCAAACTGTTGTGTTCTGGTTGTTTTCTGGGAAGCTTACGTTGTAAGCAACTGCATCCCAACCGTTATCGTTACCATCAAGAGCGAACCAGTAGTTGTCAATCTTTGACTTGATACCTGTCTTGAGGTTATCACGGTCGAATACTACGTCGAACTTAACCCATACGTTAGCATACTTAGCAGCAGCTGTTCCTATGAAACGTACCCAAAGTTCCTTTGTTACTGGAAGGTTAGTGTCATGAGTAATTGCCTCAATCTCAGACTCACCGAACTGGAGGTCGAATGTATGGTTGTTTACGTTCTCAGCATCTGCACGATAGAGGATTGTACCAACAGTTGAGAGGGTAGCGTCAGCCTTAGGTGCTGTATATACGTTACAGATATAATACTGTGTATCAGAAGTGCCAAGAGTCATAGGACCATTGCCCTCGATAGCATACTGTGCATCGAACTCAGCCTTAGTCATGTCAAGGTTACGTGTGAGAACCCAGTCAGAGAACTGATCCCATGTTGTCCAGTTAGAGTCATATGCATTGCATCCTGTAAATGTGTGGTTCCAGTTAAGCTCAGTAGCATACTCTACGATCTCCTTGTCAGCCTTTTCAGCTGTTGCGCGTACGATGCGAACGAGGATGTAACCGTCAAGGAGAGTCTTTGTACCCTGCATAAGTTTAACACGTACGAGTGGCTCACGACCTACAGATGCAAGTGCCTGAGTACCGAGTGTCTTGCCACCGTCAGCTGTAGCCTCAACGTTACGAGCCTGGATATTACCTGTTTCACGGTCAAGTACACAATAGCGTGAATCAATTGTTGTATTTGCAGAAGACTTGTACTCTACAGTCTCGAACTCATAGTGGAGACCCCAAGCCTTCTCCTCACCGAATGCCCATGTTCCAGGAACCTTAGCAGCCTGAGTCTTGCAGTCGCGTACATAGTGAGCAGCAACGTATGTAGAGAGGTCGATACCCTTCTGGTCGTCCCATGCGAGGTCAAGAGCTGGCTCGTCAGCAAGAGCTTCCTGTGGAGTATCATACATGTGTATTGTAGCGTTTGTAATAGGACATGTCTCGTCTACAGTTGCACCACGAAGGTTAGCCTTAGCCCAGATGATTGCCTCAGGAACAACTGGCTCACCATATATCATAGCATAGTCAGAGGTGATGACTGTATCATTGCCCTCAACGTTTGACTTAACCTGAAGAGCGATGATGTTGTCCTTGCCATAGCTCTCAAAACCAGTCTCACCAATATTTGTTGAAGCAGGACCGTTTGCTGCGAGGAGCTGTGGATTAGCTATCTTCAGCGCAGCGGTGAGTGTACCGTTAAGGTTGTTGAATATAGGCTGACCGTTGTCGCTTAACTCTGGAGATGTTATACCAAGCTTGCCAACCTGAACACGAGTAAGAACCTCTACCTCACGCTCGTTCCAGCCGATAACATTATCATAAGCCACGTCACTGCGTGATGGGTTCATGTGATACTTAACACCCCATGCTGGTCCGTAAACGACATCTACAGACGTTGGAGTTTCAGCCATATCAACGATGTTAGAGAGGTTAACTGCAACAGACTCATAGCTGTGCTGACGAGTCATTGTAGCTGGTGTAAGCTCATTGATAGACCTGTCGTCAATATAAGGATACTCGATAGCCTCGATACCGTCAACATAGAGTGAAGGCTGGAATACGAGAGAACGGAGAGCCTTTGCAAGCATCTTTGTTACATAGTCGTACTTCTTATCAACCTTCTCAATAGCAGCATAGAGGTTGTTCTCAAGAGTAACAAGCTGTGCCTTGATGCTAACAACATCCTGTGCGAGGTTATTGTGAGCAACCTGAAGCTCGTCGATAGAAGCCTTAACACCCTCTATCTCCTTAGCTACGGCAGCAGCCTCAGCAACTATCTTAGCCTCAAGAGCCTTGTCAGCAGCCTCAAGCTGTGTCTTAAGAGTTGCTACAGCGTCCTTTGCAGACTGAAGAGTAGCAGCGTCGCCCTCTGCGATAGCTGTCTCAAGAGCTGTCTTCTGAGCAGCGAGAGCAGCCTCAAGCTCACCTATCTTTTTAGAAGCCTCCTCGAGACCCTTGCTGAGAGTACCGAGTTTCTCGTTAGCTGTAGCGAGGTCAGTGGCAACCTTCTCGATAGCTGTCTTGTTCTCTTTAGCAGCAGCAGCAGCAGCGTCAGCAGCAGCCTGTGCCTTAGCGATAGCAGCGCTGAGCTCAGCGTCCTTCGCTACGAGGTCGTTGTAGTTTTTGTTGATAGCAGTCTGAAGCTCGTTCTTAGCTGCTTCGAGAGCTGCCTTTGTTGCGTGGTCGTTGTTGGCCTGCGTAATAGCGCTCTGGAGGCTTGCGATAGAGCTGTTGATTGTCTGCTCCTTAGCGTTTACGAGGTCTTCAAGTGACGCAATCTGCTCCTTGAGGCTTGTGATGTCGTCATCATAATCCTTACAAGAAGTGAATGTGCTTGTTGCGGCCAGTGTCATGGCACCCAACAAAAATGCACTTAAAAACTTTTTCTTCATAATGATAAAAACTTTAATTTATAAATTAA
>CALZUQ010000013.1 GCA_945829425.1 uncultured bacterium | reverse complement strand
AACTCACACCTTTTGGAGGAATTTTTTCAATCATGGAGCAATTTGACTCCATGCTCTCATCTGTAATAGACTCAACTCTCGGTATAAGGTGTAGATTATTCTGTTATCAGTACAGCGAAATCATCCGTTCTCTCATGAGTATCTACTTCTGTGCAGAAGCGGATAGATGGCTTCCCTTAACACCTTAACACCTTAACTCGTTAACTTCATCATTATCCCTATATCTTAATGTGCTTCGAGCCAGTTGTCGCCCCATCCGTAGTCGGCAACGAGGGGCACGCTGAGAGGGTAGGCGTTCTCCATCTCTTCTATGACTATCTGCTGCACCCTGTCTTTCTCGCTTTCATAAACGGAGAAGTTCAGTTCGTCGTGGACCTGAAGAATCATTTTCGAGCGGAGACCCTCGCTCTTGAACCTTCGGAAGATGCGTATCATGGCAATCTTGATGATGTCGGCGGCTGTTCCTTGGATAGGGGCGTTGATGGCGTTACGTTCTGCGAAGCCGCGGACGGTGGCGTTGCCGGAGTTGATGTCGGCGAGGTATCTGCGGCGGTTCAGCAGTGTCGAGGCATAGCCTGTTTCTGCTGCTTTTCTCTTCGACTCCTCCATATATTCCTGTACTTTCGGAAATGTTGAGAAGAAGCCGTCCATGAGAGCTTTTGCCTCTTTCCTGTCGATGAGGAGAGACTGGCTCAGTCCCCATGCCGAAATGCCGTAGATCAGTCCGAAGTTGGCGCGTTTCGCTTTCGTCCTCTCGTCGCGTGTCACGTCTTCACGGTTCTTGCCATATACGGTTGCTGCCGTCGAGGCGTGGATGTCATAGCCGTTGCGGAAGGCGGAGATCATGTTCTCGTCGTTGCTAAGGTGTGCCATGACGCGCAGCTCTATCTGGCTGTAGTCCGCTGAAAAAAACAGACAACGCTCCTCTTCTCTTTCGTCGCAGAAAAGGTCCAGCTCTCCGCGTCTCCTTTCCTTTCCTGCTATGAAGCAGCGTCTGATTTCCTTGCCGTCTTCGCCTCTTACAGGGATGTTCTGAAGGTTTGGGTCGGAGGAAGACAGACGTCCTGTCGCCGTGACGCATTGGTTGAAAGAGGTGTGTATCTTGCCTGTCGTTTTGTTGACGAGCTTTGGCAGTGTATCAACGTATGTTCCAACGAGTTTCTTCAGGCGTCTGTACTCCAGGATCTCTGCCACCACGGGATGATCTTTCCTCAGCGATGTCAGCATGTCTTCTGACGTGACGTATTGTCCCGTCTTTGTCTTCTTCACCTTGTCGGTGATTTTCATCACTCCGAAAAGTATGTCGCCGACTTGTTTCGGAGAGTTGATGTTGAACGTCTGTCCTGCCAGTTCATAGACCTTTTCTTCGTGTCCTTTCATACGTTCGTTGAAAAGTCTTGACACTTCCTTCAGTGCCGTGCTGTCTATGGACACGCCTGTTGTCTCCATGTCTGCCAGGACATCGACCAAAGGCATCTCTATATCCTTGAAGAGATGCCACAGTCCTTCCTCTTCCTTCACCTTCTTCTCAAGAATGCCCCAAAGCTGTAATGTTATGTCGGCATCTTCACAAGCGTAGTCGCAGACAGCGTCAGGTCTGAGGTCTGCCATGGTCTTTCCTTTCCCCACCACGTCGTCATAGTGTATGGTGGAGTAGTCGAGTAGTGTCTCAGCCATATAGTCCATGTTATGTCTCAGTTCCGGTTGGAGGAGGTAGTGGGCAATCATGGTGTCATATTTCTCGCCTTTCACTTCAATGCCGTAGTGTGACAGAATTTCCATGTCGTATTTCATGTTCTGCCCCACTTTAGCAATTTTGTCGTTTTCGAAGAAAGGACGCAATTTCTCCGCCAAAGGTGTCATGTCGCCACCGTTAGAGACGTACCATGCCTTTCCCTTCTCTGTTGCGAAGCTCATTCCCACCATTTTTGCCTCGATGGCGTTCTTTGATGTCGTCTCAGTGTCAAAACATACGATTTCATTTGTCAATAAAAAGTCACAAAGCTTTCCTGCTTCTTCTTCATTGTCAATAAGTTGATAATCGTTTTCCACTGAGTTTATGTCCGAATGACGGCGCGAAATTTCTTTTTCCGACCCTTCGTCCACAAATTCGCCAAAGAGAAAACCCTCTGAATTTGCATGAGTTAAAATCTTTTTACTCTTTTTAGTTTTTTGCTTTTCCGACGCTTTTTCCCCGAAGAGGTCAAGTGTTTCTATCGTCTTCGTCTCTTTCTCTCCGTTGTCTGAAGGTGAGAGGATTTTTTTTGCGAGAGTTTTAAACTCCAGTTCCTCGAAAAGTTTTCCAAGACGTTCGGCGTCGGGTTCCGAGACCTTCATGTCTGAGAGTAGGGTAGGGTAGTTTTCCACAACGTCGGGGATGTCGGTTTTTATAGTAGCAAGGAATTTGGAGATCTTGATGTCCTCGACATGCTCTGCCACTTTCTTGCCAAGAGCTCCCTTTATGCTTTCTCTCTTCGCTATGATGTTCTCACACGTGCCGTATTCGTTGATGAGTTTCACGGCGGTCTTCTCGCCGACTCCCGGACACCCGGGGAAATTGTCTGAGCTGTCACCCATGAGAGCCAGCAGTTCTATGACCTGACTGGCGTAAGAAATGCCGTATTTATCGCAAACTTCTTTCTCGCCCATGATGTCATAGCCTCCTCCATGCTTCGGTTTATACATCATGACGCCTTCCTGAACGAGCTGCCCGTAGTCTTTGTCTGGCGTCAGCATGTAGGACATGATTTTCTCTCCTTCGTCGGGGCTTGTCACCGCTTTGTAGTGTCTCTTTGCCGTCTCCGACGCTACAGCGCCGATAATGTCGTCAGCTTCATATCCGTCAATCTGAAGGCATGGGATATGCCATGCGTCAAGAATGTCTTTTATATATGGTATGGCTTTCTTGATGTCCTCAGGTGTCTCCTCACGCTGTGCCTTATAAGGTGGATATGCCTCATGACGGAATGTCTTCCCATGGTCGAAAGCGACAGCAATATATTCCGGCTGCTCCTTCGTCATGACTTCGTATAACGTGTTGACAAACCCCATTACAGCACTTGTATTCATCCCTTTGCTGTTGATCCGCGGAGAGCGTATAAGGGCGTAGTATGAACGATAGATGATGGCGTAAGCATCTATGAGAAATAATTTTTTCATATTGTTCTTTTTTCTTTTTTTACGGCGTTATCTTTTCTTTTTTTTCGGTGTCACTTTCTCTTTTCACCGGCTTTATGTTTCTCTTTTTTTTGGTGTCTCTTTTTCTTTTAACCGAAAATGATTTTCTCTGTCTTTTTCTTGAGAAATCGTTTATGAGAGAGGGTTATTCTTGCCTTTTTTCTACTGAAAATCGTGATAAAAGGCCTTTCTCTTCAAAATTTTGTGTAAAAGTACTCAAAAGTTTTCATTAATCATAATATTTTCTTTAATTTTGCACCAAAATATTTTTTCATGTCTGAAATTCTTACAAAAATATCCTCTCCTGTGCAAAAGGAGATGACTCAGTTCAACGAAATGTTCAAGGGCTCACTTTCAAACAACGACGGGCTCCTGAACAATATCTTACAGCATATCCTTCAGCGTGGCGGGAAACGTATGAGGCCTATCCTTACGCTTCTCGTTGCTAAATCGCTTTACTATAATAACCATGGTGCGCTGTACAGGAATATCGTTTCGGTGCATGATGCTTTGACAGCTCAGGACAAAGGCGTCATGAACAAGTCGTTGCATGCCTCATGCTCGCTTGAACTGCTTCATACGGCAAGTCTTGTACATGATGATGTCGTAGACCAGGCAGACGAGAGGAGGGGGCAGCCTTCTGTCAACGCTTCATATAACAACCGTCTGGCTGTCCTCGTAGGTGACTATATCCTTTCAACTTCTCTTTATGAGGTTTCTTTATGCCACGACGACCGCATGACTTCCGCGCTTGCCAGGCTTGGTCAGACACTGTCACGGGGAGAGGTGCAGCAGCAGCAGAATATCTCTGACACGTCGTTTTCCATTCAGGCATATTATGAGGTCATAACGCAGAAAACAGCGTCTCTTTTCGAGGCGTGCTGTCTTCTCGGAGCACTTTCTGTCGACGCCCCACAGGAGGATATTGACAAGGTTTGTGAGTTCGGAAAAAATCTCGGCATCATATTCCAGATAAGAGATGATATCTTTGATTATTACGACTCTAAAGGTATCGGAAAACCTACTGGAAACGACATGAAAGAGGGTAAGCTGACGCTTCCTGTTCTCTTTGTACTGAACGACACGTCTTCTCCTTGTCCTACAGAGATTACGGAAATTGCAAAAAAGGTGAAGCGACTTTCTGCTTCTGAAGAAGAGATACGCACTCTGATAAAATACACCTGTGACCATGGGGGCATAAACTACGCCCGACATGCCATGGAAGAGTATTATAAGAAGTGTGAAGACTATATCGCTAAGGAGGTGAACAACCCGAAATTCGCTGAAGCTATGACCTTATATATCCAGTATGTCATAGGAAGAGACATATGATTCAACTTTCCAAGTAAAAATGGTTTGGAGATAAAAAGAACGTATGACACGGCCCAACCTTTGTTTAAGGTGGGTTCTATTAATTCCCACTGTCAAAATAACTGTAATTCATGGGTTGACGTTTTGTCATCTTTCCGTTTCTCTCTGGCGCATACTGCCAGTTTCCTCGGTCACGATGCCCGCATCGCTCCCTCATAAACTGACACTCTGCTCTCAGAGATAAATCGGAAATCTGTCAAAGCGAATTAATAGAACCCACCTTAACGGAAACAAGCGATTGTTGTAACACCTTAACACCTTAACACCTTAACTCGTTAACTCATTAACATTATCACTGTCGTGCTGCAAGCGCAATAGCATTTAGCCCAGGGAAGAGCGTAGCGACACCCTGGGTTTTCTTTGTCTCTTCTGGTCGTGTCTTGAACTATTGTTTACCGAAAACAAGCACTTGCGAATGTTGAAGATATATGATATAAAAAAAGAATAGGTTGGTTATGATTTTTCGTTTTTACAGTGGCAAAATTCACTATATTTATCCTCTGAAAATAATGAGAAAAATCAGGACCAACCTATTTTTTCACCTCGTTTTCGCCTCCATCAGAAGAACTTTGTCTCTGTCTTCAGTATTTCGCTAAGCAGGAGGTTTGCCAAGCGTGAAGTTCCGAGTCGAAGCCACTTGTTTGTAAGCCATTTCTCTCCCAATACTTCTTTCACTATTGTGTAGTAAGTAACTGCATCGCGGACGGTATTAATACCTCCGGCAGGCTTAAAACCTATCTGTATGCCTGTCTCGTCGTAGTATTCCTTTATTGCCTTACACATCACGTAAGCTGCCTCTGGAGTCGCTGAAACCTTCTCTTTTCCTGTGCTCGTCTTAATATAGTCTGCACCGGCGTACATAGCTATTATTGAAGCGATTTTTATGTCTTTTGCTCCCGTCAGACAGCCTGTCTCAAGTATCACCTTCATGGCTGCATCGCCGCATGCTGACTTCAGCTCGCTGATATCTTCTGCTACGCCTTCAAAGTCTCCGTCTAAGAACTTTCCTACTGGCATGACGATGTCTATCTCTGTTGCGCCGTCAGCAATGGCCAGAGATGTCTCGGCGATCTTTACTTCAATACGTGCTTGTGAAGAGGGGAAAGAGCCGCTGACACATGCTATCTCGACACCTTCTACTTGTAATGTGTCTTTTACTGCTTCGGCAAAACATGGATAAACACATATCGTAGCGACGTGGGGAAGGGTAGGGTACTCGGAGTCAAAACGGTTTACTTTCTCCGTAAACTCTATGACACTTCTGTCACAATCTGTGTTCTTCAGCGTCGTAAGTTCTATGCTTCCCATAAGGAATTTCTTCACCTCATCGGTCATGTTCTCTTCCAGGTGTTCGTCAAGAAGTGACTTTACCTCTGATGCTATCGTCGCATCATCAAGCTCAAGATTGTATTTCTCAAGAGCTTCCTCGATCTTGTTAGTTTCCATAGTTATATTTTTCTCTTTTCTGTTTGATTAGTTTTTTCTTTTAATTTTCTTCTGATAATAATTCTCTCTTGTTATTTTGTCTTCTGATAATATTTTCTTTTTATTCTTTGTCTATACTTATTTTCTTTTATCTATTGTAAATCAATGTCTTATATTGTTTATTCTTCTCACACGTTGTTGTCTGATATCATTTTTTTCTTTATCGTTGCAAAGATAATGAATTATTTTCAATTATCGTTTCTATCTCTCTAAAAATATCAAACTCGGGTGTCGAAAAATTATTCTCTGTTTTTTGAGTCTATGATTATCGTTACAGGACCGTCGTTGCATATCTCTACCTTCATGTCTGCTCCGAAAACGCCTCTTGCGACCTCTTTTCCTAATGCTGACGAAAGCCGTGAACAGAATAGATTATATAGAGGTTCTGAAATTTCTTGTTTTGCAGCTCTAAACCATGAGGGACGATTGCCTTTCTTCGTGCTTGCGTATAGCGTAAACTGACTTATCGCCATACACTCCCCGTCAATATCCTTCACAGAAAGGTTCATAATGCCTCTCTCGTCGTCGAAAATGCGCATGGCTGATACTTTGCCAACAAGCCAGTCGATGTCGCTTTCTGAGTCCGTTTCTTCAACGCCTACGAGTATCATAAGTCCCTTTCCACTCTCACTGCGGTATGTTATATGTGCTTCGTCATAGTCAAAGCACTTCTCATACACGCTTACTCTCGCTTTGCTTACTCTTTGTATTACTAATCGCATATCTCTTTACTTAATTGTCTTTGTCTATGGTATTTACTATCAGATAATCATGTTTTGTCAGTCTATTGTTTTGGTATCTAAGAATGTTTGCTGAGCCACTCTTGAGACGTGTCCAGAGCCATTGTTTACCGGCATATGGAACTTGAATCACCTTATCACTAACACTTCATCACTATAACGTAACCTTAACACCTTAACACCTTAACACGTTAACTTTCCTCTTATCCCCTTATCGCTATTGCCTTATTCGCAAGTTATAATGCGTTGGGTGTCTGAAGAAGATTTGGTGCCACTTCGTGGCGTGTCAGGAACCATTGTTTATAGGCGACAAGTGCTTGTGAAAGTCGTATAAATCATCTTTATCAGTGGAGATAGCTCTTCTATTCCTTCTCCTTTTTCCAGTGTTCCCAGAGTAGGTCTGTCTTAGCTTTTCCTATCACTGAGCATACGTCTGCGTAGTTGGCTTCCTTTATTTTCTTCACTGACAAGTATTTCTTCAACAGCATTTGAACTGTCTTTTCTCCTATGCCTTTTATTTCATTTAACTCGCTTCGTAAAGCGTTTTTTGAACGTTTGTCTCTATGGAATGTTATGGCATATCTGTGAACTTCGTCCTGTAATTGTGTCAGTACGTGAAACAGTTCGCTGTCTGTCTTTATCTGAACAGTCTTTGGAGGGAAACCGTAGAGCAGTTCGTTAGTACGGTGTTTGTCGTCTTTTGCCAGTCCTGCTATAGGAATATTCAGTTTCAGTTCTTTTTCTACAACTTCTCTGACGATGTTCATCTGCCCTGTTCCGCCATCGCAGATAATCAGGTCTGGAAAGTTTCCGCCTTCCTTCATGATCCTGCTGTAACGGCGTCGAACTACCTCTTCCATGCTCGCGTAATCATCTGGTCCTGTAACAGTCTTTATGTTGTATTTCCTGTAGTCTTTTTTAGATGGTTTCATCTTTTTGAAAACGACACATCCTGCTACGGCATCCTCTCCTTGAATGTTTGAGTTGTCGAAAGCTTCTATTTGCATTGGCAGGGTAGGGAGTTGCAGTTTCTCCTGAAGCTCTTTCATCAGACGTGTGGCACGCTGTTCAGGGTTCAGTTTTTCCGCTTGTTTCAGACGGTCCACCTTATACTGTTTACAGTTCATCTTTGAAAGTTCCAGAAGATGTGCCTTGTCTCCTCTCTGCGGAACGAAGAATGTTGCGCCGGGGATATTCCATTCCAGACTTTTCTCCACGACGATTTCTTTTGCCGTCGACTTGAAACGCTCTCTGATCTCTGGTATGGCCACCTCCATGATTTCTTCTTCCGTCTCTTCAAGGTTTAGCTTATATTCAAAGGTGAAAGACTGGTTTATCTGTCCGTTTTTTACGTGTATGTAATTTACATATCCGTTTCCCTTGTTTTCGTCAATAAGACATGTAAAGACATCTATATCTGTTATCGTGTGGCTTACGATCTCGCTTTTCGCACAATACTGTTCTACGAGGATATATTGCTCCTTATATCTCTGAGCGTCTTCGAAACGCAGTTCTTCTGCAGCTTCTTGCATGTTTTCCCATATCATTTTCAGTATCTCACGAGTGTTTCCTTTTAGTATCTCCCTTGCTGCTGCTATGTTCTCAGCATACTGTTTCATGCTTTCTTTTCCTATACAGCATCCTCCGCATATCCCAAGATGATACTTCAGACATTCCTTATGCTTGCCTTCAGAGATTGACTTTTCTGTGATGATCATCCTACAGCTTCTTGGACGATACAGTTTCTTTATGAAGTCAAGTATGAGGTACATTCCTCCGATATTGGTATATGGACCGAAATATGTGCCGAATTTCTTGTTTATGTTGCGTGTTGCGAATATTCTGGCAAACGGCTCGTTTGTTACGCATATACTCGGATATGTCTTCCCGTCTTTCAACAGTACGTTATATCTCGGGTTATATTTCTTTATTAATGCGTTTTCAAGCAGCAAGGCATCTTCCTCGGTCTTTACAACCGTATATGTTATGTCCTCTATCTTTGATACCAATACCTTTGTCTTGTATCTGTCAACCTCTTTATGAAAATATGACGACACCCTCCTTTTCAGGTTCTTTGCTTTACCTACGTATATTATTATGCCACCAGAATCGTAGTACTGGTAGCTTCCCGGCAGTTCTGGCATGTTGAGTACTATGTTCTTCAGCCGTGCCAATCTCTTCTCGTCGTCTTCTTTTTTCATGTCCAAATAAGTGTTCCACGTGAAACAATTTATTCCCTCTACTCTCTTAATTCTGTCTCTCTAAATTCTTTTAGAACGTATGAGACTTATCTTATTGCCTAAATGTAACTGGGATGGTTTATCTGATTTCAACCTCGTGTCTGTAAATGACTATCGGATTGTATTTTTTTTTCAGTAAACCTCTGTATGAATCGTTTTGCTTCTTTCCTTTTGTTCCTCAAGTCAATTGTCTTGATGATAAAAGCCGGCGTACAGTTTGCCTTCTGTGGCGTCCTGCATGCCGGCTGTTACGGAGTATATTATTCAAGTGTGAGGTTTTGTCTTTTCAGTTGCTCTTTCAGCTCTTCTTCTCTGATTTCAAGGATAGAGAAGATGTCGATATCTGGGTCAAAGCCGTCCTTTCCGTTCAGTCCTTCTATCATGAGGTCGATAATGAAGCTTACGTATATTTTCTTCGGCTTGAACATTTTTACAAGGTCTATCGCTGCTTTTATCGTCCCACCAGTAGCAAGAAGGTCGTCATGAATGAGGACGACATCATTCTCGTTTATCGACCCTTCAGAAATCTCTAATGTGTCCGTGCCGTACTCCTTGGTGTAGGAAATTTTTACGACATTTCCGGGCAGTTTGTTCGGCTTTCTGCACATCACTACGCCTGCGTTCATTTCTTTTCCAACAACACCTGAAAGCATAAAACCACGTGACTCTATTCCGACCACTTTAGTGATGCCTTTATCGCGATAGTAGTCTACCATCTCTTTGCACATAATCTGCATACATTCGGCATTTCTGAATAGTGACGTTACGTCCTCGAACATGATGCCTTTTTTAGGAAAATGTGGAATAACCCGAAGGTTTTCCAATAATACTGAATTGTTCATTGTAAGGTTATTTTGAGTGTCTATATAATTAATCCTATATATTTACTGTTAACAATTACCAGAAACCTTCGTTTCCTTCGAACTTTTTCTCTCTGTCAGAGCGAGTTGTGGAATTATTGTTTCACGTGGAACAATGTTGTTTCACGGTGCTTTTGTTATTGTTTCACGGTGCTTCTGTCATTGTTTTACGGTGCTTCCGTCATTGTTTCACGGTGTCTTTATCTTCCGAGAAGTACTAAGAGAGCGTTGATATCAGAAGGTGATACACCGGGTATTCTCGATGCCTGCGCCAATGTCTGAGGCTGACGAGCACTTAGTTTTTGGCGGGCTTCCGTAGAGAGGCTCTGAACCGAGTTGTAGTCAAAATGGCCGAAAATCTTTATTTCCTCCAAACGGTGCATTTTGTCTGCATATTCTCTTTCACGGCGGATATAACCGCTATATTTCATAAGTATCTCGGTGGCTTCTGAAATTTCTGTCTCATACGCCAGGGTAGGGCAGAGGGCTTTGAGTCCTTCAATGGTAACGCCTGGACGAGTGAGGATGTCTGAAAGGTGTACGCTGCCTCGTACAGGCGTGGAACCGATGTTATCAAGATAAGGATTTATTTCTTCCGCTTTTAACGTGGAATTTCTCAGTTTCTCCGAGAGTTCATCTATCTGCTTTTCTTTCCTTTTCCATGTCTCCATACGTTCTGTCGTAGCCAGGCCTAACGCATGCGACATGGGCGTGAGTCTTCTGTCGGCATCGTCTTGTCTAAGGAGTATTCGGTATTCTGCTCTGGAAGTGAACATGCGGTAGGGTTCGTCAACGCCTTTCATGACGAGGTCGTCGATAAGTACTCCGATATATGCCTCGTCCCTTTTCAGCACGAAGGATGGCTTCTCACCGTTTATCGTGTCGTGACCGGAGAGGAGAGCGGCGTTTATTCCGGCTATCAGTCCTTGTCCTCCTGCTTCTTCATATCCTGTCGTGCCGTTCACCTGACCGGCGAAGAACAACCCTTCGCATCTCTTCGACTCTAAAGTATGGAATAGCTGTGTTGGGTCGAAGAAATCGTATTCTATGGCGTAGCCCGGACGGTATATGCGGATGTTGCGGAATGCTGGTATCTCTTTGAGAGCTGCAAGCTGTATCTCCATTGGCATCGACGAGGAGAAGCCGTTGAGGTACATTTCGTTCGTGTCTGTCCCCTCAGGTTCGAGGAAAAGAGGGTGTGAGTCCTTGTCGGCAAAGGTTATGAGTTTTGTCTCAACACTCGGACAGTAACGCGGACCAATAGACTTTATCTGACCGTTATATAAGGGAGAGTCTTCAAGACCGGAGAGGAGTACCTCATGGCAGCGTTTGTTTGTGGATGTCGTCCAGCACGGCAGGAAGTTTCCGTCGCGCGGAGTACGTGGCGAGGCATAGCTGCTGCGTGACGCAAGCGTTGGGTGGTCGAGGTACTGGCTGTCTGCTCTGTCACCATTGAGGTAGCTGAAAAGATGTGTTACTGGCTCGCCGTCCTGTCGTTCCATAAGAGAGAAGTCCACGCTGCGCGCATCAATCCTCACAGGCGTTCCGGTTTTCATTCGGGCTGTCGTGATGCCCAAAGATGTAATAGACTCTGTAAGGTGAAGAGACGCCGGCTCTGCGATACGTCCTCCGGGAAGCATCTTCCTACCGATATGCAGGAGTCCGTTGAGGAATGTTCCGGCAGTAACCACAACGCTTCTTCCAAAAAGCTCCACGCCCCAGAGTGTCTTTACTCCTGTTATCCGATATTCTCTCTCTGCCTTTCCGGTCTTCTCAGTCACAAGTTCTGTAACCTGGTCCTGCCAGATGTCGAGGTTGGGAGTAGTGTCAAGCTGATGACGCCATTCCTGTATGAAACGTTGCCTGTCGCACTGTGCACGGGGAGACCACATGGCAGGACCTTTAGAACGGTTAAGCATGCGGAACTGTATCGCTGTGCGGTCGGTAACTATGCCCATCCTGCCGCCGAGGGCGTCAATCTCACGTACTATCTGCCCTTTCGCTATACCTCCCACGGCAGGGTTGCATGACATCTGCGCTATCTTGTTCATGTCCATTGTGACAAGACATGTCCTTGCTCCTAATTGTGCTGAAGCGCATGCGGCTTCACACCCCGCATGACCTCCTCCAATGACTATAACATCGTAGAAAAGTTTCATTTCAAATTATTTTTGGTACAAAAGTAAGAAATATTTTTTAATTCTTAAAGAATTATTTTGATTAATCGCTTTAATTTATTAATTTTGCAAGCAGATAGACATTATATAATATGTAATACGGCTAAAACCTCACAAAAAACATGTCTTTCATTCTTCTCGAAACGCTGCAGAACCCATGGCGTTGTATAGACACGTCATGAACAATGGTGAGGAGGTGAAGAGAAATAGGAAAGGAGAAATTCTGACATAGTCCTGTTGAGGAGAAACAAATCAGGTGTTTAATAAGAGGAGAAAAAGCTGTCTGTCTCATGAGTAGTAAAAGCAGTCTGCCTCATGAATAGTAAAAGCAGTCTGCCTCATGAGTAAGAAAAGCAGTCTGCCTCATGAGTAAGAAAAGCAGTCTGTCTCATGAGTAGATAAACGTAAGTGTTTGGAGGGGATTACAAAGATTAGGAATTATTATAAACATTATTCATCTTAAAACCAAAACAAAAAATTTATGTGGTTACTAAATTCTTCTATTGGTAGGAAAGTAGTGATGTCTGTAACAGGCATCGCCCTGATCCTTTTCCTCACCTTTCACATGAGCATGAACTTAGTCGCTCTGTTCTCATCAGAGGGCTATAACATGATTTGTGAGTTTCTCGGTGCCAACTGGTATGCTGTAGTGGCAACACTCGGTTTGGCTGGTCTGGCTGTCATTCACATCTTCTATGCTTTCTGGCTTACGATGCAGAACCGTCGTGCGCGTGGCAACAACGCATACGCAGTCACAGACAAGCCGGCAAAGGTAGAGTGGGCAAGCCAGAACATGCTCGTCCTCGGTATCATCATTGCCGTAGGACTCGTTATTCACCTCTACCATTTCTGGTATAATATGATGTACCAGGAACTCGTAGACCACTATGCTATCTTCCAGTCACCAAGTCCTACTGACGGTGCGGCATGGATTGTCGAAACATTCCAGAACCCTGTAAACACCGTGCTCTATCTCATCTGGTTCTTTGCAATATGGTTCCACCTCACACACGGTTTCTGGTCTGCTCTACAGACACTCGGCTGGAACGGCAAGACATGGTTCTGCAGATGGAAGGTCATCAGCATTGTTTACACCACTATCCTCATGCTCGGCTTCGCTGCTGTAGCAATAGTTTTTTCCTTTTAGTAATTGATTATTATGGCTAAGACATTAAATTCAAGAATACCAGAGGGACCAGTAGCAGAAAAGTGGACTAACTATAAAGCTCACCAGCGTCTGGTAAACCCTAAGAACAAGCTCAAGCTCGATGTTATCGTTGTAGGTACAGGACTTGCAGGTGCCAGTGCGGCAGCATCGCTCGGAGAGATGGGCTTCAACGTTATAAACCTTTGTATACAGGACTCTCCACGTCGTGCTCACTCCATTGCTGCACAGGGAGGTATAAACGCCGCAAAGAACTATCAGAACGATGGTGACTCTGTCTACCGTCTCTTCTATGATACCGTAAAGGGTGGTGACTACCGTGCACGCGAGGCAAACGTTTACCGTCTTGCCGAGGTGTCCAACGACATCATCGACCAGTGTGTGGCACAGGGTGTACCTTTCGCACGCGAATATGGCGGCATGCTTGCAAACCGTTCTTTCGGTGGTGCACAGGTAAGCCGTACGTTCTATGCTAAGGGACAGACAGGACAGCAGCTACTCCTTGGAGCTTATTCTTCACTTTCACGTATGGTGAATGCTGGAAAGGTTAAGCTCTACACACGTTATGAAATGGAAGACGTGGTGATCATTGACGGACGCGCACGTGGCATCATAGCCAAGAACCTATGCACAGGAAAGCTGGAGCGTTTCTCTGCTAATGCCGTTGTCATAGCAACAGGTGGTTACGGAAACACATACTTCCTGTCAACAAACGCTATGGGATGTAACTGTACGGCTGCCATACAGTGCTATAGAAAAGGTGCACTCATGGCAAACCCTTCATACGTACAGATACACCCTACATGTATTCCGGTTCACGGCGACAACCAGTCAAAGCTGACACTTATGTCAGAGTCACTGCGTAACGACGGCAGAATATGGGTGCCAAAGAACCTCGACGATGCAAAGGCTCTACAGAACGGTACAAAGCAGGGATGGGAGATACCGGAGCAAGACCGCGACTACTATCTTGAGCGTCGTTATCCGGCTTTCGGAAACCTCGTGCCGCGTGACGTTGCCAGCCGTGCAGCTAAAGAGCGTTGTGACAAGGGCTATGGCGTTAACAACACCGGACTCGCTGTCTTCCTCGATTTCTCTGAGTCTATACAGCGTCTCGGAATTGACGAGATACGCCAGCGATACGGAAACCTCTTTGACATGTATGAGGAGATTACTGACGTCAACCCAGGAGAATTCGTACAGACTGTCGACGGAGTAGACTACTACAAGCCAATGATGATTTTCCCGGCTATTCACTATACCATGGGTGGCATCTGGGTAGACTACGAGCTGCAGACAACAATACCGGGTCTCTTCGCTATCGGTGAGTGTAACTTCTCTGATCACGGTGCTAACCGACTCGGAGCTTCTGCGCTCATGCAGGGTCTTGCAGACGGATATTTCGTTCTCCCATACACTATTCAGAACTACCTTGCTGACCAGGCTATATGGCCACGCCTCTCTACAGACCTCCCAGAGTTTGAAGCTGCTGAGAAGGCTGTCGATGCAGAGCTTTCACGCCTCCTCAATATCAAGGGAAAGCGTTCTGTGGACTCTATACACAAGGAACTCGGACACATCATGTGGGAGCACGTTGGAATGGGACGTACCAAGGCAGGTCTTGAGGAAGGTCTCAAAATGCTTAAGAACCTGCGTAAGGAGTTCAATACCAACCTCTTCGTCCCAGGAGAGAAGGAAGGTGTCAATGTTGAGCTCGACAAGGCTGTACACCTACGCGACTTCATTCTCATGGGCGAGCTGATAGCTTATGACGCTCTACACCGTGAGGAGTCTTGCGGAGGACACTTCCGTGAGGAGCATCAGACTGAGGAAGGTGAGGCAAAGCGTGATGATGCAAACTTCTTCTATGTAGGTGCTTGGGAGTATCAGAGCAACGACGATACAGCTCCTGAACTTACAAAGGAGCCGCTCGAATATGAGATAATAAAAGTTCAAACACGTAACTACAAGAATTAACAATAGGTTTCTCCAAGATATTATATATAGGTTATAAAAATACCTGATGTCAAAGCTGTGTTTCTCTACAGCATGACGGCATGTAAGGCAGAATAAAACCTTTATATATAATATAAAAGAAAAACCATAACCAGAAATATTATGGCTAAGAATATAACTGTAACGGTAAAGTTCTGGAAGCAGAATGGTCCGAAGGACAAAGGACATTTTGACGAGCAGGTCATGGAGAACATACCGGACGATACTTCCTTCCTCGAAATGCTTGACATGATGAACGAGAAACTCATAAACCAGGGCAAGGAACCTTTCGTTTTCGACCACGATTGTCGTGAGGGCATCTGCGGCATGTGCTCTCTATATATCAATGGTACTCCACACGGAAAGACAGAGCGCGGCGCTACAACATGTCAGCTCTATATGCGTAAGTTCAACGATGGAGACGTGATTACCGTAGAGCCATGGCGCTCTGCCGGATTCCCAGTCATTAAGGACTGTATGGTGGACAGAAACGCTTTCGATAAAATCATCCAGGCTGGTGGATACACCTCTGTACGTACAGGGCAGGCTCAGGACGCTAATGCTATCCTTATACCTAAGGAGAACGCTGACGAGGCTATGGACTGCGCTACATGTATCGGATGTGGAGCGTGTGTCGCAGCATGTAAGAACGGTTCTGCCATGCTCTTCGTAAGTTCGAAGGTAAGCCAGCTCGCACTCCTCCCGCAGGGCAAGCCTGAGGCAGCACGCCGCGCTAAGGCTATGGTAATGAAAATGGAAGAGCTCGGCTTCGGAAACTGTACAAACACCCGCGCTTGTGAGGCTGTATGTCCAAAGAACGAGTCTATAGCGAATATCGCACGTCTCAACCGTGAGTTCATAAAAGCGAAACTTGCTGATTAGGATTTCCAAAAAGCTGAAACTTGCTGATTAGGATTTTTAATAAGCCAGAGGATATTCCTGAAAATCAGGCGATACCTCTGAATAAGGCCAGGTATAGTTATTTCGCCATACCTGATATGATATAAATAGAGAAAGGCTGCCTATATGGTGGCCTTTCTTACTATAGTTCAGAAAAAAGTCATTATTATGCCATATATCCTTCGATTGCTCCGCACATGGAAATTACCTGTTGCGATGTTGTGCGGAGTTTTGCTGTATTTCCTTTTTGAGGCAGCCATTCCAGAGACGGAAACAAAAGAATCCTGCTACTATTCTATCTCACATTTTATTCAGCCGGCATTGATATTCTGTATGCTCTTCCTCTCTTTTCTCAAGGTACGTCCCCATGACCTCCGCCCCCACCGTTGGCATGGTGTGCTTCTGCTTATCCAAGGCCTACTCTTTGTCATTGCATCTCTTATGGCGTATTTCTCTCAGAAATACATCAGCGATTTATGGTGGGCGTTGCTGTTTGAGGGAGCTATGCTGTGTTTTATATGCCCTACTGCTACAGCCTCGGCAGTAATAGTCCAAAAGCTGGGAGGTTCACTGAGTGGTGTCGTGACATATATCGTGCTTTGCAATCTTATGGTCTCACTTCTTGCACCAGGCTTTCTGACCCTCGTAGAGCCACATGACGGAATGACATTCCTCACAGAGTTCTTCATGATTATGGGAAAAGTCTTTCCCCTGCTCCTCTGTCCTCTCTTCGTAGCCCTTTGTGTGAGGCATTATACACCCCATCTTATGGACTATATGCTCCGTATCAGAGACCTTGCCTTTTATCTTTGGCTTTTTGCCCTTGCCTTTGCCATAATGGTTACAGTACGCACTATTGTAGAGACACAGATCCCTGTTTCCATCCTTATGGCGTTTGCTTTCGTCAGCATGTTGTGCTGCTGCCTGCAGTTCTACCTCGGACGACGTATAGGACTAAGGTGGCAACAGCCAGAGACACTCTCTGACGTTTCAGAAGAAAAAAGTGACGGACATAAGTTGCTGCCTTCCGCCGAGCGTTCTGCAATTACTGCAGGACAGGCTTTCGGTCAGAAGAACACTGTCTTCATCATTTGGATGGGACTCGTTTTCCTTAATCCTGTGACAAGTGTCGTAGGAGGTTTCTACAGTATCTGGCACAATGTCATAAACTCATGGCAGTTAGCCAAAAAAAGCAAGGAACGGCACTAATGCCTCCTTGCTTTTTTCCTTATCCCTGCATATTGTCTTTGCTGACAACAATATGTTTCCTTTTGAAAGCCGCATTGTGCTTTGTTACTCTCCCTTTTCCAGTGTTATACCCATTATTCCTATTACGATGTCATTTGACAGCGTAACGAGCCTTACTGCTTTCAGTTTCTTCTTATTGTTTACCGGCATTTTAAGTATCACTCCCGCCCCGTGGTGAATGGCATACCTGTTTTCCTCCCCAATCTTCTTCTCTTCATTCCCTTCGAGTGGCATTTCTGTAAGATATTCCGCCTTGTTGATATCCCTTCCCACTTTTCCGTTGTCAAGGCGGAACCTCAGCGGAGAAACAGGCGCTGACCAGAAGGCGTAGTCGTCGAAGACAAATTCCTCTGTTATTGTTTGCCAGTTTATAGGGTTCACAAGATGCAGTGTGTCGCAGGTGTTGTCGGCATATTCCGCAATCACGAGACCGTTGTCTATTCTGCTCTGCATATTGTTCGTTGTCCCTATCATCATGAGATAAGCGGCGCAGAAGCCTTTTTCCAGCCCTCTCAGCGGTATTCTTACCTCGTCAGGGTAATTGTCCCACAACGACGAGAAAACGACGTTAGAGCCCTCTTTAGCCACCAAAAATCGTATTCCTTTCTCTGTATCGTATATTCCCAAACCTTTTTCTCCCTCAACAGCCGTAATAATATTACGCAGTCCGCTGTCGTCTATCTCCGCTGTCGTCTTCGGGTGACACCATTCCCCTATGCCCTGTACAGGTATCTGCAATGTTGTGAATGGAGGTCTCGGACTTTCATATCTGTTTTTGAATATGTCCGTAACCTTGGCATTATAATGTCTGGAGAGGTCCAGCATGACATGTCTCTCTTTCTCTTTGTCGTTTTCTTGACATAGTGATATTTCTCCCAGCCCCATTTTCTCTATATATCCTTGTTGCGTTGTCTCCTCCTTCCGTGCTGTGAGAGTCTTGTCTGCCTTGCGCTGCGGCAGTTTCTTTCTTTCTACTACGATAGTCTGCCTTCTTTTACTGCATCCCTCCGTGTCTATATACGCCCCTTCTCCAGCGTTCGTCCTTATCACTATCTGAAGAGGTTCAGCGAAGTTTTGTTCTATCTCATATATGTCTTTCTCCCCCTCACGTCTGAAGGAATATGAGAGGTATGGTGTCCTTATGCTTGCTTCCCTCCATTCCTCTGGGAAGGCAGGCTTTATTATACACCTTCCGTACAAGGCGTCAGGCGTAATGCCGAAGAGTCCGTTTATTATGGCGCGGCTTGTTATGCCAATATTATCTCCGAAGTCACGGTACGCCTCTTTCCTTTCTCGGTCATAGAAGCTTATCTGTCCAAAATTACCTGGTGATTTGCCCAGCAGCATTTCGTCAGTCAGGTCTGTCTTCAGCAGTTCGAAACCTTTCTCCGTCCTTCCTGCCTGGAAATATGCCAGTGCCATGTTCGCCACCTCTTCGTGAGCCACATTGTTTGTGCTCCATGCATACGGCATCCAGTCGGTTGTTGACAGCGTATGTCCCACCGTTACTCCTCCCTCCGCCACTACAGGAATATGAGGTATCTCGCGGTCGACATATTCTGTTGCGCGGAAAGCCTGCTCCGGAGAGCATGCTCCGCAGTCAATAGGAGTATATACTGACCATAATGCTGCGCTCTCATGTTTTCTTCCCTTTCCCATGAGGTCTTCGTATTCCGCCCAATGTCCTCTCTCCTCTATCCACAACCGTCTGTTCATGGCTTTCAGTATGCCTTCAGCCTCACGGCGGTATTTCTCTCCATCTTCACCCAGAATTTCCGCTATACGCGCCGCCAAGCGGTTTCCTCTGTAGTTATATGCCGAAGAGTGTGTCACCGCCCCGCCGTTATAATACAATGCATCTGAAGCCCATATGCAACAGTATGCGTCATACAGACAGTCGTTGTCAGGGTCGAAGTTACGTTTCTCCCATTCCAGATGTCTTGTCAGTATCTGCCAGAACTCCCTCAGTTGTTCCTTCCCCGCATTATATGACAGATGCCACAGCAGGCCGTCTATATAGTTCAGGTTCATGTCGTAGTGGTGCATTACGTCCTTCCGCTCAGGATAGCGGCAGATATACCCGTTGCTGTACATCTGAGTTCCCCATTTCTTCTTAGCCCTTGCGAGGTTCAGTGTCGAGTCCTGCGACGGATGTGGTGTGACAGGTGTCACGTCAGTCACCTGGCTTGCTCCATACGCCTTGAAATGGCTGTATGACCTCTCCGTCCATCCTACGGCATCTCCTACGTAACATCCTCTCCATCCTGCCAGTGGCGTTCTCCAACCTATACATCCGTGCAGCCATGTCTTGCCGTCCCATAGTCCGTCAGCGGCAGCCATGAGAATGCTTCCCAATGTATTGAACAACGCATCAGGAGTATTTATCTCCACTCTCGACATGATCTCCGTCCTTTTCTCCTCCTCACTCTCAAACCTTTGTTTCAAGCGGTCATAGTCCTTTCCTTTCCACTCTGCCGCCACCAGTTTTTTGTTTCCCTCCAAAAGCATGAATGACGTGCCGTCAGCGTTCCAGCGTGCAACAGAGAGCGGCTCACCATCTTCCTTTGCATTGAATTTTGTCAGGTCGTCCACTCCGAGGTCACCGTTCCTGCTGAACTTACTGCTTCTTGCCTCTTTCAGTACCGCTTCAAGCCTTATGTCCTTCCGCTCCGTAGCGATGTCGAAACGCCATACCGCATCCTCATCCTCCCTGAATGATGCCATGGCACATATCTTTATCTCCGTGTCATCGTGGCGCAGAGTATATGTCCGCCTTCCCCCCATATAGCGTGCCTCACAGTCGAAGAAAGCAGAGTCGAGAGCGACCCTGTTGCCGTCAATTACAGCATACATACTGACATTCCGGCATTCGTTACGTTTATATGTGGCAAATACCGGACGGTCAGAGGTTTCAAGCCTGAAGGCGTCGTGTGTGCCATATAGAGCCCTTGTGTACCTGTTTTCACCGTTCCGGCATACCAGTTCCCTGCCTTCAGGGTAGTAGTTGTATCTCCTTGCCTTCTTCTCTTCTCCGTGGCATATCATGGCCAGCGTGAGGCATGTCAGGGTGAGCAGCGTTTTTTTCATACATGAAATATTTGTTGGAACTCACATTTAGTAGTTCTCTTTCATTATCTCCTTTGTGGTGAATGTCGGACGATATTCTATCATGATATTCTTGAAGCCGAGTGAGTGCAGGAAAGGAGTCACCATTTCTCCTGCCGTCACTTTAGCAGTCTCTGTAATGACTCTCATTTCCTCTTCCGTCAGTTCCTCCCATGCCTGCTCTTTTGCGTCCCTTACAAGTTTGCGATATTCCTCATAAGTCAGTTTTTTCCCGAACCATTCCTTGTCCATTTTCTCTTTGTCGTGATCCACTCTTACTGCTGTCTCCACCACCACAGGGTCAGGCAGTGTGATGTGTATCATCTTGTTCTTTTCGTCAATGATGATATCGTCCCTTGTCACCTTCCCCAGGTCAATATACGCTTTATACGTCACGTTGACAGGTATTGTCGCCGTAGTCTTTCCGAAAGGAATCTTCATGACCCTATCTTTCCCGAGCAGGCTTATCGTCAGTTTATTTTCCGACGTATATGTTATCGTTTTCCTGCTTGTCGTCTCAGCCGTGAACAGCCTGGAGTGATGCTGTATCGTAGCTACTATAGCGCTGTCCCTCTGTTTTTTCTCTTCCTCGCTTAGCGAGCCGTTTCCACACCATGTCAGCAGCAGTATGCCGCAAGTTGTGAGGAGCACAATAATGAGTGCTCCCCAGACATATTTCCTTTTCCTGTTATTTCCATAATTCTCCCCATTCATAACTACCGGGTTTTAGAGTTACACACATCTTCCCACCTTCCGCAGCCATTCTCACCACTCCAGGAGCCACCTCGTCCGTCACGTAGAACGTATGCCACGGCATGCGCTTCAGTATTGCGAACGCCGTAGCTCCGCCTTCTATCACCATTTCGTCGGGTGTCGCCTTTCTGATCAGTCCGCAGCATACCTCCGCCATGGCGTTTCTCAGGAATACCGCTGCCTCATGCCCTTTCCTCACCGGTTTGTCGCCTATGGTCATTACCGTTCCGTGGCGTGGCTGTTCTATTCGCTCAGCCTCGCGTAAGTATCGTGCTGCTATGTTCTCTGTCCATTCCTTCGGCTCTTTCTCTTCGTAGAAAACGTCATACGGCATTGTCTCGACAGCCAGTCCCAGGTCTATGGCTCGGCTTAGTGTAGAGCCGCAAACCACGAGCATAGCACATTTCTCCGGCAAGCCTTCAAACTCCCTCGGCTGTTGTGGTGCAAAACCGTATATCCGTTCTATCATACTGCAGAAAAGGTCGGCGGCACCAGCCAGCAGGACCCTCTTCTCGTTTTCCAGTGCCTCCCTCACCACGTTGTCCACCTCCTCCTTTGTTGTGGCGTTGGCATAAGGCAGTCCTGGAAACCTCTCCTCCATGCTGCTTGACAAAGCAGGAAACTCCGGGTCGTAGCGGAACGAAGTCTCAGAGATTGGCGTTCCCGTCCTCCCAGCCTTCTTGTCGTCTCGTATGTAGTACACACCGTCGGCTATTATGCGTCCCTTCGACGGGTTTGCAGGCATATACCTTACGTAATCATAAGGGCTGTTGTGTATTATGGCGTCCAGTTCCTCTTTGACGTTGCCCCTCAAGGCACTGTCCGTTTTTCTGAAGAGATGGCTTCCGTTGGCGAGGTCTGTCACCTTCCGGCATACAGACCTCACCGCTTCTGCTGTAATCTCCGCCGCCACGTCGGCGCGGTATGAGCGTGCGTCTGTAGCTATCACCACGACGTCATACTCTTTTCCTTCGTCATAGTCCTGTGGCATGCGGTCAATGGTCATGACAGTCCTTAGTCCGTACCTGTGTGCAATGCCAGCAATTTCTGCGCCTCCCGTAATATCGTCAGCGATAACAATTACCATATCCTCCCCCCCGCATTCATTTGTTCTTAGCCATTCTCGTAGCGTATTCTATTGATGCGAGCAGTGCGTCTTCTGCCGCAATGCCTTTTCCTGCTACGTCAAATGCCGTGCCGTGGTCTACCGAGACACGTATTATAGGCAGTCCCAAGGTTATGTTCACACCCCTCTGCGGCAGCATTTTCCCCGACTCCTCGTCCCAGTTGAAGCCCAGCACCTTCAGCGGTATATGTCCTTGGTCGTGATACATTGCCACCACTCCGTCGTACCATCCGCATTTCGCTTTTGCGAAGACGCTGTCGGGCGGAATAGGTCCCTCGGCGTTATATCCCCTTGCCTTCAATTCTTCTACTGCCGGGATTATTTCTTTCTCCTCCTCCCATCCGAATAGTCCGTTCTCTGAGCAGTGCGGGTTTAGTCCTGCCACGGCGATATGTGGTTTCTCTATTCCGAATTGCCGGCATGCGTCGTCAATGAGTTCATACACCTCCATTATACGCTCTTTCTTACATCTGTCACACGCCTCACGCAACGATACGTGTGTTGAGACGTGTATCACTCTCAGTTTCCCTTCCGCCAAGAGCATGGCATATTTCTTTGTCCCAGTATATGTGGCGTATATCTCCGTATGTCCGTCGAAGTTATGACCTGCGAGGTGTATCGCCTCTTTGTTCAGTGGTGCCGTGCATGTTCCGTCCACCTCTTTCTTCATCGCGAGATCTATGGCTTTCACGACATATTCAAACGCGGCGTTTCCACATTGTTCCTGCACCTTTCCGAATACGAATGTCGAAGCGTCAATGAGGTTGAGGTCATAGACGTCTATCGTGCCGTGTTCGAAGCGTGCGTCAGCCACGTTCTTCACTGCATTGACCTTCAGCGGAGTTTCCAGTTTCAGGAGGTCTACCGCGAGCTGTATTATCTTTGCGTCGCCGACTATTATGGGTCGGCATTGTTTATACGTCTCCTTATGTGCCAGTGAGCGTACGCATATCTCAGGGCCTATTCCCGCAGGGTCGCCCATTGTAATAGCCAAAATAGGTGTCATAACAGTATATATATAGTTTTGTATGTAAAAGGTATAGTACTCTGTAGTGTTCAGAATATCTGTCAGATAATCCGTTGTTCAGAATATCCGTCAGATAATCATGTAAAGATATCTTCCCAATATCTTTACAGGCTGTTGTAAATGTCTATGCAGTCCTGCTCCGTTATGTCGCGAGGGTTGTTTTTCAGCAGTCGTTGCTGGAGCATGGCAGCCTTTGCCATTTCTCCCACGGCAGTCTTCGGAATTCCTATCTCCTCCAAGCTCTGCGGTATTCCGCAAGCCTTGGACAGTTCGCTGACGAAAGCCACGCCTCTCTGTGCTGTCTCCTCGTCCGTCTTCCCTGGCTGGCATCCACATGCTATTGCCACGTCGGCATATCTCTTCTCGTTGCCCTTCATGTTAAACCTCATCACCGTAGGCAGGAGTATGGAGTTAGACAGTCCGTGGCTCTTATGGAACATTCCTCCAACAGGATACGCCAGTGCATGTACCGCTGCAGTATTTACCGGTCCCAGTCCTAATCCTCCATACATAGATCCGAGCAGCATTGCCTCGCGTGCTTCCGTGTCGCTTCCGTCCTTTACGGCTCTCTCCAGATGTTGCGCTATCAGCGTTATGCCTTTCAGTGCGTACATGTCTACACACGGGTGTGCGAATTTGTTTGTATATACCTCTATGCAGTGTGTCAGTGCGTCCATGCCTGTCTCTGCCGTAATGCGTGGCGGTACGGTCATTGTCAGCTGTGGGTCGAGATACGCCACGTCGCAGAGCAGGTGGTTTGATATGATGCCTTTTTTTCCGTTGTCGCTCTCGTCGAGCAGTATGGCGTTCGGACTTACCTCCGATCCTGTTCCCGCTGTTGTCGGTGCACATGCGAACCATACGCCTCGTCTCTTTATGAATCCAATGCCGTAGCACTCCTCTATTTTCTGTTCCGAGTTCAGGAATGTCGCCACGAGTTTCGCCACGTCCATTACCGAGCCACCTCCCACGCCTATTACCGAGTCTGCTCCGAAGTCCTTTGCTTTGGCGAGTATTCTCTTGAAGTCGCCTACCGTAGGCTCTCCGTAGATGTCGGTTTCTGTGAGCAGTTCAATGCCGTTGCCTGCCATTTTCTCCAATACCGGCTTTATCATCGGGAGTATCGGAGTCGCTGTTATGACAAACAGCCGCTTCATGCCCGAAGCGAGATATTTGTCACACATCTGGTTCATACAGCCCGTACCGAAGACGATACGTTGTGGCTGTTTCAGTTCAATTGCTTTCATAGTCTTGATTTCGTGTTTTTTATTATTTCCTGTGGTTGGAAAATATCCTCCCACGTTTCTTCTTCCTTTTGGCGCGTTAGGTGTTTCCTTCCCTCCGTCTTTTCCGCTCTGTTAGTGTCTTTTCCGCTCCGTTGCCGTGTTGTCAGCTCAGACCTTCTATCTCTCCGTCTATCACGTCGATATGCAGAGCCTGCGGCTCCTTCGGCAGTCCCGGCATACGTATTATGCTTCCCGCTATGGCAACAATCATCTCCGCTCCGGCGTTTATCACCACGTCCTTGATGTCGAAGTCGAATCCCGATGGTGCTCCGTAAGCTTTCTGGTCTTGTGAGAAGGAATATTGCGTCTTGGCTATACATACGGGGAAATGTCCGAATCCCAGTCTCTCAGCGTTAGCGAACTGCTTCATGGCTTTTCCAGAGAACGTCACGTTCCCTGCTCCGTATATTTTTTTCGCCACTGTTATTACCTTTTCTGCGAGCGGCATGTCGTCGCTGTATGCGTATCTCAGCTGTTCCGACTCCTTTTCCTCTATGTTTCTCACCACGGTGTGTGCCAGTTCTGCTGCTCCTTCGCCACCCTCGTTATATGCGTTGTTTATGGCGAAGTCCACGCCCATTGCCTCACAGTGTTCCCTTACGATGCTTATCTCGTCCTCTGTGTCTGACGCAAAGCGGTTGAAGCATACCACTACGCGCTGTCCGAAACTCTGTATGTTGGCTATGTGCCTATCGAGGTTCGCCAGTCCTTTCCTCACTCCCTCGCTGTCCGGCTCTTTTATGCGTGCCAGCTCTGTCCCCCCGTGCATCTTCAGTCCGTTGAGTGTTGCCACAAGAATGGTCAGCGAAGGCTGCAAGCCGCTTTTCCTGCATTTTATGTCGTAGAACTTCTCCGCTCCAAGGTCCGCCCCGAATCCTGCCTCCGTCACTACGTAGTCAGCCAGTGCGAGTGCCGTCTGTGTTGCAATTACCGAGTTGCATCCATGGGCTATGTTCGCGAATGGTCCTCCGTGTATTATTGCCGGTGTTCCTTCCGTCGTCTGTACGAGGTTCGGCTTTATGGCGTCGATCAGCAGAGCCACCACCGCCCCCGTTATGCCGAGGTTGTCCACCGTAAACGGCATGCCTTCCGCAGTATATCCCAGGAGAATGTTTCCTATCCTCCTCCTCATGTCGTCGAGGTCTGAGGCGAGACATAATATCGCCATTATTTCCGATGCCGGAGTGATGTCAAAGCCCGCCTGTGCCGGTATGCCGTCGGTGGTGTTTCCCAACCCCGTTATGATGTTTCTCAGCGAACGGTCGTTGACGTCGAGAACACGTTTCCACAGCACCTGCTTCAGTGCGCATCCTCCGTCGCGGTGTTGGTATATGTAGTTGTCGAGCATGGCGGCAATCATGTTATGCGCTGATGTCACGGCATGGAAGTCACCTGTAAAGTGGAGGTTTATTTTCTCCATAGGCACCACCTGTGCGTATCCTCCTCCTGCCGCACCGCCTTTCATGCCGAAGCACGGTCCCAATGATGGCTCGCGCAGTGCCACGATGGCTTTCTTGCCTATTCTGTTCAGTCCCAGTGCAAGACCTACCGACACCGTCGTCTTGCCTATTCCTGCCTTTGTCGCCGTAATGGCTGTCACGAGTATCAGCTTGCCTCTTTTCCCCTCTTTCCTCATGATGTCAAGAGGTATCTTCGCCATATAGTGTCCGTATGGTTCCAGATTGTCTTCCCTGATACCTATCTCCTCACCTATTTCGGTGATGCGTCTCATCTTTATGCTTCTTGCTATTTCAATGTCTGTCATGTGTGTGTTTATGTGTGATTATTTTTTAGCAGATGTTTGGATAATGGTCCCGTCCCTTCACTGTCTTTCCAATGTTTTCAGGAGTCCCTGACAACCCTCCATGCAGTCGCGCCATGTGGCGTCGAAGTTTCCTGTGTACCATGGGTCGGCGACATCGCCGGGACGTGAGGTGAAATCCATAAGCATGTGCAGTTTGCCCTCCGGGTCTCCTCCGAAGGTCCTTTCCATGTTGCGCATGTTGTAAGTGTCCATGCCTATGATATGGTCGTAGCGTTCGTAGTCGTGGCGTGTTATCTGCCTTGCCGTCTTCCCTTCACATGATATGCCGTGTTCTGCGAGTTTACGCCTTGCCGGAGGATATACGCCGTTGCCTATCTCCTCTGTGCTTGTCGCTGCTGAGGCTATTTCATAGTCTTGGGTTTTCCCGGCTTGTGCTACAAGGTGTTTCATGACAAACTCTGCCATCGGGCTGCGACAGATATTGCCGTGGCATACGAAGAGTATTCTTTTCATCTGTGGTTCGTGGTTTTAAAGTGTGAAAGACTTTTTTTGCACACCTTTTATTTTGTGTTTAGAATGAATTTCTCCACGACGTGCGCCACGCCGTCCTCCTGGTTGGAGTATGTCACATAGTCCGCCTCGTCGAGCACCTCACGCGCTGCGTTTGCCATAGCCACGCCGAGACCCGCAAAGCGAAGCATGGAGAGGTCGTTGTAACCGTCGCCGACGGCAATGGTCTCCTCACGTCCTATGCCTATGCGTGAGAGGAGGAAGTCGAGCGACGTGGCTTTGTCTATGCCTAAGGGCACACACTCCAGGAAGAAGCCGGCAGAGCGGTAAACGTTCATGCGTCCCTCCATTTTCGCGCCGAGTGTCTTCTCCAGTGCCGCCACGACCTTTGGGTCTCCGACTATGAGGCATTTGTTTATAGGGTGTATCACCTGCCCGAGGAAGTCGTCATACTGTATCAGCGGCATCTTGTTTATGAACGCCTCGTGCATGACGTATTTATTCTTCACCGACGTGGTGGCTATGACGTCCCCCTGATATGTCAGTATCTCACACCCGCTGGCTCGTGCCGCCTCATACAGTTCGGGAACGAGCGTTTCGTCGAGTATCGTGTTGTATATCGTCTCCTTGGTGTTCCAGTCAATGATACACCCGCCGTTGTATGCCAGCACGAAGCCGCCGAAATGAGAGACCTTCAGTTCGTCGGCAAGCTGGCGTATGCCGTATGTAGGACGTCCCGAGGCGAGGATTACCTTTACGCCCCTTTCTTGTGCCGCAAGCAGGGTTTCCTTCACTCTGGGTGTTATCTCCTTGGCGTCGTTGGTCAGGGTGCCGTCAAGGTCGAGTACGATTGCTTTGTATTCCATAGACGTATGATTTTTTCATGTTTTTACTTCCGCCAGCTCCTTATCCTTATGACAGGAAACGCCCTCCAGCCTTGCGTCGTCGGTGCACTGCTGTCGGTAGGTCTTGCCTTACTCTGTTTTTTCCCGTCGTCAAAAAAGTAGTCTCCCGACAGAGCCAAAGCGGGATTTGTCTCTGCTCTTGCTGCTCCTTTGGTGCAAATGTACTCATTTTCTTCCGTTCCACCAAATTTTCAGCATAAAAAGTTCTTTATCCACCATAAAGCCTTTGGTATATTTTTCCTCTGAAAAGTGTTCTTATTTGCGTTTTTCCTTTCCATTTTGTAATGTGTTGGAGAAAAACCGCACAATTCCTTTCCTTTTTATGAAAATAATCAATTAACTTTGCACTCCGAAAAACATACTGATAAAAAATGAAATCTATAAGACTTAACTACGACAACAGCGGCAGGCTTCCCGCCCACGACCTCGCATACATAGATGCCAACATTGCCGTCATAAACTCCATTACCGACATTGCCAACGCCACAGAGCCACATGTCGTGGAGGGGTATATGCTCTTGGTTGTGAGGAAAGGCTCCTCGGTGATGGAGATACACGGCAAGAAGGTAGAAATAGGTCCCGGCGACGCACTCGTATGCACCCCCGGCATCGTCATAGAGAACAGAATGGTAAGCGAGAAGATTGACATCTTCGGATGTTTCGTAGACACGGCGTTCGCACAGCAGTCCATGCGGGAACTGAACTTCTCTTATTACGGCACGGAGACGAACTATGGCCGTGTACACCTCGACGACACGGACATAACAGCTTTAGAGCAGTATCACCAGCTTCTGGCACGTATGCTCCATAAGGAGACGTCACGCCTGAGCAACATGGCGGCATACCACCTCTTGCACACTGCTGCGCTCGACCTGTATATGATGTTCCAGAAAGACAATACGCGACATATAGATATCATTAGCACATACTCGGCGGCAGAGCAGATCTTCCAGCGCTTCCTCGTCATTCTGCGCTCTCAAGACAGTACGGTGAGAAGCGTCAACGAAGTGGCTACGCAGCTCAATATCTCGCCGAAATATTTTTCTGCCATCTGCAAGCGCATAACAGGCAAGACGGCACTTGAGATTATCAACGAAGAACTCTTGAACCGTGCCAATATCCTTCTCCGCGACCCAAAGGAGAACATCAAGCAAATATCCTCGCGCCTGGGATTTACCAACCAGTCGCATTTCGGCACGTTCATGAGGAGGCATACAGGAAAGTCACCCCAACAGATAAGGACAGGGAAGTGACGCAAAGAGAACAACACCGTTATCACATCATTCTTACATATCATGACACGAGAAGAGAAAGTCTTGGATTATCTGCGCTCGCACGATATCCCCTTTACATGTTATAACCACCCCGAAGGAAAAACCATCGACGAGGCGAAGCGCTGGTGGCGCAACGACGGCTCCGTGCATTGCAAGAACATCTTCCTCAGAAACCATAAGGGAAACAAGCATTACCTCATCTCTTTCCACTGCGACCACAACCTCGACATCCACGACCTCGAACACCGTCTGAAAGCCTTGCTGACCTCACAGGGGCTCCCCGCACCGGGAAAACTATCATTCGCATCACCGGAGCGTATGCTGAGATACCTCGACATCGAGCCGGGAAGCGTGTCGCCCTTCGGGCTCATAAACGACACGGAGAACCACGTGCATTTCTTCATTGACGAGACGTTGCGCAATGCCGCAACACTCAGCTTCCACCCTAACGACTGCCGCGGTACGGTAGTGATACGCACAGAGGATTTCCTAAGATACCTTGACGGCGTAGGCAACACCTATGAATTCACAAGGCTGTATTGACCTTTTCCCTCCTATTCCTTTCTCAAGAAAATGGGACTTACTTGGGACTCACATGGGACTCACATAGGACTTACAACGGAGGGACGACATCGCCTGTTACATGTCTTTTATAGTCTTTTTCTGAGAAGCTTTATCCGTAAAGTTTCAGGAGTTAATCTCCATACTTTTGTCACAACTGTTTCATGCCTTTGTCACAATTGTTTCACACTAAGAAAATTTTTTGAATGTCACAAAGTGATAATATATACAGATAAAGCTATATGGCGTTCTGAAAAACAGCCATATAGCTTTTTTAGGTATTATCTTATCCACACTATTGTGTTGTCGTGTATTGTTTTCTCCTTCATAGGTTTCAGCGTGCCGTCCTTCTGGTTTACGAGGAAAGCCTTTCCTTCCGGCAGGGCGATGTCTTTACCGCTGAGGTTATATATTATGGTGCCTTTACCGCCAGAGAGGACGTAAGCACCTTCCGCCATAGGCTCTGCGGGCGACATAGAGCAGAGGGCTTGACGCAGAGCAGGGTCGGAGATCGTGAGATGAGGGCAGGATCCTCCGGCAAAGACTACCGCCCATGGGGCTTTGTCGTAAGCCTTGGCGTAGTACATCACGGCTTTCTCAGGGTATTTCCTTTGTGTCTCGGCTACGGTGCGGAAGATGTCGTGAGCGTCAGGATTTCCTGTTTTTGTCAGTCGCAGATGCTGTCTGGGGGCGAGGTTCTTACCGCCTTGAGGAGCGTAGAGCTTGCCCCCGTGATAGAACCATTGCTCTATCTCTATGACATCGACGAGGGTGGCAAGACGCTCGTCAGCCATAATTGCCTCCACGACGTCCTTGTTGGCGTTGAGAACTACATGTGCGTCTTTCCCACGAGACTGCTCCCAGTCGCCTATGCACTGAAGCCAGAACTCTACGAAGTGCTGTGGTCCGGTATATTCCTCGCTGATGGAGTGGTATATGTTGTCGTTCACGGCAGTGGCATCGAGGACGTTCCATATATACCTCTTATATATCTCAGCCCTCTCTTTGTTTGTCACGTCGTAGAACAGGTCAGCGGTGAAGATACGCTTGTCGCCCGTAAACGGTACAGGCTCCAGGAATTGTGTGCCTTTGCCTTTGTTCTCACCACACGACTGGATATTGTTTGCTGAACGCCATGGAGCGTCAACCCAGTGTGCTCCAGCCTCCAGGATGTTGTGTTGGAAATAGTGTTGGTTGATGAACATTGTGGAAGGGACAGCTGAAGCCACCTTGTTGAGACGGTAGAAATACCAGGTATTGAGGCGTGAGAGGTCGTAGAGAGACAGTCCGTCCCATGCCTTCCCCTCTCCCGAGCGTGCTATGCTCTGCTCGAAGAACGGTGGCCACACGTCACCGGTAATACGTTTTACACGTTCGTGGTCGTCACGTCGGCGGTCATACCACAGACCGTAGTTCTGGTTCCATACTGCGATGTTTTTCTTACCGATATGTGCTATGACAGAGTCCGTACGGTCTGTGCCGCCGCGTTGTTCCATACCGGGCATGAAGCGTGTAATGGCGTCGGAAGCCTTTGCCATATTGCTAAGACGTGGTCTGCCGTTCCACCATGGCGTGCGGTGGAAGGTCCCCGCCATAAGCTCACCGCCTACTGTCAGCTTTCCGTTTGTCACGAGAGGTGTTGCCGTGGCTATCTCGTTCTTCTTTTCTTTATTCGGGACTTTTATGTCGTCTATGTCCTTCACACCCTCACGGCATACCGAAGCAGAGAGACGGGCCTTACATATCCACTGCTCCATGGTGACTCTTGGCATAAGGGCTTCTGATGCCATCTTAGCTGCAACGTCGTAGTTGGGTGAGGTGGAGCCGTCAAGGTTGCGCATAAGCATACGGCACTGCCGCTCCGCTGCCTCGTCGCCGAGACGTGCTGTCAGCTGTGTACAGAATAGCGAGCGTGGATTGACGTGGTTATTCACCTCCTGCCAGAAACCGTCGCCGAGGCAGTATGCCCAGCACCCCATGGCATAGCAATGTGCATCGTCAGCAACGTTGTAGCAGTCTATCTTCGATGCGGCACACTGCCACAGGACAGAGTTTGCCGTGTTCCAACCAGCTCCCCATTTGTCTAACTCCAGGTTCTTGAACGAAATAGCACCGCCTTCTATCGTGACGTTGTCGAAGAGTAGTCCTGTAGCCCATGATGAGGACGAGCCGCTGAAACCGTATGTCCCAACAGCATCGCATTGAACGAAGGCGTTAGGGCCGGGAGCGCAATATCCGGCAGAGAAGTCATTGATGCCACCCTCGGAGTAACACCGTTGGAAAAGAGTCTTGCCACCCAGGGTAAGAAATGTTCTCCTGCGCCAGCCGCCTATTTCTGAGACAGGATGGCGTGAGCAGCAGTCTTCCACCGTAATCTGTTGCGCTCCGCCATGTACTATAACGGCAGAGCCCGCAAGGTTACGGAAGTCCACCATACGTACCCAGCAGTCCTGTGCGTTGTCTATATAGACACCCTCCCAGCAATGGTCCTCGCTCATGGCGTTGACGGCAGCTTCAGCCACCTCGCTCTCTATCGTCATGTTCTCAACGCCTGACAACGAGAGTCGTCCTGGCCAGGAGTAAAGTAATAGGTATGCCTCACCCCACCGCTTGTCAAGGGCTACGGAAAGCGCCACGTCAAGGCGTACCATGCCGTTGTCGCTGACTGTGGCGCAACGGTCCCATGCCACATCCATCTCGCCAGGTTTCCAGCCCCAGTAGCCAAGGCCTCCGCCGAATACTGAGCAACCTATAGAGGCTATCCACTCTTTTGTCGACGGACGCACCACAAGACATTCAAACGTCTCGCCTTTATTCAATGTGACTCCCTTTACCGACAGGTCCTTCTGACCTACAGGAACGTAGTCGTTGGCAATGTGCAGGGTGTCGAGGATGCGGCGGTCGTTACGTCCCTCGATGTATATCGCAGCACCACGGTCGGGACCAGTCTTCTTCACTACCGTCTCCGTCTTTGAAATTCCGCGAAGTATTACGCCGGAGGTCTTGATCTTAAGCGGTTCTGAAATCTCGAAGATACCTTTGTCGAGCAGCACGGCGCCTCTTAGACCGTCGGTGCCGGCTTTCTGGCGTGAGACATAGTCAATGGCGCGCTGTATCCTCGCCGTCTGGTCGCCTGGGGCATGACTCACAAACACAGCAACCTTTGCATCGGGAATGGTTGCAGCGCTCTGTCTGAAGCCGCAGTATGAAAAGTCCATGACGTTGTTGCCCCTGCTGTCCGCGGTATATTCCACCTTGGAATTCTTTATTGTAAAGGGTTTGTAGTCGTCCGCCACAACGTCAATAAACGCTATGGCAGAAAGAAGAATTAGGAATGTTTTTCGCATAGTTATTAATGTTTTTCACATGGTTCTCCTTTTATCAAAGGTTTAAATTGTTTTGGTGTTAGTCCTTGTTTATACATGTTCTTCCTTGTATTAACATGATTCTTCATGTTAACAATGTTGCAAAGGTACATAATAAAAATGAAACAACCAAGCAAATACAGCGAAAAGAGACAAATGGGAGTCATATAAAGCCGTTCCAGCCCGTAATATGGTTTTGTTGTTATCTTATACTCTTCCATTATTTGCAGAAAGTAGTGTTTTTGCTGAAAATGGTATTTTATACACGTATTCCAATGTCTATATTTCATTTTTTTTTGCCATACTATCAACCATAATGGGTATGATATAAGTATAAATATTGTCATAATATCAAATGCAGGCAAATTTATTGGTTATTATTTGCATGAAACAGGAATTATTACTACTTTTGCAAAACATGCAAACCGGGGTAATGAATAACCCTGACAAGACGACCTAACAGAACCACCTTTTACTATTTATGACACGACGGATATACATAATTCTACTCTGCGCACTGTGGCTTCAGGCTTATGGCGCAGAGAGCTTGTTGCCTAAAAACTACAAATTCCAGAACATCGACATACGCGACGGCTTGTCAAACAACACCGTCAACAGCCTGTATGTCGACAGCCAAGGCTATCTCTGGATAGCCACGTCGTTAGGGCTGAACCGCTATGACGGATATAGCATACGTACCTTTTATTATTACAACAACTGTCGCGACACCCCTATCGTAAATATCAAGAGCGTACAGGAAGATGCCATGGAGAACATCTGGATTGAGAACGATGAGGTAATCATGCGCTATAACCGCTACACCAATCGCTTCGAGAGTGACAACAGAGTCTACCTTAACAAACTCGGCTTCAAGATAGCCCAAGGAGAATGTTACCGAATAAAGGCTGTGCCTGACGGAGGAATGTGGGTGGTGACAGGAAAGACCATAGCTTATAAGGACATCACGAAGAATGGATCGGCAAAGGTATGGAAAGCCGACATCATGCCATGTGAATATCTTGAAGGACGCAACGATGACCTATACCTTTCAGACGGTACAGAAGTGTGGCATTTCAGCAAACATTCTGGAAAACTGGCGAAGATAAGGCTGCCGAAAGCTTTCGCTACAGACAAGGGACATCTTAGGATATATATTGATCAGGATGGACTGCTATGGGTTTACTCCATGGTGAGCGAGCATATTTGTTACTTTCCCTCAAGCGACGGGGGAGTACAATCGATGTTCCCATTGCCGGGAAACAACACTACGGCGGGAGTGGCGCGCTCGATGAGCAACGCCATAAGGGCTATCTTCGATGACGCACAGGGAAGGTTATGGATTGCCACGGACCATTTCGGCATCTTCATCTTCGATAAATATGAGGGTGAGTTCCGTAATATACGTCATTCTGATGGCGACATGACATCGCTCATATCAGACAATGTGACGTGTATTACTGCTGACCGCTACGGTACGATATGGATTGGGCATCACAACATGGGCGTGTCGTACTATAACGAGCATAACAATATCTTTACGCATAAGAACATGCCAGGGTGTGACGTGAGCACCATGATGTTCGACAGAAAAGGAAACCTATGGCTCGGCACTGACGGCGACGGACTGTTTATAGAACGTCCCGACGGCAGCGTGGAACAGACGGCAATGCCGAAAATCACGATATCATCTCTCCTTGAGGACAAAAACGGCATGGTGTGGGCTGGAACGTACAACAACGGCTTGTATAAGATGAACGACAGAAATGTCGTAGAGCGATATGCCACAGAAAATGGGGCGATGCCCGGGAACTCTGTTTGGCAGATGGCGGCGGACACCAAAGGGAATATATGGTACACGTCGGTATTCCAGAAGTTGGCATGTTTCAACCCGTTAAGCGGAAAGGGCAGAAAACATATTCTTGAGAACGGAGACAGCGTGGCGGGAACATCAATTATCTCCGACGCTGAGGGCAGGATTTACTGCGGAACGTACTACGGACTGTGGAGATATTCTTCTGCGACAGGGAAAGGGGAGTATCTCTTCGGCAACAAGAGCGGCACACAGGTGTTCATGCAGCATTACATAGGTCCGATGTATATGGACAACGACGAGCATACGCTCTGGATAGGACACATGACGGGCATCAGTGTTTGGAACATGCGCAAGGACTCTATATACTACATCGACCGCAGCAACGGACTCCTTGACACAGACATACGCGGCATAGCCAAGGACAGGGCTGGGAATGTCTGGGTGAGTACGGCACGAGGACTGTCATGCGTGCGTATGTTATATGACAACGCCAACGGCATGAGCTTCAAAATACGTAAGTTTACTGACCGCGACGGGGTGCAGACAGAGTTCTTCAACACCTACGCCATAGCGTGCGACTCCCACGGCGATGTGTATGTAGGAGGAAAGAACGGATATACGCGTATCACGCCGCTGCGGACGCATTCCGCTGACGACAACCTCTGCGTGTCTTTCAGCGATATAGCCATAGGCGACAGCATACTGACACTTCCCGAGGGACAGGAGTGGAGCAGGACGCGCCTGAAACTCTCGTATGTCGACAACCTGATAAGCATACGCTTTTTTACTGGAAACCTCATAAGCGCGAACCGCATACTCTATGCATACCGTATAGTAGGGCTTAGCGACAACTGGATATATACCAGCGACAACGAGGTGAAGCTCTTCTCCCTCGCCCCGGGAACATACACTCTTGAGGTGAAAGCATCGGGAGACATGGGAGAGTGGGGAGAAGTAAGCAGCCTGATGATATATGTCGCTCCACCGTTTTATCTCTCATGGTGGATGTTCTTGCTTTATGCCGTGGCATGTCTCCTCACGGTGTTCTGCCTGTGGCGTAACACTCGCCGTAGGCATGAGCGGACAATAGCCGAGCAGAAGGCAAGTATAGAACAGCAGCAACAGATACAGATGTCGGAGATGAAGCTGAGGTTCTTCACGAACATAAGCCATGACTTACGCACACCGCTGACACTGATAACGAGCCCACTGGAACTTCTGATGAAGGAGAAGATGAGCGAGGAGATACACGACAGGCTTTCGTTAGTGTATAAGAACGTGAATATCCTGTTGCATCAGGTGAACATGCTCTTGGACTTCCGGCGTCTTGACGTTGGAGGCGAGACGTTTAACCCTCAGGTGACGGAGGTGGTGCAGATGGCACGTGAGGCGGTGCATCTCTTTGCTGACTATGCCAAGGACAAGAAGCTGACACTCAGCTACCTCCCCCAAAAAGACAAGATTTTCGCCTTCATAGACGCAGAGAAGGCACGTAAGATCCTCTGTAACCTGCTCAGCAACGCCATGAAGTTCACTATGGAAGAAGGAAAAGTGGACGTCACCGTGGACGAGGAGGGGGATAACGTTATCTTTATAGTGGCTGACGACGGCGTGGGCATTTCTAACGCCGAGAAGCATAGGGTGTTCCAGAGATTCTATCAGTCGCATAAGGCTGTCGTGACCTCAGGAAGTGGAATAGGACTGCATATTGTCTCGGAATATGTCAATATGCACGGAGGCACAGTGACCGTAACGGACAACATGCCGAAAGGTACTGTCTTCACCGTGACAATACCAAAGGGTGACCTCACGGAGAGGAGGGAAAATGAAGATGAGGAATACTTAAATGATACCAATGACAGCATTACGGCACAGGAGGAGGAAGGAAAGATGTTCACAGTGCTTGTCGTCGACGATAACAACGATCTTTGCCATTTCCTCGCCGACAGTCTGAAAGACCAGTTCCATGTCATCATTGCGAAAGACGGTGAGGAGGCTCTACAACGTCTCTCACGCCATTCGGTGAGTCTCGTGGTAAGTGATATCATGATGCCGAAGATTGACGGTCTGGAGCTTTGCAAGCGTATAAAGACGACGTTGAAATGGTCGCATATCCCAGTGATACTGCTTACGGCACGATCTGCCGATGCCTCGATAATAGAAGGCCTGCAGCATGGTGCCGACGACTATATCACAAAGCCGTTTAACATTGACCACTTGAAACTACGCATACAGAAGTTTGCTGAATGGGCAGAGAACAACCACCGGACGTTCCGCGAAAAGATTGAGGTAGAGCCAAGCGATATAACCATTACGCCGCTTGACGAGGAGTTTGTGGCTCGCGCGATACGTCATGTGGAGAACCGTCTCTCTGACCCGGAATATTCAGTAGAGACCTTAGGGCGTGATATGGGAATGTCAAGGACTAACCTTTATAAGAAACTTCTTTTCATTACCGGTAAGGGACCTCATGAGTTTATCCGCACGATACGTATGAAGAGGGCTTACCGACTGTTGGAGAAGTCGCAGATGCAGATTTCTGAGGTGGCTTATGCGGTAGGCTACAGCTCTCCAAAACGTTTGTCTGAGAATTTCAAGGCTGAGTATGGCATGACACCGTCAGAGTTTGTGAAAAGCATGAAAGGAAAAGACCATGACGGAAATGTGGAAAAGAAGGAGGCATGAGAAGGACAGACAGGTAAAGAAGGGGAAGTAAGGAAGGAGGCAAAATGATAAGAAAAAGAGGGTGTGTCTGTTTCTATTGACACACCCTTACTCTATTTGGGTCAGGGAGGGAAGAAAAGCAATGTGCTGACGCACAATGCACAGGGGCAGAAGGGGTGGTTAAAAAGCAGGGCAGATGGGGTGGTTAAAAGGGTGGGGGGATTAGAAGTCGTGGGCGGAAGGGGTTATGAATACAGATACCTTTTGATTGATTGCTTGGCGGTTTTTTCGAAGGGGTGGTCGCATATCTCTATTGACGATACGAATTCGTATCCCGGACGAAGGGCGTTAACCTCCTTGAGGTTCTGCTTCAGTATGCTCAGTAGCTTTTTGTTGTCTAAGCCTTGTGAATAGGCTCCGTCGAAGTCAGGGTATATGAAAGCTACGAGCTTGTCCTCCCGATGTACTATAAGACTCTCGTTGATAAACGGCTTGTTGTTAAGAAGGTCTTCTATCTCCTCAGGATAGATGTTTTGTCCTGAAGGTCCGAGGAGCATGCTCTTCTTCCTGCCTTTTATAAAGAGGAAGCCGTCGTTGTCCAAAATGCCCATGTCTCCGGTATGGTACCAAGGGTATGGACTCTTCGGAAGTGTACACCACTCCGTATCAGAGGATAGTGTCTCGGCTGATATTTCCGGGTTTTTGTAATATCCCAGCATGACGTTCTTGCCAGTGCATAGTATCTCTCCCGGTACGTTGTGAGGGTCGGTGCTGTCTATGGCTATCGTCATATTCTCCACAGCACATCCGCATGACTTCTTCTTGTGCATGCGGTAGTTTGACGTACTTATTAGTGGAGCGCATTCTGTTGCACCATAGGCTACGGTGACAGGGAAATGTATGCATCGTAGGAACTCTTCTATGGAGCAGTTGAGAGACGCTCCTCCCACTACGACCTGATATATCCTTCCACCGAAGATGTTCATAGTATGGCGTCGAAGGAAATACCGCATCATGAAGCCTATCACCGGCCATAATATCATTCTCCGCTTACGTGGCTCCTCTATCTTTGGCAGCACTTTCATACGCACCATCTTCTCCAGTACCATCGGTACGGTCATGAGTATTCTTGGGCGTATGTCGTTAAACGCCTGTTCAACGACAGAGGGTGACGGCTGGCGCATAAGCACAGTGATATGACATCCCATACAGAATCCCCAGACATGGTCCATCATAAGTCCGTACATGTGTGCCATAGGGAGTATGGAGAGAATGTTCGCTCCCGGCGAGAGCACTTTACCAAGGTTTTTCACACCATGCTCCAGGTTGCTCGCCATGGCGCGGTAAGGCAGCATTACACCCTTTGAGAATCCCGTTGTTCCCGAGGTATAATTCAGCACGCAGAGGTCTTCCTCCGACTCTTCTGGTTCAAAATGATAAGGCTCTGTAAGTCTTTCCTTACTTTCCGGCACCATGATATCCTCAATCTTCAGCATTGCTGTGAGTCCCGGCATCTTTGATACTTTGAGCAGTTTCCTCACGTTTCTTCCCGTGAAAAGGATCTTTGACTCGCTATGCTCTACGATATGATATATCTGCTCCGGCTTGAAATCTTTCAGTATAGGCACAGCTACTGCACCGTAAGTCACTACAGCCATGAAGGCAATGACCCAGCGTGCCGAGTTTTGTCCGCAGAGTGCTATGCGGTCTCCTCGTCTTATACCTGTTTTCCGGAAATACTCATGGTATCTTTTTATCACCGTATCGACATCTTGGTATGTGAATGTGTCGCCCTTATAGTCTGACAGGGCGTTTCGCTCCCAGTTTGTCCTTATACTTTCTTCTATCGTTTTTATGAGGCTTCTCTCCGTCATGTGGTCTTTATTGTTTGAACAAAAGGGAATATTTTTCTTCCAGTTTTCCCTTTTAATATGCAAAATTACATCTTTATCCTCAAAAAACTATAGCAAATGGAGACTTTTTGTCTTTAAGAAACTAAAAAAGATATATAAGTATAGGTGAGTAATGATATTTTTTCCGTTTAATCGTACTTTGTCAATATTGTGGGTACAGTTTTCCCGCCTCTACGACATGTCGCCGTCCCTCTTCCAAGAGACGTCTTCCTGCCGCCGTAGCTTTCGCTTGCGTGCTGTTTTGGTAATGGAGTTGTAGATATTTAAATGCTAACAAAGTTTTCGGTTACAAAATTAATACATTTTAATTAAATACATGGTAACTTAAGGCAGTTGATTTTTATTAAATGTGACTTTTTTACTCTTTTTTACCCTAAAAAGCGGTGTTTTTCTCCCTCAGCCATGATTTTTCCCCTTATTTCTTGGCGCGTTTTCCTCTTTTTCTTCTTAACTTTGCACTCGAAAATCAGAGACGTGCACCGCTCTGCTGAGACGCTTTGCTCCTCAGACGAGCGACGAGCCCTATTTTCTTCGTGCGAGTCCTGCGGACAAGTTTGCACTCGAAAATCAGAGACGGGCACCGCTCCTCAGATTAAAAACGACAACATAGACAACATAGATGACTTAGGCAACTTAGACAACATTTTAAAAATAAATATATATAATTTCTAAAGCTTATAGAACAAAGTATGAAGAAACTGTTTATCGAAACTTATGGCTGCCAGATGAATGTAGCCGACTCAGAGGTTGTAGCCTCAGTAATGAAAATGGCAGGCTATGAGCTCTGCGAGAGTGCCGAGGATGCCGACGCCGTGTTCCTCAACACCTGCTCGGTGAGGGAGAACGCCGAGAACAAGGTGCTCCACCGCCTCGACACATTATATAATATATACCGTAACAAAGGCAGGAAAGTGATGCTCGGTGTGCTGGGATGCATGGCAGAACGCATGAAGGAGGCACTGATAGCTAACCACCACGCCGACCTCGTGGCGGGTCCGGACTCTTACCTTCAGCTGCCTGCTCTGACAGCCCAGTGTGAGCTGGGACAGAAAGCCATAGACACCGACCTCTCGCTTACTGAGACCTATCGTGACGTCATGCCGCTGAGAGCACACGCCAACCGTCTCTCGGGCTTCGTGAGCATCATGCGGGGATGTAATAATTTCTGCCATTACTGCATAGTGCCTTATACACGCGGCAGGGAACGCTCACGCGACGTAAGGTCCATACTCAACGAATGCCGCGACCTGCAGGAGAAAGGTTTTAAAGAAGTCACACTTCTCGGACAGAATGTCAACAGCTACTGCGGGACGGATGATGAAAACCGTGAAGTGTCTTTCCCCCGCCTCCTCGCTATGGTCGCTGAGGCTGTCCCTACCATGCGCGTACGTTTCACCACGTCCCATCCTAAGGACATGAGCGACGAGACGCTGCATACCATTGCTGCATACCCTAACCTCTGCCGGCATATCCACCTCCCCGTGCAGTCCGGCTCCGACAAAATCCTGAAGCTCATGAACAGGAAATATACGCGCGAATGGTACTTCGGACGGGTGAAAGCCATACGCGCCATACTTCCTGACTGCTCCATAACGACGGACATCTTCGTGGGTTATCACGACGAGACGCTTGAGGACCATGAGCTGTCGCTCTCGCTGATGCGTGAGGTAGGCTATGACTCCGCCTTTATGTTCAAATACTCCGAACGTCCTGGAACATACGCCTCAAAACATCTTCCTGACAACGTGGCGGAGGAGGAGAAGATACGCCGACTGAATGAGATGATACAGCTACAGACAGAGATAAGTGCAGAGCAATACCGTAAGGACATCGGCAAGACGTTTGAGGTGCTTATAGAAGGCTTCAGCAAACGCTCACGCGAACAGGTATGCGGGCGCACCTCACAGAATAAGATGGTGGTCTTCGACCGTCAGATGCTCCTCGCCGACGGCACAACCCATACCTTCCACAGCGGAGAGAAATGTATGGTGAGGATTACTGAGGCTTCCAGCGCAACGCTGAAAGGTGTAGCCGTAATCTGACATTGAAGCTCCTACTGGGCAAAATCATAAATGCCGGGGGTGCGTTTTTTTCATGCCTATAAAAATATTTTTTCATGCCTATAAAAATAATTTTTTATGCCTATAAAAAAATATCTTTAAGCCTATGGAAAAATACCGCCCTCTCCGGAAGGTGGAACAGCTGTTGCGGCTGTAGTAGAAGGCATCAGCGTACAGTGCAAGCAGGATCGTTATATCCTGACGGTCACGAACACCCATGACGACGTTGTGAAACCGACAAACGAAGAAAAACGCATGATTTAACGGTAGACACGGTAGACGCGGTAGACACCTTATGTTGTCGGGAGTGTTGGCTTTGCGCTAATATATAATGTATAATATATATTATTTTTAATATATATTATACATTATATATTAGACCCTCTATTAACATTTATATACTTTGTGAAACTAACAGAATCTACCGCGTCTACCCTGTCTACCGTGATTTTGATTTTGTATTTAATAAGCGTTATAGCAAATACTTAGATGCCGTTATTTAAGTACACTTGTCTATAAACCCCTTGAAAAACCTGCGTTAAAAAAGCTTATATTGCTAAATACGCAAGTTAATTTCAGTTATTTCGGACTTTTTCAGAAGAAAACTCGCCATTAAAAATGAAAAAAAGACTTTTTCCGCGGTCATTTTTAGCCAAAAACGGTTGTATTTTTTCCACTAACGGTCACGAAGAGTGTTAAAATGGACGTTTTTTAGGTCAGAAATGGCGTTTTCACGCCCCGAAAGGTCGTCCTAAAGGACCTAAACAGTGAGTTTTCTGCCAGGAAAAGACGCAAAATTTCTTCATAACCCTTCTTATACGACAAATTGAAAGCCTTCATGTCACTGACTTTTGACGGTTAGAGATCTGACCTGCAGTCTTCCTCCTCCTCGTTTAACTACTTTGAATATCCTGGGTGTCGCTACGTTCTGCCCTGGGCTAAGTGCTTCTGCCCTCCTTGCCTTTAACCATTGTTTAGCAGCAACAAGCGCTTGTGACAGTTGAATGGCTTTATGTCCATATCTTTATATCTCCTTTTTGCAACACTACTTGTCTATTCCGTCGATATAGTCATAAAGTTTCTGAAGATATGCCTTGGCGTTTTTCTCGATGCTGTCGCATTTTTCACCCTGTGAGAACACCATGCGGCGGGCGTGGTTGTCGTATATCATGGCAGAGGAAGAGGTCACGATGCCCATGCCGTCGTCAAGGGTGAAGAAGGCGAAATGAGGAGCGGCAGGGTCGAGGGCGTCACGCGAGAAAAGAAACTCGTCGTGAGGCACGCCGAGGAGAGCGAGGAGCGTGGCGGGGAGGTCTGTCTGACAGCATATCGTGTCGATATGTCGGGGACAGCGTACAGCACCGCCTGTGAGAACGAGAGGCAGCTCATAACGCCAGAGGGCATAGTTGTCGATAGTGGTAGGATATGCTCCGAGGTGGTCGGGGAGTATCACCACGAGGGTGTTATTCCACGAAGGGGACTTGCGCAGTCCTTCCAGGAACCTGCCAAGGCATTCGTCGGCATAGTGGAAAGCGTTCAGCTCAGGCGACGGCAGGACATTGTGGTCGGGGACATCGAAGGGCTCGTGGCTGCTGCCTGTCATGATGACACGCAGCGTAGGTTTCTTGCCATCATAGGACGTGATGTCAGAAAGCATACGCTGGAAGAGAGGACCGTCGGCGACACCCCATTTCCCTGTGCGCAGCTTGCTGGGGAAGTTGTCTTCAGAGACGATGGTCTCAAAGCCTGTGCCCATGAAATACGACCGCATATTGCTGTAGTCGGCATCGCCGCCGTAATAGAACGTTGTGGCATATCCCACGTCCCTCAGTGTCCCGGCTATCGACGGCAGGCTGTTGCTCTTCCCCGGCATGTCCATGATGCTCATGGTAGGCTGGGCAGGCAGTCCACTGAGGATAGACACCAAGGCGCGGTCGGTGCGGAAGCTGCTGGCATAGAAACGCATGAAGTAAACGCCTTCCGCAGCAGCTTTCTCCAAGCATGGCGTAACGCCGGAGACATGTCCAGCCTCCTGCATGATATACTTCGAGAAACTCTCAAGAAGGATAATCACTACGTTGGGCTGGCGTGACAGGCTGTCGCGCAGGATATCAGTCTCGGCGGTGCGCTCAGAGGTATATGTCATTGTGGAGAAGAGCTGCGTGGCTTCCGCATCGTCCATGAAACGGTATCGCCCTCCTATGTCCTGAAGGTGGTTTACCGACTCTATGAAGCAGAAGAGGGGGTTTACGGCGGCGTGGTTCATACGCATATTGCCGGAGAAATATACCGTTCCGGTATGGTTGGTACCGGTGCTGACACCTCCGCGGATGGGTATGATGAGCAGTGCGCTGAGCACCGTGAGTAGCGGTACTTCGACATATGCGGGCAGCTTGCGACGTGGTGTCGTACGTATGATGTCAAGCTGCCAGAACGACCGTGTCATGACAGCCGTAAAGACCGTTATCGCCGCCAGTCCGCCGAGTGTCTGCCACAGCGTGACGCTCGCCATAGCGTCGGCAGGGGAGGTCTTCAGGTAGAGCAGGGGGGTGCTGTCGAGAGGGAAGCCCCAATATGCGTAAAGCCCTATGTTGACGATATACGCCACGGAGGAGAGCAAAGCCGTAAGAGCGAAATACGCCTTTGACAGCCGTTGCAGAGCTTTCCCCCTATACCATACGGAGACGATGAGCATAAGGGCGGGGAGAAGGGTGAGATATCCTGCTATGGCGAAGTCCAGGGGCAGTCCGTGATACATCACGTCGAAACATTCGGTGAAGGACGTGATGCCGAGCATGTCGTGGTGGACAAGGAGAAAAAGGCATTTGCCCACAAGGCCTGTAGCGGTCCATAGTAGGAAAACCTGAAACAACCGTATTATTCTTGACATTTTCTTCTGGTGGGTTACTGTGTGTGTTGAAAAAACGGTGGGAAATAACGGCCATCCCACCTTCACGGGCTTCCGAGCTAAGCCTTCTGCTTGCGTGCTTCGTTATGGAAATCCTCGTGCCTGCGCTTCCACCTGTTATGCGACCACAGCCACAGCTCCGGCTGCCGTCTGATGTTCTGCTCAAGCAGTTCGGTATATCTCTGGGTTATGACACCGTCGGCAAGGGCTTTGGGATTGTCGGTGATCTTTATGAAGTTGCCGACGTAATATCCCCTTGAGGTCCTTCTGACGTCAAGGTAGTAGCATGGCATGTCGAGCTTCCGCGCCACATGCTCCGTGCCATTTATGAACGGAGTCTCCTGGTTGAGGAATGTCGTCCAGTAAGGCACATTATATATTATAGGCGACTGGTCGCTTATGAAGCCGCAGATGTGCAGCTGTTTCTCCGACCTCAGCATGATGAGCTTGCGGAGGGTCTCAGCCATAGGGATGCTCATGGTACCCATCTTCGACCTCAGCCGCAGCAGCAGCCTGTCCATGACCCTGGACTCCAGGACGTGGTATATCTGACACCCTATGCCCTCGGGTGGTAGGTGGAGGCCTATGCTCGTCATCCACTCCCAGTTGCCGTAATGGCCGAGGTATAGTGCTACGTTACTGCCTTGGGAGAAGTTCTCCGCCACCTGTTCTATGCCGTTGAACTTCAGGTGGCGCTTTATCGTCTCACGGCTCATGGATGCCAGCTTCAGCGTCTCGAAGATGTAGTCGCAGAAGAAATGATAGAAGCCTCGCTCTATGCCGTCAATCTCCGCCTCGCTCTTCTCTGGGAACGAGCGGGTGAGGTTTTTCCGTACTATGCGCCTTCTGTAGCCTACGATGGAGTATATGAGGTGGAAGAGCATGTCGGAATGGAGGTAGAGCACCTTGAAAGGCATGAGAGAAATGAGGTATACCATGGCATAGAGCGTGTTTACTGCTAACGCTTCATACCATGTCAGGGAGCTGCTGTGGGTTTTCTTCTGTGACATTGTTTATGGGTTTTCGTTTAAGTAGGGTATTTTGACCCGCACAAATTTACACAAATTCTGCGATATGAAGAAAAAAAACAGGACAATATTCATGGCAGAAAGGAAAAAAAGGGGAGAAATGGCATAAATTATGTTAAATATAACCGTTTTTAGGGCCACGGCGTGAAAATAAAGCGTATTTTTGTAAGACTTACTGCGATAATGGCTTTCGAAATAAAGCATCACGTTGCGAAAGCCACGGTTTTTACCTGTTACAGGTGTGTTAAATAAAAAAATATATTATTGCTGACTATGAAAAAGACTATTTACTCTATGACATGCGTGAGGCTTCTTCTTGCCATGACAATGCTGTTTGCACCTGCCGCTGCCATGGCTGAGATTACAGAGGCGCAGGGATGGTTTGAGAGCGCGTACACACAGTGGAAACCCGTTGAGGGAGCATCAGACTATAACGTGTATCTAAAGCCTGAGGGCGGGGAATATGCGAGGATTGACCACCAGTTGGTAAGGAAATACCCGGAATACTACCGCGCTGACGTGGTGGGGATAAAAGCGGGGAGGTACACCATGAAGGTGGTGCCCGTAAAGGACGGCATAGAGACCGCCGCAGAGGCTATGGAGACCACCACGCTGACCGTTGCGCCTCATGACCGCTCGGGTTTTGCACATGTCGGAATGACGGAAGGCATAGGAGCATACCGCAACGACGGAACGCTGAAGGAGGGCGCGAAGGTGATATACGTATGGGCTGACAACGCCAAGACGGTGACGACGGAGGTGGTGACGAACAGCAAAGGAACCACAACGAAAGGGGTGGGAATGCAGAACATCATTTACCTCTACCAGAAAGGTTATGACAAGACACCTCTTGACTTCCGCATAATAGGTACGGTTAAGAAGGAGAACATGGATGAGCTCGGATCGTCGAGCGAAGGGCTGCAGGTAAAGGGCAACGCAGACTATCAGGACATGCCGATTACGATAGAGGGCGTGGGCTCTGACGCTGCGATATACGGCTTCGGCATCTTGCTGCGCAGTGTGAAGGGCGTTGAGCTGAGAAACTTCGCCGTAATGCTCTGTCTCGACGACTGCCTCTCGTTGGACACGAAGAACAGTAACGTATGGATACATAACATGGACTTCTTCTACGGAAACACAGGAAGCGACAGCGACCAGGCGAAGGGTGACGGCACCGTGGACATCAAGGCAGCGTCGAAGAACGTCACGCTGTCATACTGTCATTTCTTCGACAGTGGCAAGGCATCGCTCGGAGGAATGAGCAACGAGGTGGCAACGGCATATCATACATATCATCATAACTGGTTCGACCATAGTGACTCACGACATCCGAGGGTGAGGGTGCAGTTCTTCCATGTATATAACAACTATTACGACGGAGTGTCGAAATATGGCGTGGGAATGACGTCGGGAGGCTCGGCGTTTGTAGAGAAGAACTATTTCCGTAACTGTAAGTACCCTATGCTTATCTCAAAGCAGGGTACGGACGCTGAAGGCGACGGAACGTTCTCCGGAGAGCCGGGAGGTGTCATAAAGGCTTATGACAACATGATACGCAACGCAAGGAAGGTGCAGTATTACGACGGCGTGCAGACAGACGGGAAATGGGACGCCGTGCGTGTCACAACGCGCGACGAGAACGTTACCGCAAAGGCTTTCTCGGGCAACACGCCATATAACAGCGAGGCGGATCTGGCGGCCCGTACGACATATATCGAGAACAATATCGACGCTGCTGCCGACGTTCCGGCAAAGGTGAAGGGATGGCTCGGAGCAGGACGCATGGGGCATGGCGACATCCGCTGGACGTTCAACAACTCTATGCAGGACGAGAACTACGGCGTGATTGCTGAGATGAAGACGATGCTGCAGCAATACGCTTCGACACTCGTGGGACTTGCCGACGGTACGACGATAGCTAACGGAGGCGCACTGAAAACCGTGGACGGAGGTGACGGAAAGGGTATAGACCCTGAGGTGAATGACGCATACGTACCGTCGTATGTCGACGGTGGAGGAGGGGAGATTGTGCCGCCTGTGCCTGACGGCAGTTCTGACGCTTCATGTGAATTCATGATAAACGGAAAGGCTGTCGACGTGGAGAGCGAATATACACTCACGGTGCCTTACGATGCTCAGGAAACGTCTTATGTCATAGTGCTGACACCTGCCAAAGGAGCGGAACTGGTACACGTCACAGGGGCAGAGAAAGGCGAAAACGGAGAGTATGTCATCAAGGCACCAGAGTGTGGCGAGACAACGACGGCAACGTTCATCATAGTGTCGGAAAACAGGGTCACGCTCAGGACGTATACCATAACGATAGCGAAAGGCTTCGATCCGGACAACGTGCCGGAGAAGGAGGTATGCCACTTCCTTGAGAAGACACCGTCGGTAAAAGGGGTTACGGTGTCGGGAAACTACTCTAATTCAAAAGGAACGGTGACTTACGACGGCACGACGTATGACATCTGCGTGAAGATGGAGACGAAAACGGTGATAAACATAACGCCGGGAGCCGACAGCCGTATCACGCTCATATTCGACATGCCTGACAAGGCACTCAAGATTGACGGCACGACGTTCCGGACGGACGCAAAGGGATGGTATTCTTTCGATGCCACAGGAAATACGGCGTATACGCTGACAAAGGGTGACTCGATGAACCTCTTCCTTATAGTCATGCAGAAGAACGCCTCAAGCGGCATTGAGGCTGTCACCGTCGGGAAATACGGCAATAATAACACGTATAATATCTCCGGACAGCGCGTAAAAGGCAACCAAAAGGGACAGATAATCATACGTGACGGGAAAAAACATGCGGTAAGGTGAGCATGTGGAAATGAGCAATGAGCTTAGAGCAATGAGTTTAGAGGAATGGGCTTAGAGAAATGAGTTGACCTCTTTCGCCAGATATATAATTACGGTAAAGCCAAGAAAAAGTCGTAATATGGCACCATTTCTTTCCTGAATAAAGATAATAGAATAATTCAACTTTCGCTTGTTGCCTCTAAAGAATGGCAGAAGGCACGCCCCGAACTATTGTTTACCGGCAATAAGCGAAAGTTGAATAGGATAATAGAAAAAAGCATGAATGGCAAAGAGAAGTTTTCTACCTTGCCATTCATGCTTTCTTTTGCTGTGTCATTATTTCGAGAGTACTCCGACCGGGAATCGAACCCGGATCTACTCTTTAGGAGAGAGTTGTTCTATCCATTGAACTATCAGAGCCTCGTAAAAATATCGTATTATAGGTGGGTTCTATTAATTCCCACCGTCAATAATTCAGTTATTATGGGTTGACGTTTTGTCATCTTTCCGTTTCTCTCTGGCGCATACTTCCAGTTTTCTCAGTCACGATGCCCGCATCGCTCCCTCGTAAACAGACACTCTGCTCTCAGAGATAAATCGGAAATATGTCAAAGCGAATTAATAGAACCCACCTATATTTATCCCACTTGACATCCCGGCTTGACCTCAGCGGATGTTGTGGTGACAGAGAGTGTGCCATCGAAATTCACGGCAGAGAGTATCATGCCCTGACTCTCTTCGCCCATCATCTTTCGTGGTGCGAAATTGGCTACGAAGAGCACCTGCTTTCCTACGAGAACCGAAGGGTCGTCATAATATGCTGCAATGCCGGAGAGTATGGTGCGTCCCTCCTGTGTGCCGTCGTCGATATGGAACTTCAGGAGTTTCTTTGACTTCTTAACCTTCTCACACGATGTCACGAGACCTACGCGGATGTCCAGCTTCTCAAATGTCTCGAAGTCAACGTTCTCCTTTATGGCTGGCGGAGTGAAGGATGCCGCGTCGTTGGCTTTCTTCGTCTCTTCCAGCTTCTGTAGTTGGAGATTTATAACGTCGTCGTCAATTTTCTCGAAGAGAAGTGAAGGCTCAGAGAGCTGCTTGCCAACAGGCAATATTGTCATGCTTCCAAGGTCTTCCCATTCAAAGGAGTCCATGTTGAGCATCTCGCGCAGACGTCGGCTGCTGAACGGCAGGAATGGTTCGAAGGCTATGGCGAGGTTCGCTGTCAGCTGTAGGCAGACATGCAGTATCGTCTCTACTCGCTGTCTTGCAGCCACAGCCACGCTTTCGTCGCTGCTGTTCATGTCTTTAGCCACTTTCCATGGCTCACACTCGGTGATATACCTGTTTCCTATACGTGCAAGGTTCATAGCCTCCTTCTGTGCTTCTCTGAACTTGAACTGTTCGAGCAGGGTCTCGACATTTTCCTTTACATCCTTGAACTCTGCTATTGCCTGATTGTCAGTATCGAGAAGGGTGTTGCATGGAGGCACTATCCCTGCGAAGTATTTCTTTGTCAGCTGAAGTGCTCTGTTTACGAAATTACCGTATATCGCTACGAGCTCAGAGTTGTTGCGCTCCTGAAAGTCTTTCCAGGTGAAGTTGTTGTCCTTCGTCTCAGGTGCATTGGCTGTCAGCACGTAACGCAGCACATCCTGTTTTCCAGGCATGTCTGTAAGATATTCATGAAGCCATACCGCCCAGTTGCGTGACGTTGAGATCTTGTCGTTTTCAAGGTTCAGGAACTCGTTTGCAGGTACGTTGTCCGGAAGGATATATCCTCCGTGCGCCTTCATCATGACAGGGAAGATGATGCAATGGAAAACGATATTGTCTTTCCCTATGAAGTGTACCAAGCGCGTATCATCGTCCTGCCACCATTTCTGCCATGTGCCCCAACGTTGCGGGTCACTCTCGCAGAGTTCCTTGGTGTTCGAGATATATCCTATGGGAGCATCAAACCATACGTATAGCACCTTGCCTTCAGCTCCTTCAACAGGCACAGGGATGCCCCATTCAAGGTCGCGTGTCATGGCGCGGGGCTGCAGGTCCATGTCCAGCCATGACTTACACTGTCCATAGACGTTTGAACGCCATTCCTTATGGCTCTCAAGTATCCATTCCTTCAGCCAGTCCTGATAGTCGCCGAGAGGCAGATACCAGTTCTTCGTAGGGCGTTTTACGAGTCCGTGACCGGGATTGTTCTTGTTTGTAGGGTTTATGAGCTCGTCGGGAGAGAGCGTGGCACCACATTTCTCGCACTGGTCGCCGTAAGCACCTTCAGCACCGCATCGAGGACATGTGCCGACGATATTCCTGTCAGTAAGAAATTCGCCTGTCACCTCATCGCAGTATTGTTCTTCAACAATCTCCTGCATCTTTCCGTCGTCATAGAGCTTCCTGAAAAAATCTGCGGCAAAACGGTGGTGGGTAGCAGATGTTGTGCGGCTGTAAATATCGAAGGAGATACCAAAGTCGGCGAACGACTGCTTTATGATGTTATGGTAGCGGTCTACCACCTCCTGGGTCGTGATGCCTTCCTTTCGGGCCCGGATGGTTACAGGCACTCCGTGCTCGTCAGAACCGCATACAAACATCACCTCCTGCTTTTTCAGACGGAGATACCTCACATATATGTCAGCAGGTACATATACCCCGGCAAGATGTCCTATATGGACACCGCCGTTTGCGTATGGCAATGCTGCGGTAACGGTAGTACGCTTATATTCTTTCATCCTTGGTTTTCCTTGTTTTTTATTTTCAGAGTGCAAAATTAGTATATTTTTTTTATAATAAAGCATCTGTACTGAAAAAAAATATTACTTTTGCAGAAAAATTGCATATTATTATGATTTCTGCACCTCATAAAAGGTTAAAAAGCCTTTTTCCGGGGTGTAGAGAAGACATAGGCGGGTGCTGTAATCAATTTCCCTATTGCCCTTGGGATTGAAGGAAAAGTCTCCCGCATAAAACCAAAAAAACAGAACACTATGGACGAGACGATACTTTTATGGGTCAACGGTCACTATAACGATTTCCTTGACGCCTTTATGCCTGTCATGACCCACCGCTTTGCTTGGATTCCAATGTATATTGCCATAGCGTATGCTGTTTTCAGGACCTTGGCATGGCGTGACGCTTTGCTGTTCCTCCTTGCCGTGACTCTCACTACGGTGCTTGCCGACCAGATAGGAGCAAGCTTGATACGTCCGGCAGTGGCGCGCCTGAGACCTTCGAATGTTGACAACCCGCTCTCGGCAGTGATACATATCGTTGACGGATACCGGGGTGGGGCTTACGGCATGCCTTCCTGCCACGCTGCAAATACTGTAGGGCTTCTTACCCTCCTGCTGCTCAGGTTCCGTGGCAGGCTGTTCCATGTCATGATGGTCACATGGGTTATCATGCAGGTGTATTCACGTATGTATCTTGGCGTTCACTATCCTACAGACCTCCTGGCAGGTGCAGCCCTAGGCTTCTGTTGCGCTGTGCTGTCATATTATATATATGTACGCGCATCGATAAAACTATTACCTGCCGTCCCCCAACGTGAGCCGCTACGGAAAGCTGCTGCACCTCTGTCGCTCTTTGTCTTGTCGTTTCTCGCTATGACACTGTGGGCTGCTGTATCAATGTGAATAAGCTGTGGCAGAAAGAAAAATGTATTTTCATGTTCTAAAAAAAGTTAAGAAACAAGTCATAAACTTGCAAGTATGGGCATAAAAGAATAAAAAGGTGTAACTTTGCATTGTTTTTTGAAGAAACATTGTGCCGCGATGGTGGAATGGTAGACACTGGAGACTTAAAATCTCCTGGCCCGAAACGGCCGTGCGGGTTCGAGTCCCGCTCGCGGTACACTTTATATGGATATATCTATAAACACACGTTTTTTATGCTAAAGAAAATTGTTCTTCCTATCGCAGCGACAGCAGTCCTTGCGATGACGTCTTGCTCAGGCAAGCTTGGTGCTTTGTCAGCAGACAATTTTAATGTTGTTCCAAATCCTATGGAGACTCAGGGCGGTTACGTGCCTGTTACCATCAACGGCAATTTCCCTGAGAAATACATGAAGAAAAAGGCTATGGTTACCGTAACACCTGAGCTGCGCGCTGCTGACGGCTCAGTACTCCGTGGCGTTCCTGCTACATTCCAGGGAGAGAAGGTTATGGCAAACAACCAGACCATAAGCTACCGTCTTGGTGGAAACTATGCCATGAAGGCTGAGTTCCCATATACAGACACATACCATAAGAGCGACTTGTACCTCACATTTGACGCTTATGTGGGCAAGAAGCAGGTAGAGGTGCCGGCAGTAAAGGTAGCGACGGGTGTCATAGCTACATCTGAGCTTTACCGCATGGCTATGGAGCAGAAAGGCGGATGTATCGCTCCTGACACATTCCAGAGAGTGCGCCAGGCACGTCAGTCGGCAAACATCAAGTTCCTCATCAATCAGGCACAGCTGCGTCAGGGTGAGCTGAAGAACAACAGCGTGCAGCAGTTCGTAGAGATGCTGCGTACTATAAACAACGAGAAAGAGGCATACATCCTCTCAAACATCGAGGTTAAGGCATACGCTTCTCCTGACGGTGGCGAGAAGTTCAACGACAAGCTGGCTTCAAAACGTCAGGACGTGACAGAGAAATATGTCAGAGAGCAGCTGAAGAAAATCAAGGCTGAGGCAACAATAGCAGGACAGTACACCGCTCAGGACTGGGAGGGCTTCCAGCAGCTCGTGGCAGCAAGCAACATACAGGACAAGGACGTTATACTCCGTGTTCTCTCAATGTATCAGGATCCAGAGGAGCGCGAACAGCAAATCAAGAATATGAGCGCAGGCTTCCGTGAACTTGCAGAGACAATACTTCCTGAGCTTCGCCGTTCACGTCTCATCATAAACTATGAGACTGTAGGACGCAGCGACGAGCAGATACAGCAGCAGTATAAAGACAACGCCAAAGAGCTTTCTATTGACGAGATACTCTATGCTGCAACACTCAAGGGTGCTGACGCTGAGGACGTTTACAAGACTGCAGTGAAGGTTTATCCTAACGACTACCGTGGATATAACAACGTAGCTGTTCAGGCACTCAAGAAAGGCGACACACAGACAGCTACAGAATATCTTGAGAAAGCACTTAAGGTTAATCCTAATGCTGCAGAGGCAAAGGCAAACCTCGCTCTCGTAGCTCTCAAGGGCGGAAACCTCGCAAAGGCCCAGGAACTCATCTCACAGGCTATCGACGCCAACGACTATAAGTTCGCTCTCGGCACATACAATATAGCAAAGGGTGACTATGCTGCAGCAGCAGACAACCTCAAGGGTCAGAGCAACAACGTTGCAGCTTTGGCACAGCTCCTCAGCAAGGACTATGAGGGAGCACTCAGCACATTCAAGCAGATTGGCAACAACGGTGACGGCATGACGGACTATCTCCGCGCCATTCTCAGCGCACGTCAAGGAAACGCCTACGCTGCAAACACATATCTCAAGGATGCTATTGCAAAGGACGGCAAGCTCGCTTTCTATGCAGAGAACGACCTTGAGTTCAGCAATGTAAAATAATATTCTCTAAAAAATGTATATATGTTGTGTTGTCTGAACCAATTCCTCAGACAACACAACATTCATTCGTTAATAAGGCATGGAGATTTCTTCATACCGTAAAAACTCAAGGAATGAGGAACTTACTTATACTTCTCACCTTGGTTTTGGTTTCTTGCGGACCCGACGGCAAGCATTTCAGGCTTGACGGCAAGCTGCTGAACCTGAACCAAGGTGAGTTTTTGGTTTATAGCCCTGACGGGGCGATAGCAGACGTTGACACTATAACACTTGCCGGAGGACGCTTCTCCTATGAGGCAGAATGCAGCCACAAAGGGGTGATAGTGATAATGATGCCGGGAGGCCTGGAAGTCCCCGTCTTCGTGGCTCCGGGAGAGAAATACTCTGTTGAAGGCGATGCACACAGCATGAAGGACATAAAGGTGAAGGGTGGGGAAGAGAACAAGGTCATGAATACCCTTAGGGAGAAAATGAAGGATATGTCTAAAGACCTCTCTCCACAAAAAGAGATAAGTGAGGTGATAGAGAAACATCCTCTGCCAGAGTTTGGCAAATATCTCATCAGACGCTATTTCCTTGGACAGAAGGCTGACTATGATAAGGCACTGGAACTTCTGAAACTCCTCGTGGAGAAAAATCCTGACGAGGCATCGCTTACCATACTCCTCAACCAGGTGAGAGACATGGCAAAGGTGGGTGTAAAGAGGAAACTACCTGCATTCAATGCAACAGACATTGACGGAAAGAGCGTAACACAGTCTGACTTGTCGAAAGGTATATGTTTCATAGCAAGCTTTGCTTCGTGGGATTTTGAAAGCACTAACCAGATACGGCGTATTAACGGCATACGGCGCGATACAGGCAAAGCGTGGAAGCTTGTGGCTCTCTCTTTCGACATCAACAAGACGCAAAGCAAGAACTGTTTCGCTTATGATGATTTGGAGAGCATAATACTCTTTGACGGCAAGATGACGGAGTCGCCCGTAGCTGCTGCTTTGGGAATATACCAGACGGGTGTCGTGATAATCGTGGAAGACGGGGTGATAAAAGAACGCTCGCTTTATGGGGAACCCCTCTATGAATATCTTAAGGAGAAGCTGTAAGCCGTAGGCTACTCTTTCAACGGATTGAGCAGTAATAACACACCGTCACTTGCTGAAAAACGCCGAAGTGAACGGAAAAAAAGGTGATGCCTGCGGCTCTGTCATGTATAACCTCTTTCGCAGCATCGGCAAGACTCCATGCTTCCGAGATGTGAACAAAGGGCAAAGTAGCCCCCATTGAATATATGAAATCTTACTGATATATAGAAACGTCAACCTATAAATACTATACTTTTAACGGTGGCAATTAATATAACCCCCTTTTAACAGAAAATTATCTTATGCTCGTAAAAACATATTGTGCAGCCGTTAACGGCCTTGAGGT
>CALZUQ010000012.1 GCA_945829425.1 uncultured bacterium | reverse complement strand
ATGCTTGTCATACAGACGGCCATCGTGCAAAAGACACTCTTTTTTACTCCCACTCTATTGTTGAAGGTGGTTTTGAAGAAATGTCGTAGCAGACGCGGTTTACGCCCTTTACCTTATTTATTATCTCGTTAGACACCTTTGCCATGAAGTCGTATGGGAGATGAGCCCAGTCAGCGGTCATGGCATCTGTTGACGTTACGGCACGAAGAGCAACGGGGTGTTCGTAAGTACGTTCGTCGCCCATGACACCCACGCTGCGTACTGTGGATAGAAGTATTGTGCCTGCCTGCCATATCTGGTCGTAGAGAGATACTTCAATCTCCCCATCCTTCATGTCGGCGGGCACTCCGGCAGCAAGGACCTTGCGAGCCTCCTCGCCAGAGAGTTTTGTCTTATACTGGCGTAATCCCCGGATGTATATGTCATCGGCATCCTGCAGAATGCGCACCTTCTCTGGCGTAATGTCTCCAAGAATACGTACGGCAAGTCCCGGTCCCGGGAACGGATGGCGTGTTATGAGATGCTCTGGCATACCCATTGAGCGTCCTACACGGCGCACCTCGTCCTTGAAGAGCCATTGCAGAGGCTCGCAGAGCGAGAGATGCATCTCTTCTGGCAGTCCTCCAACGTTATGGTGAGACTTTATGACTTTTCCTGTGATGTTCAGCGACTCTATACGGTCAGGGTATATTGTACCTTGTGCAAGCCATTTTGCGTCTTTTATCTTCTTTGCCTCTGCGTTGAATACCTCCACGAAGTCACGGCCAATGATCTTACGTTTCTCCTCGGGGTCAGAAACCCCTTTCAGATCGTTGAAGAACCTCTCAGACGCATCTACCCCTATAACGTTCAGTCCGAGGCATTCATAGTCGTGCATTACGTCATGGAACTCGTTCTTACGAAGCATGCCATGGTCAACGAAGATACATGTCAGCCGGTCTCCTATGGCTTTGTTAAGCAATACCGCTGCTACGCTGGAGTCCACGCCTCCAGAGAGTCCGAGAACAACGCGGTCGTTGCCGATCATCTCCTTCAGTTGTGCTACAGTCGTCTCTACGAAGCTGTCTGCACTCCAGTTCTGCTGTGAGCCGCAGATGTCTACGACGAAGTTCTTGAGCAGTAGGGTGCCCTGCACGCTGTGGAACACCTCTGGATGGAATTGCACCGCCCAGACAGGAATGCTGTTGCTGCGGTATGCCGCATACTTGACGTCGGCTGTTGAGGCTATACACTCACAGTCGTCAGGAATAGCCGTTATGGAGTCTCCGTGGCTCATCCACACCTGTGAGTTTTCGTCGAAGCCGTTGAAGAGACGGTCGTCGCCGTTTATCCATTGCAGGTTAGCTCGTCCGTATTCCCTTGTATTTGTCTTCTCTACCTTTCCTCCGTTGGCGTATGAGAAATACTGTGCTCCGTAGCATATTCCGAGCACAGGTTTCTTTCCCAAGAAGCGTGAGAGGTCAGGCTTGAAACCCTCCGGGTCGTGTACAGAGAATGGTGAGCCACTGAGTATCACACCTATGACGTCTTTGTCGTCGTCAGGGTATTTGTTGTATGGCATAATCTCGCAGAACGTGTCAAGCTCTCTGACGCGTCGTCCGATCAGCTGTGTCGTCTGGCTGCCAAAATCCAGGATAATAATTTTTTGCATTATATAGAAGTTATGATGAGATGTTTATGTTAAGTTCTCTATAGGTGGGGGCATATTAATTCCCACCAGTGATGTTATCGAGAAAGCTTTCCGCCTCAGCCAGTGTATCGAGTTTTCCTACATCGAGTATCTTCACGCCTTCCATGACCTTTCCCTTTACCATGTGGCGTGAGCACATCTCAATGTAGAAATCGATAATTGAGAACGCTTCGGGCCATTTGTATAATTCCGGGAACAGCGTCGGCTTAACAAGATGTATGCCTGAGAAAGCCAACAGTCGGAGCCCCTTTTCTTTCAGCCTTTCCGTGTCTTCTCCTGTGAGAGCCGCAATGTCTGGGTATGGTGACTTTACCTCATGCGTCTCAATATTTGTCCATCCTGCCAGCCTCATGTCGTGGTCGAAGAGCAGATACCTTTTCGTCTTTCTGTCCGAGACGAGTAGAACAGCCTCCGTTTGCTTCTTAATGTCTGGCATTTCATCTGTAATAGAGCAGAAATCCCTTACAGACAAGTTAGAGAGAATGTCTACGTTGTGTATCAGCATTGGAAAACTGTCTTCACCCTTCTCTTTCAGTATTCCCGTCGCCTTTCTTACCGCCCCTCCAGTATCCAGCAGGCTCATGCTCTCGTCAGATATGACAATCTCTTTCCCTTTGGCTTTTCCGAGAATATTGAGGAAGTTACGCATCTGTTCCGCATGGTGGTGAATATTCACGATGATCGTATTACAGTTTTCTGCAATCATCTTCTCCACGACATGCTGCACGAGCGGTTTTCCCTTTACCGGCACGAGAGCTTTCGGAATGACATCTGTCAGCGGTTTCAGCCTTGTCCCTTTCCCCGCCGCAAGAATGAGAGTGTTTACCTTGCGTTCTTTCATTTTTTCTCCTTGCGTTCTTTTGTCTTTTAGCCTTTTTGCTTTTCCTCTTTGTGTCTTGCGTTCTTTTTTTGTCCGCTTTGTGTTGCTCTATTTCTTTATCTCACGTTCTTTTATATATCCGTGCCGATAAGCGTATAGCAGTTTGTTGAGGTCAGCAATCTGTTGCCTAAGCTCCGAGCCTTTATCTGTATCAGCCACGAGCATACGTCGGTTTGCCATCTCTATGATCTGTGTCGTAGACTTTATGTCCGTCCCTCTTACCACAGCGTCTTCCGTTGACGTAAACGGCTCATGCTGTACGAGTTGGAAGCCACGGCTATGATATACGAGCGTGTATCCTGCAATGCCCGTCTCCTTATGATATGGCACAGAGAATCCCCCGTCGATGACCATCAGTTTTCCGTTTGCCTTGATAGGCTTCTCGCCCTTTGCCACATGTACCGGCACATGTCCGTTTATGATATGTCTGTTTTTACCTTTCAGTCCGAAGGCGTCCATTATGCTGTCTATAATGTCCTCCCTCTCTCTCAGCTTGAAGTAGTTTCCCTTCTCCTCCTTGTGTGTCTCTTTGTCAGCTATGAAATACCTCTCAAATGTTGACATCTTGGACTTGTCGAAGAGCGGCGAGTCTTTTCCGCACCAGAGATAGAGGAAATAGTCCCTTGCATACCTTCTCAGCTCCGGGTCAGAGTCTTGCTGGAAAGCAGAGCGTACGAGCATTCCGATGTTGTGCATCAGGTCTTTCCCCTTGAACCATTTCCCCGGTATCATTTCCACGTCCTTCAGCGATCCGTCGTCGTTTAACGGTATGGAAGCGTGGAAGAGTAGGTTACCGTTACAGATGGCGTACATACATCCGTGAGAAAGCATCTCGCGTATGTGTTTCTGTAGTTTCTCCGACACGAGGAACGAGTGTCTCAGTCTCGACATGAGTATGCTCTCCTCCTCCGTCAGTGTTATTCCCGTAGGGAATGTGGCGTGCTGCATGACATATTCCTTTCCGTCAATCATACATACGTTGCGTTCCGTATCGACTGTGGAAATAATGTCGCGGTTCTCCATGTGCCATGTAGGATATTTATGGAACAGCCGTGCCTCTTCCTTGAACTGTATTACTGATATAGCCTTGTGCATCATTGCCGTAAGCCTTTTCTGCTTTTCGTCAAGTGTTGCCGTCCCGTCGAGTAGTATTGGTTCAAAGCCTGTGCATGGGTCGTCCTGATAGTGCTCCATGGCGAATGTTGCCAGCGGTACGAGGTTTATTCCGTAGCCCTCCTCCAAGGTGGTCAGGTTAGCATACCTCAGACATATCCTTATGACATGACATATGCATGCCTCGTTGCCCGCACTGGCTCCCATCCATAATATGTCGTGGTTGCCCCACTGTATGTCCCAGGAATGATAGTTTTTCAGAGTGTCCATGATGATGTGAGCCCCTGGTCCTCTGTCGAATATGTCTCCGAGGATGTGCAGCTGGTCTATGGACAGCCTCTGAATGACGTTACATATCGCAATGATGAAGTTGTCGGCGCGTTGTGTTGCTATGATAGAGTTTATAATGCCGTTGACATACGCAGCCTTGTTGTTGTCTTCCGTTCGTTCATGCAGCAGTTCCTGTATGATATACGAGAACTCCTCGGGCAGTGACTTCTGAACTTTCGACCGTGTGTATTTCGAGCATACGTCGCGTAGTATAGCCACGAGCTGATGCAGCGTGATATGATACCAGTCGTCGAGGTTCTCCTCCTTCGACTTTATTATCTCCAGTTTCTGTTCGGGGTAGTATATCAGAGTGCATATCTCCTTCGTGTCCGATTCGCGCAAGGTATTTCCGAATATCTCGTTCACCTTTCTCTTTATGTTTCCCGAAGCGTTTTTCAGCACGTGCTGAAACGCCTGGTGCTCGCCGTGTATGTCTGCCAGGAAATGCTCTGTGCTCTTCGGCAGATGAAGTATCGCCGAGAGGTTTATTATCTCTGTTGCAGCAGCAGCTACCGTAGGAAAACTGTTAGAAAGCAGCTGGAGGTAGCGCATATCCTTCTCTATGTCGTTGTTTGTCATCATTGTGTTTCTTTTGGTTAGATGATTACATGTTCTTTTTCCAAGGTACGGCTTGTTGGTTTATGTTACTTTTTGTTCTGGGTGCGGTTCGTTTGTCTCGTACCCTCACCATACAGCTGTGTCGAGTCTTCTCTTCAGGTGTTCCGTCTGTTTGTCGTCGACAGGGTCGAGTGGCATGAAGCCGAGCGGCAGGTCGAGCAGTTCTGCGATAATCTCCATTATCCTTCCGGCGAATGGCGTCAGCGAGTATTTCTCAAGCAATGCACATATCTTCCCTTCGTCGCAGTCGCTCCACCTCAGGATGCCGTATATCTCTATCAGCAGGCAGTATGGTGTCTGCCATCCCTCATCATATCTGTTTCTTGACAGTATGGCTTTCAGGCGGTATATGTCTGCTGCCACCGTAGTCTCCTTTACAGCCTTTTCGTCCTCCTTCATTATCCTCTCCGCTTTTTTGTCTGGTCTTTTCTTTACCAGTTCTTTGTGTGCGAAGCGTGGCGGCACGTTCTGCAACAGGTTGGGTATTATAATATTAGCTTTCTTCTGTCCCTCCCTCAAACGTTCCGTCAGCCCGTGGTCATAGGCGAATATCTGCAACGTTCGCCAGTTGTATGATGTCAGTTCCGCCGACGCTTTTGCTGCCAGTTTCTTCAAGTCATAGTCCGCCTCGTCGCTGTATAGCGTTGCGTTTTGTTGTGTCACAGCCACCTGTATCAGTGTCCATAGCCATCTCCTCTCGTTGTTGTGTAGCATGTTCCTTGACGTAGTGTCTATGACCTTCTGGTATAAGGCGTGGAAAGCGTCACATGCCGTCTGATAGTCCTCTTCCTTTTCCGGTATCGGTATCATGGCAATCCTGCTTTTCCACCCCAGCTGTTTCATGCTGTCACGTTCATTCTCGGTAAACGTATGCAGTGCCGTAGCCTTACGTATTGTGCGGAACTGATATGCTATGATGCGTGGTAGGCGTTTCTTCCAGAACCTGTCGCGGAGCACTTTGTCCTCCATTCCCCCATACAGCGAGAGCACCACGGGAAAGCCCCTCTTCGTCACCCACTGCTCGACGTCATATATTTTCCTGTCCCAGCACCCGTGGATGTGTACCACGTCAGGGTTTACCTCATACAGTTTCTGGAGGAACTCCCTTCTGCTTACGTCACCTGTGAATAGATGCGTCTCCATTGTCATTCCCAAAGCCACATGAAGCCTTTGGGCAAGCGTCGCCGCCAGCTTCATTCGCTTTGTCAGTGTCGGTATGTAATGGAGAACCTTCATCTTCTCTTCAGTATCAGTATAGGTGGGTCTTGTTATTTCCCACGGTAATTAATTATCACAATTCTTTTTTCACCTTAATATATATATGTCCGTATGCCGGCAAATGATGTCACGCAACGTCATGTCGCAGAGATACTGCCGTCTTTTGAATGTCATGATGAGCGTATGGCGTATGTCGCCCCTCAGGAAGAGTTCTTTCCTCTTCAGCCCTTTCTCTCCGCACCATTGTTTCAGTGCTTTCATCACCCTTCGCTTGTGCCGTAATCTTTTCAGTATGCCAAGTTTTTTATGGCAATGCCCGTCGCCGAAGAGCGCGGGACATACGTCAGAAAGGCTCTGTCCTCCGTCGAGTATTATCTCCGCCAGTTCTTCAAGCCATTTCCCCGTCTGTGGAGTCATGCTTGGCGGCATCATGACAATGTTGTCGTATCTTGCCGCTTTCACGGCGAGGAGTATTTTCACCTCCTCGTCGCTGACATACTGCGGTTTGTCCGGGAGGAATGTTGTCTTGAGGTTGTGATACTCCTTCTGCAAAGGTTCCACGATATCCCTCACCTCGCCCTGTCGTGTCTCGCGAGCCACAACCACCTCATACTCCGCTCCGTATTCCTGTGCAAGTATTACGGGCAAGGTCTCCCTCAGCATGGTGTCCTTGTCTGTTGTGGTGATGATTATGGATATGTTTCTGTTTTCTTCCATTCTTTTCTCCCTAAACATCTTATGTCCTCTTCCAAAACATCTTATGTCCTCTCCCTGAGCATCTTATGTCGCCATTTTTTTTCGTACATCAGCTCCCGGAGAGTGTAAGGAAGCGTTTTTCCTGTGGTTGTCTAAAAATCCTCTTCCGTATATCCAGCCGGCAGGTTTCGGCAGTTATATTGCGATGCCATTATCTCTCCGTATGCTCCTGCCGAGCGTATTGCTATCAGGTCTCCTCGCTTTGTCTCGCTCATGGCATAGGCTTTAGCGAAAACATCGCTCGACTCGCATATCGGTCCCACCACGTCATATACTTTCTTCACGCCTTCCGGGTTAGAGATGTTCTGTATCTCATGGTGTGCGTCGTATAGCGCAGGGCGTATCAGGTCTGTCATTCCCGCATCGACAATGCAGAATTCCTTGTGCGTGCCTTTCTTGACGTATATCGTAGTCGTTATCAGCGAGCCCATCTGTCCTACCACCGAGCGTCCCAGCTCGAAGTGTACCTTCTGTCCCTCCCTCTGCTTCATGTTTGCGGTGTATGTCTCGAAATAGCTTGCGAAGTCCGGCACCGGGTGAGCGTCAGGGTCGTTATAGTCTATTCCCAGTCCTCCGCCAACGTTTATGTTCTGCACCGTTATGCCCTGCTTCTCCAGCCTGTCCTGCAATTCGTTGACACGCAGTGCGAGAGCTTTGAAGTCGTCCATTTCGAGTATCTGGCTTCCTATGTGGAAATGCAGTCCTATGAACTCTATGTTCGGCATGTCTCGTGAGAGCATTATGACCTTCTCCATGTCCTCCATAGGAATGCCGAACTTGTTCTCCGCCAGTCCTGTAGTGATGTTGGCGTGTGTATGCGCCCCGACGTTAGGGTTTATCCTGAACGCCACTCGCGCCTTCTTTCCCCTTTGTGCCGCCAGCTGCTGTATTACTATCAGCTCCTCGACACTCTCGCAGTTGAAACAGAATATTCCGTTATCTATTCCGAGGAGTATCTCGTTGTCTTTTTTCGCCACTCCGGCGTAAACGATTTTCTCTGGCGGGAAGCCTGCTTCGAGTGCCGCTTTCACCTCGTTTCCGCTGACGCAGTCCGCTCCCAGTCCTTTCTGTGCTATTCTCTTGAGTATCTTCTTGTTTGCGTTAGCCTTCACGGCATAGTGTACGCAATATCCCTCATGTTTCTTTGCTTCAGCGTTTATCGTGTCGAGTGTCTCGTCGAGCAGACATGTGTCGTAATAGTAGTATGGTGTCTCTTTCTGTGAGAGTTTCTGTATGGGAAAAGTTGCCATAGTTGCTTGTCTTTGTTTTTATGTGTTCTTTGTGTGTGTTGTATGTAGTTTTCTATAAGGGTTTCTGCCACAGCCATGAGCCTTGCTTTTTCCGCTGGTGCGTTTTTATCGTCAGCGTTTTTTGCATGGTCTCATGACGGTGACAGAAGACAGTGCCTTTTTAATTGAACAGAGCAGCCGAGAGGTTCTGCAGCGCCCTCTTCTTGTCTTCCTCCTTAATGAGGTAAGAGATGTTGAAGTTTGATCCGCCGTAAGAAATCATGCGTACAGGTATATCCTTCATAGCCTGTGTCACGCGCGACTCAAATCCCACGTTCTCCCAGTCGAGGTCTCCTACGACGCAGATGATGCACATGTTCCGGTCAACGGTTATGGTGCCGTATTTCTTCAGCTTGTCAACTATTGCATCGAGGTTGCGAGGATTGTCTATAGACATTGACACGCCGACCTCCGAGGTGCATACCATGTCTATCGAAGTGTTGTACTCCTCGAAGGTGTCGAATATCTTGCGCAGGAATCCCGATGCGAGTAGCATTCTCGATGACTTTATTTTTATCGCTGTGATATTGTCCTTCGCTGCCACAGCCTTTATCGTTCCCCGTTCAATCCTGTTGTTTATTATTGTTCCGGTGGCGTCGGGGTCCATGGTGTTCTTCAGTGCCACAGGTATTCCGGCGTTCTTTGCCGGCTGTACGCATGTCGGGTGGAGTATCTTCGCCCCGAAATATGCCAGTTCGGCAGCCTCCTCGAAGTTGAGCTGGTGTACCGGGTCAGTGTGGTCGACGATGCGCGGGTCGTTGTTGTGCATTCCGTCGATGTCGGTCCATATCTGTATTTCCTCCGACTGTATCGCCGCTCCTATTATCGATGCGGTATAGTCCGATCCACCCCTCTGCAGGTTGTCCACCTCTCCGTATGCGTTCCGGCAGATGAAGCCTTGCGTGATGTATATCTGGTATCCCTTCTCCCTTTCGAGGATGTCTGTTATGTTAGCCTTGATGAAGTTCATGTCCGGCTCCTGGTTTTTGTCCGTCTTCATGAAGTCGAGAGCCGGCAGCAGTATTGCCTTCACTCCGATTTGTTTGAGGTAAGCCGTAACCATGTTTGTCGAGAGCATTTCTCCCTGAGCCACTACGGCACGCTCTTCAAAGCTTGTGAACGTGTCTTTTGAGAATGAGCGCAGGTACGAGAACCTGTCGTGCAGGAATTCCGTGATTTCTTTCTTTATTGCCTCGTCAGTATACAGCTCGTCGACGTGAGCCATGTATTTCCTCTCGAGTTGGTTTATGATGTCGTGTGCTCCGTCAGGGTTTTTCTTATAGAAATAGTTTGATATTTCTACGAGAGAGTTCGTTGTTCCCGACATAGCGGAGAGCACTACGAATGTCGGCTCACCAGACTTTGTTATTAGCTGGCATACGTTTTTCATTCTTTCCGGAGAACCTACAGAGGTGCCTCCAAACTTCATAACTTTCATATCAGCAATTTATGTTTTTTTGTTTTTGTTTTCTTTGTTTCCCGTCAGTCCTATGCTTGGTGACTTTCCTTCCGGCTTAGAGTTTGCCTTTTTCTTTCTGCGTTGCGGCTTTATGTGGTTTATGGTGGGTTCCGTTAATTCGCTTTGTCATATTTCCCACCTTTATGCTTTCACCTCGTGCAGTGTTCCGTCTTCACATCTGTACACTATCCCCGGCACCTTGTCGAGCATCGGAATGTTGTGTGTTGACATTACGACCGCCGTTCCCGTTCGCGTTATGTCTTTCAGCAGCATCACGATGTTCTCGGCAGTCTCCGGGTCGAGGTTTCCTGTCGGTTCGTCGGCTATTATGACCTTCGGTTTGTTCAGCAGTGCTCGTGCTATTGCTATTCGCTGCTGCTCGCCTCCCGAGAGCTCGTGAGGCATTTTGTCTTTTACGTCTGTCATGCCCACGTTGGTCAGCACTTCGTTTATGCGTTCGTCAATCTCCTGGCGTTTCTTCCATCCTGTCGCTTTCAATACGAAGGCGAGGTTTTTATATACCGTACGGTCGTGCAGGAGCTGGAAGTCCTGGAATATTATCCCCATCTCCCTTCTCAGTGCCGGAATGTTCTTACGCTTTATCTTGTCCACGTCGCGTTCGAGTACTGTCGCTTTCTCTGCGCTGTCAATGTCCAGTTCGCAGTAGAACGTCTTCAGGAGAGAACTTTTTCCCGCTCCCACCTTTCCTATGAGGTAAACGAATTCCCCGTCGTCGAGTCTGAAGTCGACGTCTTTCAGCACGCATCCCTCGTCTTGGTATATGGTTACTTTCCTGTAGTCTATGATCATATTCTCTTGGATTCAAATAGTGTGTCGCCTTCCGCTCCGTCCCTGTTCCCGTGGGCGTCTGTGGCGTGTCCGCTCTGTCCCTTTCCGCTTAGTGCTTATGCCAGTTTGGGTCGTGTCGCACCTGCAGTTCCTTTGCCAGTTCCTCTATGCGCACGCCTTTGCTTGTCAGCAATACTATGAGGTGGTAGAGCATGTCAGAGCCTTCGTATATCATACGCTCGTTAGTTCCATTGGTAGCCTCTATCACGAGTTCCAGTGCTTCCTCTCCGACTTTCTGTGCCATGCGGTTTAGGCCGTCCTTGAAGAGTGATGTGGTGTATGAGCCTTCCGGCATCTCCTGATAGCGTTTCTCTATGAAATCCTGAAGTTCAGAGAGAAACAGCAGTGGGTTGTTCTCGTTGCAGTTCATTTCTTTCTATGTTATTTCCGTTGTGTTCCGTTTATGAGGCTTCTGCCTTGAAGTTTTGCACTTCTCGCCGTGGGTTCGTTTCTCCAAGAAGAGAATGCTCTTACCACCGGTCGTCTTTTCTTTCCCTTTCCGCCTCCGTATGTGTTGTGACGGGTACTGTCAGGTTCCCCGTTATTTGTTTTCCTCCCCCCAGCAAGTGTCTGTCCCAGTATGGCATGTCGGGCCGTGAGGGTTCACCTTCACGAGCAGCGTGTCGTTGTCGCAGTCAGCCTTTATGTCTACGAGGTCGAGGAAGTGTCCCGACGTCTCGCCCTTAGTCCACAGTTCGTTGCGTGATCGGCTCCAGAATGTCACCTTGCCCGTCTTCAATGTCTTCTGCAGCGACTCTTCGTTCATATATCCGAGCATCAGCACGTTCTTCGTCACTGCGTCTTGAATTATCGCCGGCACGAGTCCGCCTCCCTTTTCGAAGTCTACTGTTATGTTTCCTGTCATAAGTAAGTGCGTTTTTTTAGGTGGGAATGTATATGCCCCACCAACAATGATTGTGGCTTAGCAAGGCCGAGCGCAGAGCTTGTCCTCTGCTTTGCCGGGATGCTGTCCCTATATTCTTACGTTTACCCCTTCTGCTGCGAGGTATCTCTTCAGCTCGGGTATGGGAATCTCTCCGAAGTGGAATACCGAGGCTGCGAGGGCAGCGTCCGCCTTTCCCTCTGTGAAGACATCCCTGAAGTGTTCCCTCTTTCCTGCTCCTCCAGACGCTATCACGGGTATGTTCAGTGTTTCGGAGAGCATGGCGAGCGCATCGTTGGCATAGCCTTCCTTCACTCCGTCGTGGTTCATGGACGTAAAGAGAATCTCTCCTGCTCCTCTCTCCTCGACCTCGCGTGCCCATTCGAAGAGTCTCCGTTCCGTAGGCACCCTTCCTCCGTTGAGGTAGCATATCCACTCCCCGTCGTCGTAGCGTGCGTCTATGGCACATACACATACCTGTGAGCCGTATTGCGACGTTATCTCGTTTATGAGCTGCGGGTTGCGTATCGCCGCAGAGTTTATGCTCACCTTGTCGGCTCCGGCGTTGAGCAGTCGTGTAACGTCGTCAAGCTGGTTTATCCCTCCACCTACCGTGAACGGTATGTTTATCTCCTGTGCCACGCGTGTCACCATGTCGGTGAACGTCTTCCTCCCCTCGTGGCTCGCCGTGATGTCGAGAAACACCAGTTCGTCGGCTCCTTGCTCGCTATATGCCTTGCCCAGTGCTACGGGGTCTCCGGCAGAGCGCAGGTTTACGAAGTTTGTTCCTTTTACCGTCTCTCCGTTCTTCACGTCAAGACAAGGTATTATTCTCTTTGCTACAGACATGTGTTTGGTGTGGTGTTTAGATGTTGAGCTTCGTTACGTCTATCTTTCCCTCATACATCGCCTTTCCGAAGACTACGGCAGGAATGCCGCCTTCCTCAAGGTCGGCAATGTCTTTGTTCGACGACACCCCTCCCGAGGCTATGAGGTGCATGTCGGGAAACTCCTTCATGACGCTGCGGTAGAGTTCCACGGCAGGTCCTTCCAATGTGCCGTCGCGTGAAATCTCCGTGCAGAGTACGTTCTTCACGCCCATATCGACATATTTTCTCAGGAAAGGTATCAGTTCCTCCTCTGAGTCGTCTTTCCATCCATTTATGGAGATCTTGCCGTTCCTCACGTCCGCGCCGAGGATTATTTTCTCTGCTCCATAGCGTGCTATCCATTCCCCGCAAAGGTCTGGGAACGTGACAGCTACGGAGCCTACCGTAACCATTTCCGCTCCGGCGTCGAACGCCTTTCGTATGTCTTCGTCGGTCTTTATGCCTCCCCCGAAGTCCACCTTGAGGTTTGTCTCCGCCGTAATCCTTCGCAGCACGCCGTCGTTGACGATATGTCTCGACTTCGCTCCGTCGAGGTCTACCACATGCAGTCTTCTGAACCCCATGCGTTCAAAGCCTTTGGCTATCTCCGCCGGGTCTTGTGCGTAGACCGTCTTCCGGCTGTAGTCTCCTTTTGTGAGCCTCACGCATTGTCCGTCGATGATGTCTATGGCAGGTATGAGTTCTATCATAAGTCTATGAAGTTTTGGAGTATCTTTTCTCCTACGCTGCCGCTCTTTTCCGGGTGGAACTGCGTGGCGTAGAAATTGTCTTTATGTATGGCTGCGGAGTATGGCAGTGTGAAGCCTGCCGTCGCTATGGTATATTCGTCGTGCAGCGGAACGTAATAGCTGTGTACGAAATATACGTAGCTGTTTTCTTCCACCGTAGTAGCCTTCCTGCCGGTCAGCGGGTCAAGCCCAGAGGGGTTCCTGCTGTCGGTGAGCGGGGCAAGCTCAGAAGGGTTCCTGCTATCGGTGAGCTGGGCAAGCTCAGAGGGGTTAAAGAGCGGTGTGCGGAGGTTGAATATTTTGTTCCACCCCATCTGTGGTATTTTGTCCTCATGGCGTGTAGGTACGAAGCGGTGTACATCCATGGGGAAGATGCCTATGCAGTCGGTGTCGCCCTCTTCCGAATGTCGGCAGAGGAGCTGCTGCCCAACACATATTCCGAGAACGGGCTGACGTAAGCAGCGTATCACCTCGTCGAGGTTATGGCTGCGGAGATATTCCATTGCAGTACGCGCCTCACCCTGTCCTGGGAAAAGGACCTTGTCGGCATTCATAAGTTCCTCGGCGTTGTCGGTGACGACAGGTGTTATGCCGAGTCGCCTCAGCGCGTTGACCACGGAATAAATGTTTCCTGCGTTGTATTTTACTATTGCTACGTTCATTGTGACTATAACTATGGCTTATGGAGTCGTTGGGGTGGTTGACGTTAACGTTGAAACGTTAACGCACGAGGGTGGTGGTGACGTTAACGCACGAGGGTGGTGGTGGACGTTAACGCACAAGGGTAGGGGCGAAGGCTGTTACTCCTTTATCGCCGGATATTTTCTGAACCAGCCGTCCCATCTTAGTCGCATCACTCCGAAGAATGCCTCTCCGAATATCCCTCCCGACATTTTGCTTACTCCCTCCCGTCTGTTTACGAAGACCACCGCCACTTCCTTTATCTTGAAGCCTATCTTATATGCCGTGTACTTCATCTCTATCTGGAAGGCATATCCTTTGAACTTTATCTTGTCCAGTTCGATGGTGTTGAGAACGCGGCGTTTGTAGCATTTGAATCCCGCCGTGGTGTCGTGAATGTTGAAGCCCGTGATGAAACGCACATATTTCGATGCGAAATATGACATCAGCACACGCCCGATGGGCCAGTTTACGACGTTTACGCCAGAGATATAGCGTGAGCCTATCGCCAGGTCGTAGCCTTCGTCGTGACATGCGCTGTATAGCCGTGGCAGGTCGTTAGGGTCGTGTGAGAAGTCAGCGTCCATCTCGAAGATATACCCGTATCCTTTCTCCAGAGCCCAGCGGAAGCCTGCGATATACGCCGTTCCGAGACCGAGTTTTCCTGAGCGTTCTATTATGAAGAGCCGTCCTGCAAACTCCCTTTCGATGAGGTCTTTGACAATCTGCCCCGTGCCGTCTGGCGATCCGTCGTCGATGACGAGGATGTCGAATGCTTTCTCCAGTGCGAATATCGCGCGGATTATTTTCTCTATGTTCTCCTTTTCGTTGTATGTCGGTATGATTATTACGCTGTCGTTCATGATGTCTTGTTGTTCTGTCGTTCCGTTCGACGTGTGTTAGTCTTTGCTTAGTTTGTTCCAGGCGTAAATGCCGTATATTGAGTTTACGAAGTAGACGGAGTATTTGGCTACCGTCATAAACGAGAACTCCGAGTCGCTGAGCAGCCACAACCATATATACGCCACGTTTATTATGAGCCACATGTACCATTGCTCTACGAACGCTTTTACCGAGACGTACATCGTGACAATGGAGAGCACCGTGGTGAAGGAGTCGAGCCACAGCTGCGTCGGTGCGTCGTAAGACTTCTTCAGCGTCTTGAACTCTATGTCGCTGAAGACGCTCTGCAGGGTGTCGACAAACCATGGTCCGAAGTATATGAGGAATATTCCGAGCGACAGTGTTCCTATGGCCACGGCGAGGAGCGTGAAGAAACGTTGCCTCCACGTCATGTAGCGTGTGTGTATGGTTTGCGAGCCGTCGTCGCGCATTCGTTTCTTCCATTTCGACCATCCTATGAACTGCATGGGCAGGTTGTAGACCAGTCGTTGCAGCATATCGCCGTAGATATGTGTACAGAAGCAGATGTATATGTGCAGGAAAGCCTCTACTGTTCCGAAGATCCAGTTTGCCATAGCCCCTTTTGCTCCGAGCACCACGCAGAACACTCCGAGTATGGCTCCCGTCGCCGCTATGCCGCTGTTTATTGTCACCTCACCCTTTATTACGAAGTTCGCCACGGTGAGCGAGAGTATGGATAGTAGCAGCAGCGTCTCGAAGGCGTTGAGGTTTACGAGTGATGCTTTTACGGTCGTAATATATTTATTCATCTGTATGTCTATGTCTTTTCCTGTGGCATGGGCTTGCAGAGGTGTCCATGCGCTGTCGCGGTGCATTTTCATGCGTGCAGAGAGCCTCTCTGCCCTATAGGCGGGGTGTTTTTTTATACAATCGTATGCAAAGGTAGGTATTTTTGCCGACATACGCAAAAAAGCGACGTGAATATTCAGAAAAAATATGAAAAATATTACACCTCTTTTATATATACGCCCGTTTTATGAATAAAAATGCGTATTTCCGTTCCGTCCTCTTCCTCTCCCTTCTCTTTCCGTCTTTCGCAGCAGCGTCAACAGGCTCACGGTTGTGCCTCCCCTCCCATACACTTTCCCTTTCGCTCAGCACGTCGTCATAATTATTGTCCTGAAGGTGGAAAAATTTTATGGTTTTAACTTAAATTAATCATCTTTTGTCTGCAAAATCAGGAGTAATGTATTACCTTTGCAAAAACTTTTGATTTTTTACACAATTCCCCACCCTAATTACCCTTTAGTCCGTTTCATACGGAGATTGGTTGGTAAAGAATCAGAACTCGCCAAGGAAAAAGGTTTATCACTAACATATTATTCAACTTAAATTCTAAACATTATGAAGAAAATCTTTACTCTTATTGCAGCCGCTTTTATGGCTGTTAGCGTTAACGCACAGGGCGTTTATGGTGTTCAGTCGGGTGATGCCGGTGTAGCAGCAGGCACAACGTATAGCGGAGTACCAAACATCACTATGACATGGGGCGTTGCCGGCGGCGAAGATTTCAAGGGTGGCAACAAGGCAAGCAAAACCCTTGAGAAACTCCTCGGCGCAACAGGTTATTGCGAAGGAAACGGTCAGAGCGGCAAGCTGAAATCCGGAACGGTTTATTACTATGAGCCGGCTCAGGCAGGAACTTTAACCGTAGGTGTCGTGCTAAACGCAGGCAAGGCGTTCTACGTTCAGGACATTGACGGCAAAAACGTTGACTTCGTTATGACAGACTCAGAAGGGACAACGATCCTGACAGAAAACGGTGGCAAGCTTGAAGCAAAGGTCACTGGCGCAATCGTGACGTTCTCTGTTGCTGCCGGAAAGAAATACGCTGTCTACTGTGCGGGCTCAAAGCTCGGCTACTACGGCTTCAAATATGAGGTTGGCGGCACGGGTATCGAAGGCGTGACAGCCGACAAGGTATCTTCTGATGTTCTCTACAACGTTGCCGGCCAGCGTGTAAACGCTAACGCCAAGGGTCTTGTCATCAAGAACGGCAAGAAGATCATCAAATAAGGCAATAGTAAATTAGTATAGAATTAAATTTGTTTTCATTTTTTTTCGCTGGTTTGTCGAGAGACAATACCAGCGATTTTTCTTTTCGCGGTAAGGCGTTTCGTGGCTTACCGCCGCGTTGTTTCCTTTTGAACCCACCTTAAAAACAAGCCGTAGAGTGGAAAAACGGTGTTTTTGTCTGTTTGTCAGTATTTTTCGCAACTTGTATTGTTGCCGTTTCTTCGCCTTCCGATGCTTTGTGCCCCCTCAAAGCCTGTTCTCGCCTTATAATAGCCCCCAAAATTTTATAGGCATGAAAATATTTTTTCTAAGGCATGAAAAAAAATTTTTATAGGCATGGAGCAAAATTTCTATAGGCACAGAGATTTTACTTCATAACCATAGCGGAAAAGGGAAAAGAAAAAGCAGGGAAAGGCTCACGGCCTTTCCCTGCTTGATGTATGTTTTTTTCTTACTCCGCACTACGGAGTGAGTATTGCAGCGATGTCTTTTTCTTAATCCTCGTCCTTTGCCTCGGCAGCGTGAGCCGCAATGAGCTGCTGCTGTATATCGGCAGGAACGAGCTCGTAGCTTGCGAACTTCGTCGTGAACGATGCGCGTCCGCCTGTTAGCGAGCTGAGGGCTATAGAGTAGCTTGCAAGCTCCTTGAGAGGTATCTTTGCCTGTAGCTTCTGGTAACCGTTCTCGGAATCCATGCCCATGATGAGGGCGCGGCGGCCCTGGAGGTCAGACATCACGTCGCCCATATAGTCTGCCGGAACGTAAACCTCAAGGTCGTAAATAGGCTCAAGAATCTTCGGTCCTGCCTCACGGAACGCTGCTGCGAAAGCCTGACGTGCGGCGAGCATGAAGGAGAGCTCATTAGAGTCTACCGGATGCATCTTACCGTCGTAAACGACAACGCGGACGTCGCGAGCGTACGATCCTGTCAACGGACCGCGCTCAATACACTCCATTACGCCTTTCAGTATTGCCGGCATGAAGCGAGCGTCGATTGCTCCACCCACGACAGAGTTGAGGAATACGAGTTTTCCGCCCCATGGGAGGTCAATCTCCTCACGGCTCTTAATGTTCATGCGGAACTCCTGTCCTCCGAAGTTATATGCCGTAGGGTCTAGCATTCCCTCAGCGTATGGCTCCACGATGAGGTGTACCTCGCCGAACTGTCCTGCTCCTCCCGACTGCTTCTTGTGGCGGTAGTCAGCGCGTGCCGACTTTGTTATCGTCTCACGGTAAGGTATGCGTGCCTCTTCAAACTTTACCTGTATCTTCTCGTTGTTCTCAAGACGCCATTTCAGTGTGCGGAGGTGGAACTCTCCCTGTCCGTGTACGATGATCTGGCGGAGCTCCTTGCTCTGCTCGATAATCCATGTCGGGTCTTCCTGACGCATACGTATCAGGGCAGCCATCATCTTCTCTGTCTCTGCTTCGTTGACAGCCTTTATAGCGCGTGAATACTTGGAGTTAGGATATTTTATGAAGTCGAAGCGGTTGTCGCAGTCTTTGCCGTTGAGCGTATTGCCCGTCTTCACGTCCTTCAGCTTCACGGCGCAGCCTATGTCGCCAGCATTGAGCTGTTCTACCGGCTGTCTGTTTGCTCCGGCACAAACGTATATCTGTCCGATGCGCTCCTTCGACCCACGGTCGGCGTTTGTCAGTTCGTCGCCCGCCTTTATGGTTCCGGACATCACCTTGAAGTAAGCCACCTCGCCGATGTGTGGCTCTATGCCTGTCTTGAAGAAGTAAACGCTTGTAGGACCGTCGGTGGTGACAGGTATCTCCTCACCGCGTGTGTTGTGTACCTTTGGCATCTCGTCGACGAAAGGCACCACGTTGCCGAGGAACTCCATGAGGCGGCGTACGCCCATGTCCTTTCCTGCACAGACACAGAAAACTGGGAATATGGAGCGTGTCACGAGACCTTTCCGAATGCCTTCGCGCATCTCGTCTTCTGTCAGATGTTCTGTCTCGAAGAACTTCTCCATGAGTGTGTCGTCGTTCTCTGCGGCAGCCTCTACGAGAGCTTTGTGCATCTCCATGGCTTTGTCCATCTCCTCTGCCGGTATCTCCTCAATTGTCGGTGCGCCTCCCTCCGGCTTCCATGAGTATTTCTTCATGAGGAGCACGTCGATGAGCGAGTTGAACTCAGGACCTTCGTTGAGAGGGTACTGCACCGGCACAACCTTCGAGCCGTATATCTCCTGAAGTCTTTCAAGGACGTTGGCGTAGTCACACTTCTCTGAGTCGAGCTGGTTGACGAGGAATATTACCGGCTTCTTGAGTTTCTCGGTATAGCGGAAGTGGTTCTGAGTGCCTACCTCCGGACCGTACTGGCCGTTGAGGAGAAGCACTGCTGTATCTGTCACGTTAAGTGCCGTAATGGCTGCTCCGACAAAGTCGTCCGAGCCCGGACAGTCGATTATGTTCAGTTTCTTGTTGTTGTATTCTACGTGATAAACTGTCGAGAATACGCTGTATCCGTAATCCTGCTCTACGGGGAAGTAGTCACTCACGGTAGTACCCTGGCTTACGCGTCCGCGACGCTGAATGATACCTGCCTCGTAGAGCAGTGATTCCGTGAGGGTTGTCTTACCCGAACCGTCGTTGCCGAGCAACGCAATGTTCTTGATTTCGTTAGTCTTATAAACTTTCATAGCTGTATTAATTTTTTAGGTTTTGTGTATCTTGTCTATGATGTGTTTGTATTTTTTCTGTTCATGCGCCCCGCTTCCGTTCTACCTCCGCAGGGACTTCTTTCATGGCTTTTTTCTCTTCGTCAGGTTTTCTTGGGGTAAAATTAATCATTATTTTTCGAACTACCAAAACATTTTGTTACAATTTAATACATATTAGTATTTTCATGCCTATAAACGTCAGGTGGGTTCTATTAATTCCCACCGTCAAAAGGTTATTGATTAAGGGTTGACGTTTTATCATCTTTCCGTTTCTCTCTGAGGGCAGACTGCCAGTTTATGCGGTCACGATGCCCGCATCGCTCCCTTATAAACAGACAGTCTGCCCTCAGAGATAAATCGAAAATATGATAAAGCGAATTATTAGACCCCACCTTCAATATTCAGTCTCTCTCTGTTGCCGATATAAAAATAGTTAATATCTCATCACTTTGTTCTTCACTTTAAGAAAAATGGAGTATTTTTGTAGAAACAATCTTCCCGGTGTGTATATATATATAATAAGGTATAAGAATATGATGAGCAGAAACAATCTTTTCATTACCGCCGCCATGCTGGCATGTATGGCGGTGCTGCTGCTTTCGTGCGGCGGAAAAAAGCAGGTGCAGGGGCAGACGACAGAGGTGGCGACAGCTGACACAGAGAACATTTCGGCCTATGCCAAATACCTTGACACTCCCTTCTCGGGAAAGCCCATGGTGGTGGACTTCTACGCTACGTGGTGTGGGCCGTGCCGCATGATGTCCGGTTCGTTGGACAAGGTAGCGGGAAAGTATCAGTTCTTCGTTGATGTCGTAAGGATAGACATTGACGAGAAGGAGGACTTTGCACGTGCAGCAGGAATATCGTCCATACCCACGCTCTTCTTCGTCGATGCCAAAGGCGGCATAATGAGGCAGACAGGATATATGGAGGAGGAAGAACTGGACGAGGCGTTTGCCGCCATAGCCGGAAAGGAATGACGTCATGGCAGGGATGTATCATGTCTTGAGCGTCACGGGGTCCGACGGCTGCGGCATAACGGGCGTACAGGCCGATGTCAGAACCGTTTCGGCTCTCGGAGGCTATCCCCTCACGGCGGTAACATCGGTGGTGGTGCAGACGCCGGAGGGCATAAGCGAGAGGTTCACACTGCCGCCGGAGACGGTGGTAAGACAGGTGTGTGCCGCCATGAAGGCTTACCACCCGCAGGTGGTGAAGGTCGGAATGGTTGACGGCTACGACACCGTGCGCCTGTTGCGCAACGAGATTGTCGCCTGCCGCCACCGCATCGTCGCGCCGAGCATTGTCTCCTCACGCGGCGAGCGCATGGTTTCTGACGATACCGTCCGTGCTGTATGCTCCTTCCTCATCCCCGAGGCTACGTTATGTATCCTGCGCTGTCGCGACGCTGAGGAGATACTCCACTGCACGATATCCACCAAGGACGATATGACAGAGGCGGCACGGCGACTGTGCGAAATGGGTGCGGAGAGCGTCTTGCTACGTGGAGCGGCGGTAATAGAGGGCTTCACCACTACGCTCTTCTTCGACGGCAAGGAGGTGGAGTTCTTCTCTTCACATAATGTCGACGGGTGGCAGCAGCACGGCATAAGCGGAGCGGTGTCGTCAGCCATAGCGACATGCCTCGCCATGGGCGACATCTTGCCTGTCGCCATACGTCATGCCCATGCTTACCTCCACAGCCAGGTGGTCTATGCCCTCTCGCCGCGTGAGGAGCGCGGGCAGCGCCCGGCAGATATCTACAACGCTTTCATGTCGCTCATAGCACGTGAATACTCTTCTCATCATGACGTGTCGTTCTACGCCTCACAGCTTGCCATCTCCCAGCAGTATCTCTCGCGTGTCACGGCGAAGACGGTAGGCAAGACGCCGAAGGAAATCATTGACGAGTATCTTGTCCACGAAGCCGTCCTCCTTCTCACCACCTCGCGCCTTACCATTCAGGAAGTGTCACAAAAGCTGGGCTTCTCCTCCCAAGCCACCTTCTGCCGTTTCTATAAGGCACAGACGGGAGAAACACCGTCTGAAGGACGCAAATGATAGCGGCTGTTGATTTTTTTGAAACAATGTTTTTCTTTCCTGCAACATTCTTTTGCCTGTTACGTGTTTTTTGCAGAACTTTGCCTGAGTTTTGCAAAAGCTGATGTTCACGGCACTTTGCTGCCCGAAAGGCTTCGGCAGGACTTCAGGTGGGTTATGATGGTAATTGACACCCCCCACCTTATGTTTTTTCCCGAGTAAAAAGAACACGAACAAAAGGATAATAAAAAACAATGGAGACACAACAGACACTTAACCGCAACTTGGCACAGATGCTTAAGGGCGGAGTAATCATGGACGTAACGACACCCGAGCAGGCCCGCATAGCTGAGGCGGCAGGTGCATGTGCCGTAATGGCGTTGGAGAGAATACCGGCAGACATACGCGCAGCAGGAGGCGTAAGCCGCATGAGCGACCCGAAGATGATCAAGGGCATTCAGGAGGCGGTGTCTATTCCTGTAATGGCGAAATGCCGTATAGGACATTTCGTTGAGGCGCAGATCCTGGAAGCGATAGAGATAGACTATATCGACGAGAGCGAGGTGCTCTCGCCTGCCGACGATGTCTACCATATAGACAAGAGACAGTTCAAGGTGCCTTTCGTATGTGGAGCACGCGACCTCGGAGAGGCTCTCCGCCGCATAAACGAGGGTGCTACAATGATACGCACAAAGGGTGAGCCGGGAACGGGAGACGTCATACAGGCTGTGCGCCACATGCGCATGATGCAGAGTGAGATACGCCGCATCGTATCGCTCTCCGCCGACGAGCTCTATGAGGCAGCAAAGCAGTTGCAGGTGCCTTACGACCTCGTTGAGTACGTACACAACAACGGACGACTGCCGGTAGTCAACTTCGCTGCCGGTGGCGTGGCTACCCCTGCTGACGCTGCTCTTATGATGCAGCTCGGAGCGGAGGGTGTCTTCGTAGGCAGCGGAATATTCAAGAGCGGCGACCCTGTAAAACGTGCACAGGCTATCGTGAAGGCGGTGACAAACTATAAGAACCCGGCAATACTCGCAGAACTGAGCGAAGACCTCGGAGAGGCCATGGTGGGCATCAACGAGAGCGAGATACAGCTCCTCATGGCTGAGCGTGGAAAATAATACGCTATGAAACAGACTGTTGCCATACTTGCTCTTCAAGGAGCCTTCGCTGAGCATGAGCAGATGCTCAACGCACTCGGAGCGGAGACCTTGCTCATAAGAAGCCATGACGACTGGGAGGATTTCGCCTCACGCTTTGCAAACGGAGAGCGCGTAGCTCTCGTAATACCGGGTGGGGAGAGCACGGCGATGCTCCGCATCATGTGCGACGAAGAGCTCCTCGTGCCTATCAGGGAGGCAATCCTCGCCGGGCTGCCCGTCTTCGGCACGTGTGCCGGAATGATACTCCTTGCGCGTAATGTCGTCAACGACAGCCGTGAGCGTCTTGCCACTATGGACATCAGCGTCCTGCGCAATGCCTACGGCAGGCAGTTGGGAAGCTTCTACACGGAGCAGACGGTGAAAGGCATTGCCGACGACAAAGCATTGCCTATGACCTTCATACGTGCGCCGTATATCACGGAGGCAGGTCCCGGCGTTGAAATCCTCGCCGTTGTCGACGGTCATATCGTAGCGGCACAGCAAGACCGTCAGCTTGTATGCTCCTTCCATCCGGAGCTGAACACCGACACGCGCTTCCATAAACATTTCCTTGAGATGTTCTGATACGAGTACATTCAGAGGGGAGTGAGGCTCATAGGGAAAAACGACCTGTACGGTTCGGGGCGTTGCTTTCAACCGTACAGCTCGGAAAGATCCATGAGCCGGAGAATAGTGAAATTGTTCTTATACCTTTTTAAAATAGCCAAGAACTTGGAAGTCAGAGAAAACACTCTCTACACTTTCCAAGCTCTTGGCTTTTCTTTATGCCCTTCTTTTCCTTCGATACTTCTTATGCCCTTCTTTCGCTTATCCTTCTTTCGCTTATCTCTCTTTCGCTTATCCTTCTTTCCTACCTCTTAGTTTCCGTTTGTTTTTTCTTCCGGCTTGTTGTGTCCTTCTTTTCTTATGCTGAATTCACACCCGCAGTATTGCTGGTTATAGAATGCGTTTGCCTTCAACAGTTCGTTGCGGCGTTGTTGCAGCCCCCCTTTCCTCCAGTTTCTTGTGTCGAAGGTGATCTGTGGTGAGGGAAGCTCACGGTTTACGGTGTCGGCAGCCCAAAGCCCGGCGGCGTTTATCTGATCCAGATTCTTCCAACGGCTTGACGCCAACGTCGTGGTGAAGACGTGTATGCCTTCCTTGACGGCAACACGTGCCGCATGGAGCAGGCGCAGCTTGAAACATTTCATGCACCGTTGTCCGCGTTCCGGCTCATTCTCAAGACCTTCCACCTCTTTCAGCCATTCGTCGTGATAGCATTGCCATCCTTGCCAACTCTCGCTGCTGTCGTCGTCGATAATCCTTATGCCGAGTTGCTGGGCATATCGCGTTATCTCGTTTTTGCGTATGTAATACTCCTCCTCTGGATATATGTTCGGATTGCAATAGTACAATACCGGAGTGATGCCGTTATTCATCATCCATTCCAAAATGGCTGAAGAACATGGGGCACAGCAACAATGTAATAGTACCTCGTTCATTTTTAGCTTAGAGTGTTTAGCTTAGAGCTTAGAGTGTTTGGCTTATAGCTTGTTCATATTATTCCTCATTGACCCAATGGTCAATAAGTCGGCGTGCTATGGAGAGTTTCTCCGGAAGGGTAGGTAGATTATCTTTCTTGAACCATTGTGCGCAATGCAGCTCTTCTTCCTGAATGTGTATCTCGCCCCCTGAATAATCTGCTTCAAAGCCTACCATAAGACCACAGGGGAAGGGCCACGGCTGTGAGTCGAAATACCTTATGTTGTCTATGGTAAGTCCGGTCTCCTCCTTTACCTCACGCCTTACAGCCTCCTCCAATGTCTCGCCCGTCTCTACAAAGCCTGCCACAAGACCGTAGAAATGACGGCGGAAGTTACGCCCTCTGACAAGGAGAACCTCATCGCCTTTATGTATCAGCACTATTATGGCCGTAGCGAGAAGGGGCCATACCTCCTTGCCGCAGTGTGGGCATTTCTTCGAGATGTCGGTATGCCACGACATGGCTGTTCCGCAGACGCCGCAATAGCGGGTTTGTGAGTCCCAATACATTATCTCTTCGCATTTCCCTGCCTTACGGTATGTCTCGCTGTCAAGGAGATAATATGTCTCGCGGAGGTTGACAAACTCTTGGCGTGACGACAGGGAAGGCATGACCTCCTTTTTGCCAAGGAATACCGCCACCACCTCTGTGCCGTCAGGATATGGCTCAATGTTGTGACTGCTGTCGTTCTCGGATATCATGACAGGACAGTTCTCTGACTGTGGAACGGAGTGTTTTCCCTCATCGTCCTTCTCTACCAACAACGCTCCTTCGTAGAATATAAACCAATGTTTCATGTTTTTAACCTTAACCTTGACGTTAACCTTAACCTTAACCTTAACCTTAACCTTAACCTTAACCTTGACGTTAACGTTAACCTTAACTTATGCTTAGCTTAGTCATAACTTATGCTTAGCTTAGTCATAACTTATGTTTAGCTTAGTCATAACTTATGCCTGTCTCCAGTTCTCAGTATTAAAGTCCCGTTCCGTCTGTCAGAGTTTTACCTTTTTCTTTACCGGTTTGCTTTCGTTGTCTATTCTGTTGAGGGCGGTGACGTATAAGGTATATTTTGTCTTACCGTCTGTGTAGGGAAGCTTCACGAAAGTGTCAGACGTTATGGCTACGATATTTGCGGGGTTGTTAAAGTCTGTCTTCTCTCCTTTGCGGAAAGCATATACGGCATATTTTGCCGGTGTCGTGTCCCATGTGCGTCCTTCAGTAGGAGTCCAGAAGAGCACGTAGTCGCGCTCTATCCACATAGCCTTCACCTTCTTCACTTTCTTCGGAGCTTTCCCCGACAGGAACTTCATCTCTGGCTGAAGGGCAGGGTACTGCCAGTATTTCTGTTTCAGCAGTGTGCCATAGTTGCCGATGTTGTCTACGGCGGCCTTGGCATACCACAGCACCGTACCCTTTACGTTAGGCAGCTGTGCGTGGAGTGTCATCTTTGCGTCAAGCTGGTGGCGCTGGCTGTTTCTCACGTCAGGGTATTTCACTGTGCGCTCAACGTCTTCGCCGATGAATAGAGGGCGTTTCGAGCAGTATTTGTTCCACCACTGTATCAGGGTGGCATAGTCGGCAGCGCTATGGCCTATCTGCCAGTATATCTGTGGCACGCAGTAGTCTATCCAACCGTTGTTCACCCACAGCAGGATGTCGGCGTAGAGGTCGTCGTAGTTCTGAAGCCCGTTTGTTTCTGAGCCGTTCTTTGGGTCAGACTTCTTGTTGCGGTATATTCCGAACGGCGAGATGCCGAACTTCACCCACGGCTTTGTCTCGTGTATCACTTCGCTGACCTCCTGGATGAATACGTTTACGTTGTCGCGTCTCCAGTCGTCCTTGTTCTTCAGGCCGTTGCTGTGCGTGCGGTATTCCTTGTCGTCGGGTATCGTCTGTCCTGCCACAGGATAAGGATAGAAGTAGTCGTCCATGTGAAGACCGTCGATGTCGTATCTCGCCACGATATCTTTCACCACCTCACAGATATAGTCTCTGTTCTCCTTCATGGCAGGATTGAGTATGAGCTGTCCGTCGTAGGAGAAGACCCTTTCCGGATGTCTCAGTGCGATATGGTTGGCAGCCAACTGCTTCGTCGTCTTTGTCTTGGCGCGGTAAGGGTTTATCCAGGCATGCAGCTCCATACCTCTTGCGTGGCATTGTTCTATCATCCATTGCAGCGGGTCCCACGCCTCGGCGGGAGCCACGCCCTGCTGTCCTGAGAGAAATCGGCTCCAGGGCTCAAACTTACTGTAGTACAACGCGTCACATTCCGGTCTTACCTGAAAGATTATGGCGTTACATCCGTCTGCCTTCAGAGTGTTGAGCTGGTATGTCAGCGTCTCCTGCATCTTCTTTGTCGGCATGCCTTGGAACTGTCCGTTGACACACTGTATCCACGCTCCGCGAAACTCCCTTTTCTTGTTGGCGTGGAGGCTTATGGACAGGCATAATGCGAGCAAGGTGAGAAAAATTGTCTTTGCTGGTAGTGATGTGGTGAAAAGTCTCATGATGTCTTCTATATGTTTTTTGTTGGTCTCTTCGTGTAAATCGCTTTATTCAAGGAGGTATATCTCTGACGGCGTGCGACGTTTCAGAATGTCGAGGTTGAAGTCAATGCCGGGTATTATGCCGTGCTGTCTGAGCTGCTGTTCCACCGTCTTGCGGGCAAGCTCAGGGTGGTTGTTCTCCTCAGAGAGGTGGGCGAGCCAGACATGCCGCAGCAATGGCGAGGCGTACTGAGCCAATGTCTTGCCGCATTCCTCGTTGGACAGGTGGCCTATGGAGCTTGAGATGCGCTCTTTAAGTATCTGTGAGTACGGCCCTTTCATAAGCTTCTCATATTCATAGTTCGACTCTATTACGAGGTATTGCGCCTTGCCGATATACTCTTTCATTTCGTCAGTAACGCTGCCCGCGTCCGTTATAATGCAGAACGTTATGCCCTCCATGGTTATGAAATATCCAACGTTGTCAGTACTGTCGTGGGGGACGTGGAAGCATACTATGTCCATGTCGTTTATGGTGAAATGCTCGCCGTAGTGTATCTCCCTGCCATATCCTGGCTGGACGTTCTTTCTCACGCAGCAGTTATTACGCATGCCGACGAACACCTCCGGAGTTGTGTAAACCGGAAGGCAGTAGTCGGCAGACAGAGCGCCGACGGACTTTGCGTGGTCGGCGTGGTCGTGGGTGACGAGGATTGCCATCATTTTTGTGAGGTCTACGCCGTAGTCGTTGAATCGTTTCTTAAGGATTCGTGCGCCTATTCCCGCATCAATGATTATTCCGTATGTCTCGGTGTAGAGGCAGTAGCAGTTTCCGCTGCTGCCGCTGCCGAAACAGATAAAGTTTAGCATCGTATTCTTAGTCATGAGCGCTGTCCCCCTCCATGTCGCTGTTTACGAAGCATAGCGGAAGCATATCCTTTATGCTCTTTATAACATATATTTTATCTCTGCCGTAGAGCAGGACCTCTATATCCCTGCCGTAGCGTTCTTCTATCTCCAGGATGACCTGCCGGCACGAGCCGCAGGGTGAGATTGGCTTCCCGACAAGTTCGCCGTCGGTGTTACGCGCTGCTATGGCGATATGCGTTACGGCATGTTCCGGGTGTTGGGCTTGTGCGGCGAATATCGCGGTACGCTCTGCGCACAGCCCTACGGGGTATGCTGCGTTCTCCTGGTTTGCTCCTATTACCATTGTGCCGTCGTCGAGTCTCAGACATGCTCCGACCTTGAAGTGTGAGTACGGCGAATAAGAGTTTGCCGTGGCTTCTATAGCTTTCTTCACAAGCGTCTGCTGCAAGTCGTTAAGCTCACTGAGCGAGTATTCTCCTATAGCGATGTTTATGTTCACTGTCTTCATGATTCTGATGTTTATAGGTTGGTGAAAAGAACCCACCCTAAGGTGTCCCTCTGCATGCACGTATGTCTCTGCCTCGCGTCATGCTCAGTTTTTCTCCGTCTCCTCCTCTTCTTCGGCTATGTATTCATAGCATCCCATGTCTGGCTTCTCGTCGCGTGGCAGGGCGTTGCGGTCGAGGGGCAGTGACGTTGTCGGGTCGGCGGCATCAACAGCTTTCGATGTCTTCTTCAGACGGAAGTCATAAACCTCCAGGTCGTTGCGGAAGTTACGGTAGCCGGCAGATGCAGTGTCTTCGGCGTTTTCGTATATCACGTTAGGAAAGCGCAGGCTGTCCTCACGCTCTTTGCCGCGCAGCAGGGAATATTCTATTCTTGCCTCTGCCGTAGTGGAGTCAGAGAAAATTTCGAGATATTCTTCGTTGGCATAGCCCGTTATTATTGAGTTTCTTACCAAGAGGCTGCTGTTGGGGTATTGTGCCGTATCGGTGGCGTCGGAGAAGAGGAGTGCGGAGCCTCTGTCTGCCGAGAGAGGATAGAACTGCGCTATCGTCGTATGGTTTATCGTTGTCATGCCGCCGAGCAGGCCTATGCAGTTTCTTAGCGTATTGCTCACTTGGCTGTTGTCTATCGTTATACGGCAGTTTTCCGCCACTATGCCATAGCCTTTGTTGTTGTGTATCGTAGAAGAGGAGACGTGCAGCTTTTCACGCTCTGTATCGGAAGAGTCGCAAACGATGGCGTCGCAAGCGGCGTGGATGTCGGTATGCTCTATGCGGTTGCCGAAACTCTTCTCGCGGAATACTATGCCACGCCATTGTCCGCTTACCTCGTCATACAACAGGTTGTCGAACATACGGTCTAAGCGGCTGCTACGGAGAGTCACCTCCTTGCCGGCTTCGCCGAGGCACAGCAGTGTCCCGCAGACTTCAATCCCGCTGTCGTAATCCATGTAAAGTGTCGTGCCGGCAGGTAGCGTGAGCGTTACGCCCTCTTCTACCTTTGCCATGCCGTTTATTACTATTGGCTTGTCGGATGTCAGTATTGTGTCACGGCTGAAGACAGGGGCTTTCAGTTTCAGTGCGTCCCAAGAATAGGCTTTGAGCTGCACACTTTGTGAGACACCGCTCTCGAGGAGGAAGTCTATGCGGTCGGAAACTTCCTGGGGAGTGGCAGAGCCGTTCTCGGCTGACGTCAATTCTATGAAAACCCTCAGGCTGTCTCCCTTGCGTATCTCTTCGTTGTTGAGCTGGTAGCCTTGCTTCTCACCGAGAAACACTCCGTTGACATTGACGCGGTAGCCCGTCTGGTTGCCGTAGGCAAGGCGTATCGACGAGCAGCGTATTCCTGCCGACGACTTGTTGTACACCCAGAACGTGCGTGTAGAAGAAGGGGTTCTGGAGAACAGCGTGTCGAAGGAAATGGTGTCAGTGGAAAATGTCAGCACGTCGCGCTGGGACGTAGAGAAGTCCTCGTCGTCGGTACACGACGCAAGTGCGACAGCTACGGCAGGTAGAAAAAATAGGAATATGTTTCGTAGTATTCTCATTGCAGGTCTGTTCTTTTGCTTTTACTTTTACTTTTCTCCAATGTTGTCTTCCATGTATCGTATCTCAAGGATGTTCTCCGTCTTTTCTCTCGTCTTGTTCCTGTCGTTGATACGCTCTCCCACAAGCCAGAGTATGTTGCCGCAAGCGTCGGTGAGACAGAGCTGGCGTGCTTTCTCTATAAGCGATTTCTTGCGGTCGGTAAGGTAGTCGCTGACGAGCTTTGTGCCTTTCATGCCCAGCGGCATGAAGCGGTCGCCGTTGCGTACCTTCCTGAGGTGTAAAGGGAAAGACAGAGTGTCGGCATCAAGGTCTACGACCATTGCGTCGCGTGAAATGGTGAACGAAGAGTTGCGGGCGAAGCGCTTCAGCGACATCTTCCTTCCCTCGCCAGTGACATAGCATCCTTCTTCAGGGAATGTCATCTCACGGAACTCGTCCTCACGGTGGGAAATGAGCAGTGTGTCACGGTCTTTTACCACGGTCTTTTCTCCTGCCTGCCAACGTTTTCCCGACAGAGTGTCTGTGCTTCCGGCTTTCCGTGAGGAGGTTTGCTGTGATGTTACCACTGATGCTATCTGTGATGCTGTCTGTGACGTTATGCCCTCGTCGCAGAGTATGGAGAACAACAGATAGCGGGCTGAAGGCCATGACATAATCTTCGGAAGGTCTATCTTCGTCACACTGTCATTGCCGCCTTCTGTCGTGACACATTCCTTACGGCATCTTTCCTTACATGCGTCGAGGAGCGGCATAACGTCTTCGACGTGTCTCGCTGTGGCTGCTATGGCCTCTACCGCCGAAGGGTTTATCTCTCTCATTGCCGGAATGACGTTATGGCGGTAGCGGTTTCTGGTGGCTTCGTCAGTGAGGTTTGTGCTGTCAGTGACGTAATCCTGACCTATGGCGAGGAGGTAGTCTTCTATCTCCCTGCGTGTAAGGCATAGGAGAGGGCGTATGATGTCTCCGTTCTTTGCCCTGATGCCCGTCAAGCCTTTTATGCCTGTTCCCCTCACCATGTTCATAAGTACCGTTTCCACGCAGTCGTCCTTATGATGCGCCACGCAGATGCTCTCAGCGCCTATGGCTTCTTTCAACAGACGGAAATGGTTGTAACGTAGGTCGCGGGCTGCCATTTCTATGCTTATATGATGCAGTGAGCTGTAGGCTATAGTGTCGAAATGGACAAGGTGTAGCGGAATGCCAAGCCGTTGGCATGTCCTCTGGCAGAACTCCTCGTCGCGGTTGCTCTCCTCGCCTCGCAGGTGGAAATTGCAATGTATTGCCTCGACATCATATCCTGCTTCTGAGAGAATGCGCAGAAGGGCTATACTGTCCGCTCCGCCGGAGAGGGCTACCAGATGTTTCCCCTCACGTGAGAGAAGGTTGTTCCTGTCTATAAATTCCTGTACTTTCTTTGCTGCCACGTTGGTTCTTGCTCGTCGGATTCGGTTAATGGAATTGGGGTGAAGCGGTGGTGGTGCCTAATAAAAGATTGTTATGCAGTTTATAACGCTCTTATGCAGTTTATAACGCTGTTAAGCTTTTTTGAATGGAAGGTGTGCTACGGTAATTATTCAACGTAAAGCACCAGTCCTTTCAGATATTCACCCTCAGGATGGTAGATGTTTATAGGGTGGTCGGCAGGTTGGTGTAGCTGGTGGAGTATTCTCACGGATCGGCGTGCCTGAGCCGCTGCTGTGAACACCGCATTGCGGAAGTTATCTTTCGTCACTACCTGTGAGCAGGAGAAGGTGAAGAGTATGCCGCCTTTCTTGATATGCTCGAAAGCCTTGACGTTCAGGCGTGTATAGCCTTTCAGTGCGTTGCGTAACGCTGCACGGTGCTTGGCGAAGGCGGGAGGGTCGAGGATTATGAGGTCGTAGTTGTCTCCTTCCTTTTCGAGGAAGCGGAACGCGTCTTCGCAGAACGCCTCATGTCGGTTGTCGTCAGGGAAGTTAAGGCTGACGTTGGCATTTGTCAGTTCTATAGCCTTTGCCGAACTGTCTACGGAGTGTACCTGCTTTGCACCGCCTCTCATGGCATACACCGAGAAGCCTCCGGTGTAGCAGAACATGTTCAGCACGCGTTTGTCTTTGGCATATCTCTCTAACAGCGAGCGGTTCTCACGTTGGTCGATGAAGAATCCCGTCTTCTGACCTCTCAGCCAGTCAACATGAAATGTCAAGCCGTTCTCCACGGCGGTATTCTTCTCGCTGCCGCCATATAGGAAGCCGTTCTTGAGACCGTTGGCTGAGGCTGCCTCATACGTCTCCTCGCCAAGCTTCGCCTTATAGGGCAATGTCGTCTCGCTTTTGTAGTAAACGTTACGTATTCTTTCCCCCATAACCTCAACAAGTGCTTTGGCGATGTCCTTACGGCAGAGGTGTATGCCTACGGAGTGTGCCTGTATTACCGCTGTCTCGTCATAGCAGTCGATGATAAGTCCGGGAATGCCGTCGCCTTCACCGTGTATGAGACGGTAGGTGTTGTTCTCTGCATTGTCTGCTATGCCTATACTTTGACGCATGGCGAGTGCGGAAGATATACGTTCCGTCCAGTAGGCATGGTCAATCGTGATGTCATCAAAAGAAATCACTCGGACGGAGATGCTGCCAATCTGGTAATGGCCTACGGCGACAAACTGTCCTGCTGAGGTCAGTACCCGTACCGTCTCACCCTCTTCGATGCTCTCGTCCATTCGTTCTACAGCTCCTGAGAACACCCATGGGTGGAAACGTTTCAGCGACTCTTCTTTTCCTCTTTTCAGTTGTAGTGTCTTATACATAGTGTCTTGTGTGTGGGGGGGAATGTCTGTTGGTTAGTCTTTGTTCGGGGGGAGTGTTCTGCTTCCACCTGAAGAAATAATCGGGGTGTGAAAGTGTTACGCTGTTATGGCGGTATCTGCTCCTGACAGTGTTTGCTCGTCAACGGCTGTCTCTGTTCTTGTCAGTGTCGTCTCTTGCTGTGCCGTTTCTTTTTCGTTTTGCGCTGTCTCTTTCTCTTCTTCTGGAACGATCTCCAGTTCGTAGTCTCCTGTTTCAATAAGTCTGAGATATTCTTCGTAGATGTTTATGCACACCCATGCGTCTGTTGCCGCATATTTCATCTGTTTCTGTCCCAGTACGTCCGCTTCCCAGTTCGACAGTTGCTCGCGTTTTGAGATGCGTTCTCCGAAGATGTTGGCATACAACTTTGCCAGGCTCTTGTCTTCTATTCCGAGGTTTACTATGATATCCTGAAGGTCTATGAACCATCCGCGCTTGAATGTCATACGCTTGCTGAGTGAGTGCATGTCGTCATGAAGCGACAATCCTATTTTTGGCACCGTGGTGTCTTCGAGCAGTCTTTTTACGGACGGTGAGTTGGCGAGGACGTTAAGTCTGAAGAGGTAACATGTATCGTATGTGGAAACCTGCAGAAGCGCCACTTTATATATCTTTCCACGTGTGAAGCTGGGTCGCGTCTCGGTGTCTATGCCGAGGATTTTCTGCGTCAGGAGGAAGTCGACAGCCAACGAAGCAGCTTCCTCTGACACTACAACGATTATCTTTCCCGGAAAGACGACACGTGGCAGCAAAGGTAACTTTTTCTTGTCAAATTTGTTTACTATATGTCTTTTCATTAAAAAAATGCTATTTATCAGATGCAAAAGTATAAAAAAAAAACGAATAAGCGTCACTATAGGAATATTATTTCATTCTTTTTTGCATATCATGTTTTCTATCTCTGCCTTTTTCACATCTGCGGGGATTAAAGCAACTCCCCCTTCAGCACTTCGCCTATGCTGAAGGGGGAGGGGAGTGGGTGTATGACAAATGTCATGTCGGGGTCACCGGGATGTGTGTGAGCTGTAGGTGTCACTGTGATGTGTGTGAGCTGTAGTCACGTTCTCCGAATATCGCTGTTCCGACACGTACAAGGGTGGAGCGGCACTCTTGCGCTATAAGGTAGTCGCCCGACATGCCCCATGAGCGTTCGCGGAAGTTGTCGTCGTCTTTGAAGTATTTCTCCTTAACCTCATCGAAGAACGATGCCGCTTCTGTAAACTCCCTGCGGATGAGTTCTTCATCTTCCGTATTGGTTGCCATTGTCATGATGCCGCAAATCCTTACGTGGCTCATAGTGCGCCATTCACCGCCTTCGAGAAGTGCCCGGCAGGCATCCTTGGAGAGTCCGTATTTCGTCTCTTCCTGTGCTATGTGCAGTTCCAGGAGGACGTTTATTACCCTGTCGTGCCTTGCTCCCTGTTTCTCTATCTCTTTCAGGAGTTTCAGAGAGTCTACGGTCTCTATCATGGTGATATACGGAGCGATGTACTTCACCTTGTTTGTCTGAAGATGCCCGATGAAATGCCACGCAATGTCTTTTGGCAGGATGTCATGCTTCAGACGAAGTTCCTGTTCATGACTCTCGCCAAAGATGCGCTGCCCTTGGTCGTAGCATTCCTGTATCTCTGATGCGGGGTGGTATTTGCTTACTGCCACAAGCTGGCATCCCTGGCGTATTGTGGCAAGTATGGCATGGAGATTTTCCTGTATTACTGTGTGTGTCATGATGTATTCAGAATAAACTGGTATTTTTTTCTTTACGTCGTTGCCATACAGGAGGTTTCCTTTGATGAGCGAGCCTTATTGCTCGTATTCTGGCTTGTCGTTGCGCTCCTCTTTCTTTGTCGCGTCGTGTTCAAAGACATCCATTACTGACGACTCCTGAATGGCGGCTATGGCATAGTCAATCATGGTGCTTCCCATAACCTCTTCAACATAAGACACCGCACGCTGAAGGCTGTGTGCCTGAACAAGATACAACACGTTGGAGCGTTTCTCCTTCTGTGTCTTCTCGTCTATGGTGATGAACTGCAGCTTTACCTTGAAGAAACGGTCGTCGGTATCGTTGTCGCTGAAGAATATCTCACCATAGGCGGCTTGTGTTATTCCCGTAACCTTAAACTCTCCTGAGATATACGACGACATCTCCTCGATAATTGTCGCCTCGGCTTCGGTAAATGACAGAGCGTCTACGACATACTGCTCTGTAACCATCTTCTGACGTCCGTCGTCCTGTACCTTCTCGTATCTTATCTTGGTCTCAAACCAGTTTGCTGTTCTTGATCTCATTGTAATTATTTTGTTTTTGGTTTATTGTTTGTCCTTCTGTTAAAAAGAATATACTTTAATTGTTTCTGCTAAGCGTCTTTCTTCTTGTACATCCTCAACGCCCCGATAAGTTCGTTGTTTTCAGAGCGTGTGCCGATGGTTATGCGCAGACAGTTTTCGCAGAGCTGCACACGTGTCCTGTTTCTCACTATTATGCCTTCTTCAACGAGGTAGTCGTAGATTTCCTGAGCGCCCGTAACCTTTACGAGGAAGAAATTGGAAGCCGTAGGGTATATCTTCTCGCATATCGGCAGGAGTGCGAAAGCCTCAATCACCCTGTGCCTTTCCTCAAGAATAGTGTTCACCCAGAGATGCACCTTATGCAGGTCGCTGACAATCTCTATGGCTTTCTCCTGTGTGAGGAGGTTGACGTTGTACGGATATTTCACTTTGTTGAAGATGTCAACAATCTCTTTTGATGCGAAAGCCATTCCGAGACGTATTCCTGCACATCCCCATGCTTTGCTCATGGTATTCAGCACGATGATGTTAGGATATTGTGCCAGGCATGTGCGGAATGTCTGCTGCTGTGAGAAGTCGGAGTAAGCTTCGTCGAGTACCACTATGCCGTCAAAGCCCGTCAATACTTTTGTTATCTCCTCCCGGCAGATGTCGTTTCCCGTAGGGTTGTTAGGGCTGCATATCCACACTACCTTGGTGTTTTCGTCACATGCGTCGAGAATGGCTTCGCTGTCCATGTCGAACCTCTCGTTGAGAAGCACTCTGCGGTATTCCACATCGTTGATGTCGGCACATACGCTGTACATGCCGTATGTCGGCTCTATAGCCACGACGTTATCCTTCTTCGGCTCGCAGAAACATCTGTAAACAAGGTCTATAGCCTCGTCAGAGCCGTTGCCGAGGAAGATATTCTCTTCCTTCACTCCTTTTATCTTTGCCAAACGGGCTTTGAGTTCTTGCTGCAAAGGGTCAGGGTATCTGTTATATGGTGAGTTGAAGGGATTTTCGTTTGCGTCAAGAAATACATGAGCCACATGACCGCTGTATTCATTACGCGCACTGCTGTATGGAGTGAGACGCCAGATGTTTTCCCTTACTAACTGTTGTAAGTTTCTCATCGTCTGTTGTTTTCCTGTGAAATGTTTTCCTGTGAAATAATTCCTGTGAAATCTTTTCCTGTGAATTGATTTCAGCCGGAAGGTGTGTCATGATTTTTCCACGCTTTCCGTCCTTACCGTCATAGCGTTTCTATGGGCATCGAGGCGTTCGTGGTGTGCCATGACTTCTACGGCATGCCCTATGGAGCGTATGCCTTCTTCGTTGATGTGCTGGAAGGTTATCTTCTTGTTGAAGCTGTCGAGGTTCACTCCGCTGTAGCTCGTGGCGTAGCCGTGTGTCGGCAGGGTGTGGTTGGTTCCGCTGGCATAGTCGCCGGCACTCTCACAGGCATATTCTCCGAGGAAGACGCTTCCAGCGTTTACGACCTTCTCTGCCAGCGTGGCGTAGTCGATGGTGTTGAGTATCAGGTGCTCCGGAGCATATATGTTTGAGAGTTCCATGGCCTCCGTGGTGTCATGGACAAGAATCATCTGTGAGTTTTCGAGTGTCTTTGCTGCAATGTCTTTTCTGGGCAGTTTCTCCAACTGTTCCGCCAAAGCCTTCCCGACTTCTTCTATCTTCTCTTCAGACGTCGTGATCAGCACCACCTGTGAGTCTATGCCGTGCTCTGCCTGAGAGAGAAGGTCGGCAGCCACAAAATCTGCACGGCTCGCATGGTCGGCAATGACAAGCACCTCAGAGGGTCCTGCCGGCATGTCTATCGCCACTTCATGCAACGAAACCTGTTGCTTTGCCGCCATGACGTATTGGTTGCCGGGCCCGAAGATTTTATACACCTTAGGCACCGACTGCGTGCCGTAAGCCATTGCTCCTATCGCTTGTACGCCACCGCATTTGAAGATATGCGATACGCCAGCCACCTTTGCCGCAACAAGTATGGCGGGGTGTACAATACCGTCGGGAGAGGGTGGGGTGCAGAGTACTATGTCACGGCATCCGGCAATTTTTGCCGGAGTGGCAAGCATAAGGACGGTGGAGAACAGCGGTGCTGTGCCTCCGGGGATGTAAAGCCCCACCTTTTCTATCGCCACGCTTTTCTGCCAGCATACCACTCCCGGAGCCGTCTTGACCTTCGTTCCCGTAAAGCGTTGCGCCTCATGGAAGGCGAGGATATTATTATGAGCCAGGACGATAGCGTCACGCAGTTCCGGCTCAATATTCATATAAGCCTCGTCGATTTCTTCCTGAGTCACCTGAAGCGTGTCAAGTTCTGCCTTGTCGAATTTCTTTTCATACTCACGCACAGCATCGTCGCCACGCTCCCTGACGTCGTCAAGAATGGCATGAACCGTAGCGTTGAGTTGTGTGGTGTCTATATGCGGGCGTGTGCAAAGACGTTTGAAGTCTTCGATGCTTGGATATTTCGTTATTAACATTGTAGAGTCTTTAATAGCATTGTAGAGTGGTAATGAGCATTGCCTGAGGATGGTCGCTGACATTGCCGGATAGTCGCTGACATTGCCTGAGGAGTTGCCTGCATTGACGTGGAGTCACCGGCATTGTCAAGTCTCATAAATTCAGTAAAAGGCTGCTGTCGTCCTACGGCATGGAGTTAGAGTATCATCTTTTCTATAGGCAGTACGAGAATGCCTTCTGCCCCTGCTGCTTTCAGTTGGTTTACTATCTCCCAGAAATGCTTTTCCTCAAGGACGGTGTGTATTGATGTCCAACCTTCCGTAGCGAGAGGCATGACGGTAGGCGACTTTATGCCCGGGAGTATCTTCACTATCTCGCCGACACTTTCGGCAGGAGCGTTCATGAGGACATATTTCTTGTTGTCAGCCACGAGTACAGACTTTATTCGGAAGAGGAACTCCTCAAGGACCGCCTGCTTCTCCTCGCAGATGTCTTTGTTGCCTATCAGAAGAGCCTCACTCTTCATGACCACCTCTACCTCGCGCAGTTTGTTGCTTATGAGCGTAGAGCCGGAGCTTACGATGTCAAAGATGCCGTCAGAGAGTCCTATGCCGGGAGCAATCTCTACAGAGCCTTGTATGGTATGAATATGTATGTCAAGATTATTCTTCTCTGCGAAGTTGCGCAGTATGTTCGGATATGAGGTGGCTATTTTCTTTCCGTTGAACCATTCCACTCCTGTATATTCCACGCTTTCCGGTATGGCTAAGGAGATACGGCATTTTGAGAAACCGAGACGCTTTACTATCGCTGCGTCTTCATGCCTCTCTACAAACTCGTTTTCGCCTACGATGCCTATGTCTGCCACGCCGCTTGCCACACATTCCGGGATGTCGTCGTCACGGAGATAAAGAACTTCCAAAGGGAAATTGCTTGACTGCACGAGTAATGTCCTTCGTGCGCTGTTTATTTTTATCCCCGCTTCTTTCAAAAGGTTCATGGTGTCTTCAAAAAGACGGCCTTTTGACTGTACTGCTATTCTTAACATATCTTTTTTACCTTGTTGTTATGGGAGTATGTTCCCTATTGTCTTTTGTTTATTACTAAATCCCGTGCAAAAGTACATGTTTTTTTTCAGATTTCAAAGGATAATGCACTTTTTGTTACAAAAAACGTGTTTTTTCTTACGTGAGGTTAAGGTGTGACGTTCTTTCCCGGCTTATTTCACACCTTTTGCTGCCCTTCCGAATTTGCTCAGGAAGTTTACTAAAGCTTCTTTTGGAAGCAACTCACGGTATCTGAGGAATTGCTTCAGATGAACGGGGAACATGGTTAGCTTACGGCGTATGAAGCCGTATTCTACGACATGTCCGTAGCGGTTTTTGCCGAAGTTGCCGCCAATCCAGATGTCCTCAAGGATCTTTTCCGCACCTTTGGGGGAGATGGTGAAAGGTATCTTCTCTTTCTCCACGCCCAGCTGTTCATGCAGTATCCACCCTATCGCTGAGGCTATGCGGTGTACGCCGCAACGGCGCAACTCTTCCTCAATCTCGTCCCGATGCTGGCAGAACTCGTCGGAGTGGTTGCGTATGAAGACCGCCAGGTCGCAGAACTGACGGAAGCCGATGCCTTCGGCGAGGATATGGTATTGTAAGTGTATGATGAGGTGTAGCAGCGTGAGGCGTGGTGATGTCGTGCGTATCTTGTTGCCACGAATATCCACGTATGCCGCTTCATCCTCAATGGGCAGTGAGAGTTTTCTCACCGTGGCTTGCAGGTAGTCTTCAAAAGGCTTGTGCTGCATGTCAGCAATGCGGCGGTGCAGTTCTATGAGCACGTTGTGCCAATCGAAGGATGTCTCCTTTTCTCCCGGCATCCAACGGCATTTATACTGCTTCTGCGCCCATCTGAATGCTTCCTCCGCTTCTATGGGGTCGGCAATCCATACGTCTATGTCGCCGCACATCCTATGGTCGGGATGTATGTATTCCTGTGCTATGGCTTGTCCCTTTACGATGTGCGGATGGAAGCCGTTCTCCTCCATGAGCTGGCAAAACTCTGCCGTCGTCTCGTCGAGTTTTCTGTTGTTCTTCTCTATGTTATACTGTGTAGGGAAAAGCCTGTTCATGACGTTGGCGAGAGGCGGGAAATAGGGTTGCAGAAGGCATATTCCGTCTATGACATGCCCTACGACGCCTTGTTCCTTGGCTGTCTGCATGACGTCTTTCCACTGGCACTGTCTGAAGACCGCCGGATTTTCCATTTTCTCGTACAGTCCCATTCTCAGCAGTGTAAGGAACTGTCTGCGCGTTATTTCTCTTGTATCATGTACCATAAGAACTTCATGTTTCCTATTATATATCTTCTCCACATTCTCCGCGGTTCGCTGATGAGGCGGTACAGCCATTCCAGGGAGTGGTCCTGCCACCATTGTGGCGCACGGCGTATGTTGCCGGCATAGAAGTCGAACACCGCGCCAATCGTTCCGGCATGACAGCAGATGTCTAACCTTTTCCATTGCGAGAAGAGCCATTTCTCCTGCTTGGGTGCTGTCATGCCGATCCATAGCAGGTCAGGACGCTCGCGGTTTATGGCGTTTACAATGGCGGTGTTCTCTTCTTCGCTGAACGTCGTGCGGTAGGGTGGGGAGAAGGTGGCCACGCAGAGGTGTGGGAAGTCGTTTGCCGCTCTGTGGCGTATTTTCTCCAATGTCTCCTCTGTACTTCCTACGAACATCACCTTCTTCTTTCCCTCACTGCGTGCTTTCCCTTCCAGCTGTGTCATCTCCGAAATGAAGAGGTCCCATCCTGCCACGCGCTCTTTCGGCTGGCTCGTGGCGTTGAGCCAGCGACATGCCTTCACGATGCTTGCCCCGTCGGGAATGAGGTAGTCGCCCTTTGCCAACGCCTCGGCAAAAAGACTGTCGTGGCGTGTCATTGTGTAGCTGTATGCGTTAATGGTATTTATCAGCACCTTGCCGGCGGGTATGTCTTTCAGCGAGGCGATGTCGCTTACAAGGCGTGTTTCTTTAAGACGTAACATAAGCGTAAGAATTATCTTCCGGAAAAAGAAAAAAAGCGGCTCAAGAGATTGTTGCTTATAATTTCTTGAGCCACTTTACGTTGTATGTTGTTATAGGCAGGTGTCTGAAAGAGAGTGTGCGCTCGATCTTCCTGCCTATATCCATTATGCCGTTTTTAGCCTATCACTACGAGAGGTGTGTCCTCCATGACTGTTTCTCCTACGCTGACGAGTACTGCCGTTACCGTGCCGTCCTTCTCTGCGTCGAGGTTGTTAGCCATCTTCATGGCTTCAAGCACTACGAGGGTCTGACCTTCCTTTACCGTGTCGCCAACCTTCACACATACGTCCTTGATGACGCCAGGCAGAGGAGCCTTTACTGCGTCGCCCTTCACTTCGCCCTGAGGAGCGGCGACAACGGCTTGCTGTGCTGCCGCAGGCTTTGGAGCGACGACCTTCACGACTTTCTTCTCTACTATCTTCTTTTCCAGTTCTACGGTGTATGGCTCGCCGTTTACGGTGAGTTCTACGGTCTCATCGCTGACGTTGCCTACCACGACTTCATATTTGTTGCCGTTGATAGTATATTTAAATTCTTTCATGTTCTTGTCTTTTTACTTTGCAGGCTGTTCTTCCAGTCTTTTCGGTGTGAGATATTTTTTCCACGCTGTTGCCCGCAGGAAATAATCCTTTCCGAACGTCTGGAGAGTGCCTACCTTAATATTATTTGCTGTGGCAACGACCAAGGTGTCTTGCGTGGCTTTATTGTCAGTATGCCCGACTCCTTGTCGTGAGCCATGCTTCCCTGAAGTTCGTAAACCGCCATGGCTATGGCAGCAAAGACTTCATTACTGTTCTCTTTCATATCCATATTTTTTTCGGTGGGAGGATTGCCCTCTGATGATTATGTCGGCATACATCCGTGCTTCTTTGCCGGACGTGACTCACGCTTCGTAGCGAGCTGTGCGAGAGCATGGCAGATGCGGAAACGTGTGTTGCGTGGCTCTATGACGTCGTCGATATATCCGTAGCGTGCTGCCTGATAAGGATTTGCGAAGAGGTCAGAATATTCCTCCTCCTTCTCGGCAATGAGTGCTGCCACGTCACCGCCTTCTTCCTTACAAGCCTTGATAGCCTTTGCCTGGAGCACTGCTACAGCTCCTGACGCACCCATTACGGCTATCTCTGCCGAAGGCCATGCGAAGTTGAGGTCTGTCTTCAGCTGCTTTGATCCCATGACGATATGTGAGCCGCCGTACGACTTACGCAGCGTAACGGTAATCTTTGGTACGGTAGCCTCGCCGTAAGCGTAGAGAAGCTTTGCTCCGTGAAGGATCACGGCGTTGTACTCCTGTCCTGTGCCAGGAAGGAATCCCGGAACGTCGACGAGCGATACTATAGGTATGTTGAATGCGTCGCAGAATCGTACGAAGCGTGCTCCCTTACGTGAAGCGTTGCAGTCGAGGACTCCGGCGTATGCTGATGGCTGGTTTGCCACGATACCTACCGACTGTCCGTTGAAGCGTGCGAAACCTACTATGATGTTCTTTGCATACTTCGGCTGTACCTCGAAGAACTCTCCGTTGTCGGTTATTGCGGCTATGACCTTATACATGTCGTATGCCTCGTTAGGGTTCTCAGGTATTATCTCGTTGAGAAGGTCCTCCGTACGGTTTACCGGGTCGTTGCACTCTATACGTGGTGCCTCCTCCATGTTGTTGCTTGGTATGTAGCTGAGCAGCTGCTTTATCATGGCGAGGCCCTCCTCTTCTGTCTTCGCCGTGAAGTGTGTTACACCCGACTTTGTGGAGTGTACGCTGGCACCTCCGAGGTGTTCTGCGTCAACGTTCTCGCCCGTTACGCTCTTTACTACCGCCGGACCTGTCAGGAACATGTATGACGTGTTCTCCATCATGAGGGTGAAGTCTGTCAGAGCCGGAGAGTAAACCGCACCTCCCGCGCAAGGACCGAAGATGCCGGAGATCTGTGGTATCACGCCAGAAGCCTCGATGTTACGCTGGAAAATCTCTGCATATCCCGCGAGGGCGTTGATGCCCTCCTGAATACGTGCGCCTCCGGAGTCGTTGATACCTATACATGGTGCACCCATCTTCATAGCCATATCCATCACCTTGCATATCTTCTGTGCCATGGTTTCTGACAGCGAGCCGCCATTTACGGTGAAGTCCTGTGCGAAGACGAAGACGAGGCGTCCGTCGATTGTTCCGCTGCCTACTACGACACCGTCTCCGAGGAATTGTTTCTTCTCCATTCCGAAGTTTACGCAACGGTGCAGCTTGAACATGTCATATTCCTCGAACGAACCGTCGTCAAGGAGCATGTCGATACGCTCGCGTGCGGTATATTTGCCACGCTGGTGCTGCTTCTCGATAGCTTTCTCACCGCCTCCGAGACGTGCTGTCTCACGCTTTTCGATGAGCTGCTTTATTTTTTCAATTTGTTTTGACATTGTCTCTTGTTGTTTATAGTGTTTTTTGGGCAGGCGTCGTTGACGTGCTGTCGCCCTGTGCCCTTTCGTTAAATACAAAAAAAGCAATAACGCCGTGACGTTCTGTCACGACGGTATTGTTATTCTGAAGGTGTTATTTCTCGCAAAGCTCTGTGAGTATTCCGCATGTTGACTTCGGGTGAAGGAATGCAATGTTCAGCTGCTCGGCACCCTTGCGTGGAGCCTTGTCAATAAGGCGTATCTCCTTGCTCTCACATTCTGCCAACGCTTCCGTAACACCGTCCTCTACGGCGAACGCTATGTGGTGTACACCCTTGTTGCCTTTGTCAAGCCATTTCTGTATGGTGCTCTCGGGGCATGTCGGCTCAAGAAGCTCAAGCTTCACCTCTCCACAGCGGAGGAACGCTGTCTTCACTTTCTGGTCTTCCACTACTTCTGTAGCGTAACACTCCAGCCCCAAAACTTCTGTGAAATAAGGCAAAGCCTCTTCAATGCTCTGGACAGCTATGCCCAGATGCTCAATATGGGATATCTTCATGATTCTTTTGTTTGATAGTTATAATATGGCTTTTGAGCGATAAACGGGACTCGAACCCGCGACATTCGGCTTGGGAAGCCGACGCTCTACCAACTGAGCTATTATCGCATAATAAAAAAAACGGTCTTTCCGAAAGTATTTATGGTACAATCAGGAAAGACCGTTATCTTTTTTTCGCTTAAAAAGTAAAATGGAGCCGATAACGAGACTCGAACTCGTGACCCACGCATTACGAATGCGTTGCTCTACCAACTGAGCCATATCGGCCTGTACCATAAAAGCGATGCAAAGTTACGCTTTTTCTCTCATGTATCGTAAGATTTCAATGTTTTATTAAATTAAATTAACGGAAAACCATACGTTTTTTATGCTTTTCATCAGGAAAGGGAATGCTTTTCCTTTGTTTCGCCTCTTTTTATGTTGCCGACAGTATAGTGCATCGTGATTTGTAGGTCGGTACATAATGACTTCATGAAATTTGTCAAATTTGTAAGGAGATAGGCAAGCAATAGGAGAACAATATGCTAACAATAGACAAGCAATAGGAGAACAAAAAAATAACAAATGGCTGTCATGACAGAAGGCTGCAGGGTCTTATATGAGTCCTAATTGCCTCCTAATTGCCTCTTATCTGAAATGCTGGCGTTATGAAGTCTTTTTTTTGACGAGTGGGAGTGTGTTTTTTCATCTGTATCGAAACAAAAAGAAGAGAAGCATCGCTGCATCTCTTCCGTTTTGGTAGTTTACTTACTTAAGCTTATAAAACTACTCTTGTCCAATCTTTGTTCTTACTTCTTTCTGTTTGTCTTTATTTCCTTAACAACCATATAGGTGTTGTATAATGCTACCATGAATAGTGCTGCGGTAGCTGTAATGAATGTTGTAACCATAGTAGTAATGCTTTTTTGCAGTGTGACATGTTCCTTGCATGCTTGCCGCTGTCGTTGGGTTTTGTTCCAAGCCTGTGCGCCTCGCAATGCCCTGGTATTGCCTCTGCCTTGTTAATAATCTGTTATCCTGTTATCTCAATCTTTTTTCTGTGAGGCTTGGCGTTTCACAACCCTTGCCTCTTCTTTTCTGGTGCAAAATTACTATGTTTCCGCAACACGTGCAAGCCTTTTCTGCAAAAAAAGTATTATGGCATATCATAATTTGATATAGAATAATAGTTGTTCGTCACGAAACGTGTCAAGAATGTATTATGTCAAAGCACATTGACTGCACACACACATACTCATGACCAACCTTTATTCTTTAGAACGGGAAGAACAGCGGCAGTGCGAACGTCATCACTATTCCCATGATTATCTGTAGCGGCAGTCCCACCTTTATGTAGTCAGAGAAGGTGTAGCTGCCAGCGTGCATGACGAGAGCGTTGGGCGGAGTGGAGAACGGCGAGGCGAAGCACATGCTCGCACCCAGCGTCACGGCGAAGAGCATAGGCAGCGGATTCACGCCCAGCTCCGTTGCTGCGCTCATGGCTATCGGAGCCATCAGTACGGCTGTTGCGGTATTGCTGATAAACATCGTGAGCAACGATGTGGTGAAATATATGCCGCACAACAGTGCCATAGGTCCTATGTCGCCGAGTGTCTCTACGAGGGAGTGGCTTACGAGGGCTGACGTGCCGGTCTTTTCAAGTGCCGTAGCCATAGGCATCATGGCAGCGATGAGCACTATGCTCTCGAAGTTTATTGTCTTATACGCCGCCTCGGCGTTGCGCAGACACCGTGTCACCACCATGAGCAATGCCGCCGCTATTACGGCTGTCACAGGAGCAATAGGTATGATGTCGAGAGCCATGACGAGCACCATGGCGAGCATTATCACTGCCGCCAGCGGAGCCTTGTAGTCAATGGTCGCTTTCCCTGCCATCTCTTCCGGCTCGCCTATCAGCACCCAGTCTTCCTCTTCGCGTCCTGTCTTGGCGATATTCTCCCATTGTCCCTGAATGAGGAGTATGTCACCTCCTTTCAGCTTCGTAGCCGGGAGGTCGGTCATGATATACTCCTTGCTCCTCTTCACTCCGAGTACGTTTATGCCGTAACGCTCTCTGAAGCGTGACTCGCTGAGCTTCTGTCCTATCAGGCGCGACTCCGGCATTACGACTATTTCCGCTATCCCTATGTCATAGAAGTCGAACTTCGCCGACGGCATAGGTGTCAGACGTGCTTGCGAGGCGAGACTGTCGAGTTTCTCGCGCTCCCCCTGCAGATACAGTATGTCCCCGCTCTTTATCCTCCTCTTCACCGTAGGAATGGCCTGTGTGACGTTGCGCAGGATGCCCTTTCCGCCATTTGTCTCGTTTCTTACCTCAAGGATGTTTATGCCGTGAGTGGCGCGGAGGTCTATCTGTGCTATCGTCTTGCCTTTTATCACGCTCTCCTCTCCGACACGGTATGCCACGACCGCTCCCGTCAGCTTATACTCCTCTACGAGTGTGTCCAGGCTTTTCTCCCGATGCTCGCCCTCCCCGTCACCTTTCTTCCTCAACACCATACGGCTTAGCGGAAGCATTACGACAACGCCCACGGCGAGACATAGCAAGCCCACGGGGAAGAAGGAGAAGAACGACAGCCCTTCATATCCGTTCTCACGCAACGTCTCGTCGATGACGAGGTTCGGCGGAGTGCCTATGAGCGTCAGCATTCCGCCCATGCTGCTTGCAAACGCCAGTGGCATGAGGAATGTCGATGCGCTCTTCCTTGCCTCGGCAGCCATGGTCACGACAATAGGCATCATGAGCGCCACCGTACCGGTATTGCTTACGAATGCGCCTATCGCAGCCGTGACGAATATGATGAGCAGGAAGAGCCATGTCTCGTTGTCGCCAGCGAGGTTCATGATCTTTTTGCTTGCCTTTTTCGCCAAGCCTGTCTGGAGTATTCCTCCGCCTACGACGAAGAGGCCTGCCATCATTATTATTACAGGATTAGAGAAGCCTGCCAGAGCCTCTACCGGTGTCAGCACACCGGCGAGCATAAGTACGGCGAGTGAGCACAGCGCCACGATGTCTGCCCTCACTTTCCCGGCGATGAACATCGCCACGGTTGCCAAAAGTATGATAATTGTCAGTGTCATACGGCAAAGATAATGCTTTTCCCCGTCTTTCGCAAGCCTTCATGCCTTTTCTTTCATCATTATTATGTTTCCGACCGTCTGTTTAATAAAAAATAACGGCATCGTTTTAACCAGTTTGCCCTATGCTCTTGCTTATGGTTACTAATCCATCTCTCGATATACTCATAATCATAGCCTTTCGGACCTATAATAGTTCCTCCAGTGGGGTTTGCCTTGAATAATTCAATCTTTTCCAGGGCTTGGTCAGGATTGCCTGAATGTATATCCATCATAAGGTCGTATATGCGGTTCGTTCGACCCGATGGGCAAAAACTGTCGGGATTGGGATTTTCACTGAGGAAATTGGCGATGTCTGCTTCTATGGTATTGAACGTGTTTTCCCATCGGTTGACCACATCGTCTTCTGTATAAATTGAAATGTTGCTTGTGTCAAAGACAACATACTCCTTAATGTCTACCCCCATAACAGCAAAAACACCATTGCCTCTTAAGCTCTTAGGTGCTTGTTTGTTTTCGGGCATCTCAAATATGTCCCACCATAAATCATCAATAAAGTATGGCTTCACGGAAAGGTTAACCTGCTCCAAAACCAAATGACACAAGCTGAAATAGTATCCGGAATCTATCTTCCAATTGAGATAGTCATTTTGTTTCCAACCAAACCCTTTTCCTACTTGTTTCCTACACTTGTTTGATATTTTCTCCAATGCTTTACGTGCTCTTGATTCTTCTCGTGTCATGACTGATAATTCTGATTTAGGTGGGTTTGACAGGGGACAGACGCTGTGTTCTATAATGACTACAGCGAGAAGTTAACCCAAGTTTGATATCTTATTGGTCGTTATTTTTGCAAATCAGCGGTTTGTGATTTTCATTTGCGTCGCTGTGTACTACAAACTTTTTTTGAAAATCATTCTGCCGGGTTGATTTTCCAGTCGCCTATTGTGCGTCTATCGGGGTCAAAGTTAATGCCCACCTTTACAATGGGCAGACCACATAATGAAAACTTTGAGGCATAGTCCTTCAGATCAATCTGCTTCATGGCAGTCTCGGCACTCTTGTTGAGCTTCAGCTCGAAAAGATACAATGCCTTGGCGGTCTTCATCACTATATCCACACGACCTGTGGGAGTGTGCACCTCCACATCCACATATCTGCCGAAGAGGGAGAAGATGACGTAGAGCATCTGCTGGTAGTGACCTTCGGAGTTGGCGTTGTCGCAGTATGGCACGGTGAGGAGGTAGGCCTGAAGGAGTCGGAACATCTCGTCGAGGTCTTCGTTGAGCAAGGCTTCGTACATATAGCCTATAGTTGTACCTCCTTCATCGTAATACTCATGTACATAATTTGGCAAGAGGCTGTCCATCAGTCCTACACGTAATTCGTTATTAGGGATGTCGAGGGTATATAGTTTTGTTGCACGGTTGTAGTCCTTAATGGTGACGTAGCCGCTTTGATAGAGCAATGGGGTTATACTCTTCATGTTCTCTGTGGGAGCATCAAATGCTGATGCCAGCACCTTTGCGCCACCTATTCTTGACGGCACGACATTGAATTTCCTCAGCATCTCTATGAGATATGTCGGAGTGCCCGACGAGAACCAGTAGTTGGTGTAGTCGTGGTCCTGGAAGGCGTTGAGCAGGCTGAAGGGATTGAACACGTCGGGCGAAGGCCATGTGAAGTGGTAGCCGTCATACTGCAGCTTCAATTCCTCGACAGCTTCTTCACGAGTTATCTGCAGAGCCTCGGCGAAGTCGTCGATGTAGTCGGACATCTGAGTCAGCATCTCCTCCTCGGTGATGCCGCACACGCCGGCATAGTCAGGACGCATGGAAATGTTCTTCAGGTTGTTCAGTTCGCTGAAGATGCTGAGCTGCGAGAACTTCGTGATGCCCGTCAGGAATACAAACTGGAGGTATGGGTCGCAATCTTTCAGAGGAGAATAGAAATTGCGCATGACATTGCGGAGCACAGGCAATGTCTCCTTCTCATGCACCACGTCAAGCAGCGGGGCATCATATTCGTCGATAAGTATTACCACCTTCTTGCCTGTCTTATGGTATGCATTGAAAATCAGTTTTTTCAATCGTATATTTGGGTCTTTGGAGTCTGAAATTATGCCCCAACGCCTCTCGTTTTCTTCCAAAATGTTGAGAAGATAGCGTTCCAGCTGATCCTTCTCCATATGCTTGCCCGAAGCCATGCTGAATCTCAGCACGGGATATTCCGTCCATTCCTTCTCCACGGTTTCGATGAAGAGTCCCTTGAACAAGTCCTTTCTTCCCTCGAAGTACGCCTGCAGCGTAGAGACAAGCAACGACTTGCCGAACCGCCTTGGGCGGCTCAGGAAGATATACTTGCTGAGGTGTATCATGTTCCAGATATACTCTGTCTTGTCAATATACAGCATATCGTCCTCAACGATGTTTGAGAATGTCTGTATGCCCACGGGCAGTCGCTTCAGTTGCTTCGTTTCCATATCTCACAAACTTTTTCTGTATCATGATGTCTTTTATTCAGCGGCAAAGTTACCTATTTTCTTTCACATTTCCAAACAATTCGACATTTTTAATAAAAGGAATGTAAAGATACTGGGGACGTGGGCATTCCGCCCGCGTCCCCAGTGCATATTCACTCGTATTTAGTCTATTGAGTTGATACCTCCTGACGAAGTGTTGCCACCATAATCGATGTATTCATTATCATCAATTGTAGCGTTTACACTACCTGCAAGCATTACTTGCCTTTCAATCTCGAATACCTGCATCTCAGGCTTTATATAAGTTTTCTTCATATCTTTTTTCGTTTTTATTTGATTATTCTTTTCTTTCCGTTCTCTATGACGACGCCCTTTGTCTGCTCGACACACTTGCGTCCGAGGAGGTCGTACACTGCATCGGCATCGCCTGTTGACTCTGCCTTTATCAGGCGGAGGTCAGTGGTTGAACCGTCATAATGCTGCACGCGGGCGTTGCTGAACATGCTTGTGCCGCTTGTTCCCGCAGCATCCTCTGCCACGAAATAGCAGCGGAAGCCCTTCATCTCAACGTCTGAATTGACATAGTATATCTTGTCGCCGCTGATGACATATAGTGACTTGCCGTTGGTTGCCTCGTTGGGAGTAATCATGCGGTGGTTGTACTCGCCCTGCATGGTGAGGCTGGTTGTGCCAAGAGATGTCGTGACGTTTTGAGATTTGCCAGTCGGCACGTATGTCTCTGATGTGCATGTTATCATCTTGTCCTTGATATCAAAGATGTTGTCCGCATCGGCTGTCGAAGGTTTAATAAGATAGGGTGTGCCGGCTGTCATTTCCGTAGCAGCAGTGAACTTCAAGGTGTAGGTATTCGTATCACTGTTATATTCCAAGCCGCTGAACGCCTCTACCTTAGTGCCGCTGCCGAACAACGTTAAAATCTCATTAGATGTCAAAGAATATGGCAGACAGATGGTGTTCCACTGACCAGTCTTCAATGCTCGACGCATCTTGAGATTTGTCTCTTTGCTATTCAAGTCTGCCAGAGTAACTGTCATTGCCTCGTTCTCCTCGTCAAGCAATACATAGTCAACTATCTGCACATTGGCTCCCGTTGCACCTGCGAGCCATGCGGTGAAAGGCTGTACTGATGTTGAGCCGCTTGTTTTCTCAAATACAGGCAGAGTCTCACCATTGCTGTACTTGGCTGTCACGCAAGCGTCTGTGGCAGTCGTAGCAGAGAATGTTCCCTTCATATTGCTATAGTTTGCATCCTCTGTAGGCTGAGATACTATGCCGCTGCGCATAACAAGAGGTATTGTTGTTCCAGTTGTCACTGTTGTCGTTGGAACATAGAGCATGCAAGGCACTCCAGCTGGTATGGTATCGACCATCACCACGTTCACCTGCTCCGTGTTGTCCACCGTCTGTATCTTTCCAACTATCATCACCTTTGCGCCTTCCGGAAGGTCATCGCGCTCCACAATGCCAGGAAGGCATACCATGTGGTATCCCTTTTCTGTCTGTTTCAGGTCGTAGCGCAGCTGTCCCTTGGTGGCTGTTGTGCCTGATGTAGGGTTGTATTTGAAGTCTGCCGACGGGTCGAGGGTGCAGTTGAGTATATAGTCGGTATTCTCGCTTGGCACATATACCGCCGTGTTCGGCAATTGCCATACTAACTTGTCAGCATATGGGTCGCTACCAGCCGTTATATTCACTATGTAGTTGGAAGTAGGCGTTGGCTCAGGAACGGCATCGAGATACTTCGTTTCGCTATTGTCAGGGAATGTTGCCGCATAGCTCTTCACGCTTGTCAGCACGGGGCGATAGAGACCTTGGCTCCAACCACTTACTTCACTAAACTTGGCATTGAGTTCCGACTCGGAAGCCAAATATTCTCCATTTGTAGTATTTGATTGGTCGGTGCGGACATAATAGCAGTTTGTAATCGTATGTAGCCCTGTAGAATTTGACGACGTGCTACTGAAACCATCATACCTGACAACCATATCATTATTATTCAATGTATAGGAAGCATAGCAGTTGCTGACCTCACCAAACACCCAACCGGTTCCACCGAAGACATAGGTTGTTTTTGTCAAGTCAATAGCTTTTGCCACTTCCAAGGAGCCCTTAAAATAGCAGTTGTTTACCTTTCCTTTGTCATACACAGTGCCACAAATACCACAGATGATACCATTGTAGTATTTACTGCTTTCTTTTGGCGTAATTTTCAAGTCGCCTGACACATAGCAGTTTTCGATGGTGCCCACATGTTCAACAGACGACCCTGTTCCCGCCTCCTCATATTTACCCCCAATGGTTCTTGCCAGCGGAGTCGCTTCATCTATTCCTTCAGCCGCATTGAAGTCAACGAGCGCAAGGTTCCTCAACGTGCCTGCAAGATAGTCAAACAGGCATCCCTTTTCTGCCACCATACCCACAATGGCATGACCGCCACCATCGAATGTGCCCTTGAAAGGATAATCACGAGAACCGATAGCAGGCATCAGATTGCTGCTCATATAGATGTCGTTGGCGAGCTTGTAATATCTGCCTTCTGTGGTGTGTGTGCCGTTGGCTATTATCTCCTGCAAAACCCTCAGTTCCGCTTCGTAGCCAATGAGGTATGGGTCATTTGCCGTACCGCTACCCGTCAGCTCCGTCACTTCACCTCCGCAAGCGAGAGGCATGGGCAGTCCGTTGAGCCTCTCATTGCTCACTCCTGTCAGTTTGCCCCAAAGGCTGCTGCCGGCATTGGTATTGAGTGTTTTGATGAAACCGTCAGCCTTTAGTTCATTGAGTGTTTTGGAGTATAATTCCTTGTTTTCAGAATGTGCGCAATCCAGTAATGACGAGTAGTCCACTATACTTAAATAGTAATAGTCCCGATGATTTTTCCCATCTTCAACCGTACAGCAAACCCTGTCGATATTCATAATCCTGGGTTTGGTTTCAAATCTAACTAAATTGTCGTCGGAATAAACCACATTCTGCTTGTAATCATTACCGATAGCATTATTTTTGGTAATACCTGCTATGTTGGTCTCCTTGCAGTCCTTGCAAAGAACGCAAAAATACCCATAGAACGCACTTCCATTTACCTTACCTTCTCCTATACCAAAGACATCTAACTGTCCTATTCTCGCCTTATGAAATCCTTCTCCTATATATATTTCCCCCAGATATGCACAATTGTTAACAGTCATGTATCTGCCACATGAAATACCACAGACGCTGGCACGGTCAAGCAAATGTTCGGGAGACAAAATCTCTATGTTCATTGAACACTGACAACCACTTACATACCCATCACGAGCTGTAGTACCGGCAATTCCTCCTACCCAATATTCTATTTTGTTAATTCCGTGGTCGTTTTGGATTTTTATGTTGCCATTTGCAGTACAATTTTTTACCACAGAATTATAGCTTGATATACCAATAATTCCACCAATATAGAATGCACTGGTTTCCAGTTCAAAATAATCATCCGCTATAAAAGTGATATTACCATCAAAAGAACAATTTGAAATGATATTTTTTTTGGCACTATTGGTTCCTCCCACTAAGCCTCCAACACAGTTGCACTCATTTTCATGGATAGTGATGGCAGATTGGGAAACAGTACAATTCGTGAAAGTGGTATTATCAGCAATGCCGCAAATTAATCCAAAATTCGACCACACCTCAGGATCCTCATCGCCTATAAAGCAATCCACCATCTTGATGTTTTTGATGTATGCATTCTCGGTATGCCCGAACAATCCCTGTCCGCATCTCTCGTTTTTGGTAAAACGCACCAATCCGCTTATGGTATGACCTTGACCATCGAAGTTTCCATTGAAAGTGTCTCCATTCCTTAGAAACCCCTGGTCTCCTATAGGTATCCATTCGGTATAGAATCTGGTTTCTTGCAACAGTCCTGTACCATTACTGTCTATTACCTTATGACCGTTGAGTGAGATGTCATTGGTCATAATGAAATAACGCCCCTCGAAAGTCTCCCCATCATTCACAAGATAGGCAAGGTTGGCAAGTTGTTGGGCAGAATTAATCCTGTATGGGTCATACCATGAACCGTCACCACCACCGAAAGGATTTTCCGGCTTTTTTGTTGGATAATTCCACGACTCAGCCGCCTGAATTACATTATCCCCCCCCAGTTAAGCTAAGGAGGAGGCTACAAATAATAAAGAATCTATTCATGCTCATTTTATTAGATATTTAAGTTGTTATCAAAAAAATCTGCTGCAAAATTAATGAAAAAAAAGGAAACAGGAAAGAAAAAACGGGAAAACAATCGTTCAAAACGGAAAAACACCGTTCAAAACGGAAAAAAGTGGTATTCGCACTGGTAAATTCGTTCATTGTCCATTATAAAGGTGCTAATCAGCTTTGCAATAGCGGACAAGATTACTTGCTACCTTGGCGAATAGTCAAAATCGTTCACCGTGCCTGTCTCCGAAGAGAAGCTGACTCCCACCTTATATATCTTTCGCTTGTCGGCTGCGTATGGCAGGGCGTATTTCTTTTCCTCTATCTGCCGCAAGGCAACCTCAGCAGTGGCGTTGATCTTGAACTCGAAGATATATACGTAGTCGGGACATTCGAGTATGCAGTCAATACGCCCTTGGCTCGTCTCCTTCTCTATATAGGTGTTGTATTTGCCGAGCAGCAGCATGATGAGATAGAACGTGTATTGGAAATGACGCTCGCACTCCATCGCGTCATCCTTGCGCTGGAAGCGATAGGAGATGTTGGAGAGGAAGGCGGTGAGCTGGAGTTTGAACTTCTCGAGGTCGCCAGCCTCCAATGAGTCACTTACGTCATCAAGCCATGTCGAAGGACGGCTTTTGTCACCAAAATAGTCAGATGCAAGAGCCGATGCCATTCCGCTTCTCACTTCCTCGTTGGGGAAATCAAGAAGATAGGTGTTTCTACGTGCGTTATATCCCTTGATGGTCAGATAACCGCTCTGGTAGAGCATCGGCAGTGGCCGTTGCTTCGTTGCCTTATAATCAACAAATTCAGCAGCGGGATAATACTTGCCTGCCAATTCATTGACATTCTCATGGTTGTCAGACAAAAGACGCACAAGATATGTCGGAGTGCCGGTAGAGAACCAGTAGTTCTGAAAATCGTTTGAATCGAGGCAATTCAGTATGCTGAATGGATTGAAAATGTCCTTCATGCCCTTGCTGAAGTGATAGCCGTCGTACTTGCGCTTGAGCTTGGCGATGGTTTCTTCCTCAGTCATACCGTTAGCCTCGCCCAACTCCCTTATCTGTTCCTTGAACACAGAGAGCAATTCGTCCTTTGATATGCCGCAAATGGCATCGTATCTGGAGTCATTGCCTATGTCCTTCGGCTGGTTGAAGCCGCTGAACACGCTGACCTGCGAGAACTTCGTCACGCCTGTAAGCATCACGAACTTCAAGTGTCTGTCGGCAAGTTTGAACACGCTGTAGAAGCCCTTCAATATGTTGCGGTTGTAGTCTTCGAGCGTCTTTACATCTCCCTCTACAACTGGCGAAGGTATACCTGTGTTCATCACATCGAGCAATGGTTTGTCGTATTCGTCAATAAGAACCACGGCACGTCTGCCGGTCTTTTCGTGGGCAGCCTCCAAAATATCATTGAAACGCAGGCCTGGCTCTGGCGTATTGGGATTGATATTAAACTTTTTCTCGCCATCCTCAAGAAATTTATCCAAGGTCATTTCCAAAGTTCCTGGTTTTGTAAAGTTAATGGCGTTAAAGTCAATATGAAACACGGGATATTCCGCCCACTCTTTCTCAAGCGAGTCGATGGCAAGGCCACGGAAGAGTTCCTTGCGTCCTAAGAAATAGTTCTCGAGAGTCGATAGGAGCAGACTCTTGCCAAAGCGGCGGGGGCGACTGAGGAAATAGATCTTTCCCTGAGTGACAAGGTCGTACACCAGCGCCGTCTTGTCAACATACACAAATCCCTCTTCACGGATTTGGTCGAAGCTTTGCATTCCTATAGGGTACTTCATATTCGAGTGCGTTTTGTTGTTCGGATGCAAAGTTAATCTTTTTCTTTCATATCTCCAAACAAAACGGACGTTTTTATATTAAAAGGAATATACAGATACTGGGGACGTGGGCATTCTGCCCGCGTCCCCAGTTCATGTTCACTCGTATTTAGTCTATTGAGTAGATACCTCCTGACGAGGTGTCGCCACCGTCTTCTATTGATTAGATTTTTTAGTTGTTATCAAAATTTGCTGCAAAATTAATTGAAAAAGAGGAAAGGCGTTGGTCAAAACGGAAAAAGTTTCAGTCAAAACTGGAAAAAGTTATATATGCGACATTATTAGTGGATTTTGATGGCGTTGGCACAGGGGCATTCTTCCTATACAACAAATTTTTCAGTCTTTCGGTTTGATTTCATCGCATGCCACCATTTCCACTCCCCGATATACTACATATACCTTGTGAAGCTGGGTATGGCCGATATTGTCGTTAACATTCACCGTTTCGGCATAGCGGCAGACCTGAGCCTCGGCCTGTTTTACAGCGGCATTAACGTCAGCCTCCGTCGCATTGCTCTTCAGATATTTCAGCTCGATGATATACGAGTGTTCCATATCCTTGAATATCTCACACCGTGGGCGGAGGAAGACGTCGGCATAGCCGTTCTGGTTGTCAAGCTCGGAGATGGGACGGTAGTAGCAGCAGAGGCTTGTAAGGGCGAGGGTATAGCCATGCACGAAGGACTCTCCCTTCTGGCGGTCGCGCTGCGAGGCAAAGGTATATATGCTGTCGGCAATAAACTGGAAGAATGGCTTGAACTCGCCATCGTATGCCATGTTCTCCTCCAATCGACTCAGCTCATCCATGTCGGTGTAGAGATGGTTGTCGTGATAGTTGTCGAGAAGATAAGTATATACCTGTTCGCGCACGACTTCATTGGGAATGACGAACTTAGGCTTTCCACGATAGAATCCGCCGATAGTCACCATGCCGAAATAGTAGAGCAGACTGATGAAGTTGTCGTTGTCGGCGATGTCCTCTGCCGGGAATCCTTCCTTCAGTTCTCCCGTCACGTAGCCTTTCGACACCAATGTCTGGATGATGGAGGCATCGTGTGCAAACTCCTTGTCCTTGCGGATGAGCATACGCAGCTTGTTGTAGTCAACGCGGATATTCTCATCAAGCATCCTCTTGGGCAATCGACACCTGTTGTCTATATATTTATAAAGGAACGAGAGAACCATGTTGGAGTTGTACATCGTAGTCTCTCCGTAAGCGTCTTCCGAGAAACAATAATTGTCGTAATACGGCTTCATTATCTCGATGAGTTCATCAATCGTGTGGTTGAACTCATAATGCTGCGAATAGTATGTCAGCATCTCGCGCACTTCTTCTTCGGTGAAGCCCACCATTTGGTTGAAGCCATAGTCGAGTGAGTAGTTTGTGCCGATATTGAAGCCGCTGGTGAGGTCATCGAGGGTTACGGGACTTACGCCCGTGATGAAGACACGCTCTATACTCGAATAAGTGC
>CALZUQ010000011.1 GCA_945829425.1 uncultured bacterium | reverse complement strand
GAGAGTGAATATGATGAGGAGGTGTAGGATATAAGCTATAATAGTGTATAAAAAAACGTTGGCTGAATTAACTTAGCGCATATTTAACTCTGCCTATTGGGCGTTCATTAATATAATTGATGTATTGCAGAACGGTAAAGGCGCTAATCTTCCCGATGATGCGAGTAAACAGTCCTGCTTTTTGTCTTGCATAGTTGCGGAAAATAATAAACTGGTCACAGAGTTGAGAGAAGTTAGTCTCAATTCTCTTTCTTGCCTTAACGAAAGGCTTGAATGTCGGCTTCCTGTCTTTCATGTTGAGGCGATAAGGAACCTCCAGTTTTATGCCTACCGAAGAAAACAGATCCTGCTTCAGTTCTGCACTGATATAAGCACGGTCACCAAAGATACTACAATCATGGAACTCAAACTTGATATCTTTCATGTAATTGATGTCATGGACATTGGCAGGCGTCATGTCATAGGAGTGTATGACTCCACTTAACCCACAGACAGCGTGGAGTTTATATCCGAAGTAATACATGTCCTGAGTAGCACGGTAGCCCATGGCAGGAGCAGAAGAATAATCTGTAGCTCCCATCGTGCATCTTGATGCTCTGGCAAGGCGGCAGACTTCAATAGGTTTCGAGTCAACACAGAAGTATTCCTCGGCTCCATCCATCTTATCGGCTATGCGCTTGCGAATCTTTTCATACAGTCTTCGGGTAAACTTCCTTCGGTCATTGTACTGACGTCGGGAAATGAGGTTAGGCATCTCGGCAGAATAATCCTTTAGCCTATCGAAGAGAAGGTTTTCGCTGTCGATACTCATGTGTTCTGCGGTTCAACTAAGTGATACGACTTCAAGGTCTGAGAAATGGGGAACAACACCCCTTCGAGGTTAATTGCCACGTTCATTGACTAAATCTTTGGAGAAATCCTTGCATATCTCAAGAATTTTCACGAAATTTGCATACAAGTTGTGCATAACGAGTGATAAGTAACCATGTTGATCTGGCACCACAAAGTTACTAAAAATCAACGAGATGCACAACTTTTAAACATAATATTTATCAATTATTTAGGCGGTTTTCAATTCCGCCAACAGGTTCATCCTTTGCTATTAATATTTTGTTCATTGTAAATTATAAATTAAAATTGTACATTAAACATTCCTACGTGGAAAGAACTACAAGACGTTGCAAAGATGTTTCTAAGGGGTGTGAAAACGGCACTTTACCGTTAACGCGAGTTAAATTTGCACAGTTTTACAACATTTGCCTTTTGTTATTTGTGTCGGTAAAAAGTTTTTTTTGTACTTTTGTGCATGTTTTCACATTGCAGGAACAGCAAGGGAGAGGAGAAGACACAGACACGCTTCTCTTTTACAAGATAATAACATAAAAAACTAAATAAAGATGAAAGAGACAATAGCAACACTAAAGACAGTAAGCATACCGCCGTACCTCAGGCGTACGCTTGCTATGATTGTCATTATGCTCGCTACAGTGGCTAACGCTGGGGCACAGACGTTGATAAATGGAATTTACTACACTTTAGACTCAAGTTCATTAACTGCCAAAGTGGTGAAAGGAAGTACTTCATATTCCGGCGATGTCACCATTCCAGCTACTGTAACATACGGCGGAAAGGTATATACAGTAACAACTATTTCCAATAGTACTTTTTATAATTGCAGTCAGCTTTTGACTGTAAAAATTCCTGCAACTGTTAATACTATAGAACCAAGAGCTTTTTATAACGGATGCAAAAAACTATCCGCAATTACTGTTGACACCAACAACGATTGGTTCACAGATATTGATGGCGTATTATATACAAAGGATATGAAGAAACTGGTTAGATGTCCAATGGCAACAGCAGGAATATTCAACATCCCTGACGGAGTTGAAGAGATTTGTGCTTCTGGGTTTATGTATTGCTTTTCTCTAACTGAAATCACAATACCTAACTCTGTAATAAAAATTGAGGTGGACGCTTTTTTTAACTGTTATCGATTAGAGAAGATTCATTTCCCTGCTTCAGTTCAATCTATATATTACAATGTTTTACAAGCATGCGATGAGTTGTCCTATATAACTGTTGACGCTAACAATCAATACTTTACATCAGAGGACAATGTTCTTTTCAATAAAGAAAAAACAAAGCTTATACAATGTGCACCGAAAAAGGTAGGAGATTATGTCATACCTAATACTGTAACAGAATTATTACAAACAGCTTTCTATGGCTGTAAATTAACGTCAATAACAATACCAGAAACAGTTAAGACTATTGGCTATAATGCATTCAATTACTGCAATAATCTAAAAAACTTATATTGTTTAGCTAAAGAGCCACCATTTTTATACCACTACACTTTCTATGGAGTTGACAAATCAATCCCTGTATATGTCCCTGCTTCAAGCATAGAGGCATACAAGGCTGCTCAGTATTGGTCAGAATTCACTAACTTCCAACCTATTGCAGAGCCTGCAAAAACGGAATGGCGCATCAGCGACAGGACGGATATTGGGGTGGATTTCCATAGCATAAATGAAGCTATGGCTGATGAGAGAGTGCAGGACGGACATACGCTTTATATTGAGAGAGGAACGAATCTATCAGACGCTACTATCACGAAGAGCGTGAATGTCATTGGTCCTGGATATGACGGTAATGGCGCAAGCGTCAAGGAATTATACGTAAATGCCGCAAAAGCCAAAGTCGTGGGGCTTTCTATAGCATATGCCTATATCTGCGAGAATGATATTGATATTAGCAATTGCAGCATTTATCAGATTTACGGAAACAAGACGAGCAATGAAAACTCTAATTGCACCATACATTCTTGCTTTATCAGTGGCAGTATTGAAGGTTTTGGCGATGAGAATTCTTACGAATGGACGTTGACAAACAATATCATAAGAGGTAAGATTTCCGACTTCGAGGAAATGACTCTTAACCATAACACTATTGTAAATGGCGACTACGCATTGTATAATGTAAATAATTCAACAATTACGAACAATGTCCTTTTCAACAGCGTGTTGTCGTCAGCTCCAGTGAACAACTGTCTTGACAACCAATACGACAAGAATATCGTCTCCAACACATGTAATACTGGAGATGAACAAAAATGCGAGACACTGGAGAAAATCATCACCTGCACAGGCAATGCCAGCTCCGAGGATTATTACACTCCAGTAGGTTACAGTATCGGCTACTCCACCGACGGCACTGACTGCGGTGCTTTCGGCGGCTCTTCTCCTTACGTCAAGGGCGGAAAGTCTGGACTGTTTGTGGAGCGCGAGGGCGAGGAAGAGCCGGAGCTAACATATCCAGAGACTCCTATCATTAAGGGACAGCTTGACAATACGGCTACGCTGGATATTGTAAATGATGTATACAACTCGCTTGGGGAATTCCTTAAAGCCCTGAGCATCAGAAGCATCATGCCAGGTACGGAGATTGCCGTAGAGAACCAGCAGTTTGACATCGCTCTCAACGACGAGACATACGGATATATCCAGACCTCCGCCGTGGCACTCGAAATGGCAAAGGCATATATCTATATGAAGGCAAGCAACAACGCGGTATTCAATATCACCTTGTCGCCAGCCTTCGCTGCGGCACATGCCACAGAAGTGCAGACAGTGGTGGCAACAATAATAGGTTTCGCCAACCATATCGTCACGACGAACATCAAGATCCTCATCAACGGAACGCTGTATCAATATATCGGCTTCCAGGTTGACCCTAACGACCTCCTCGACCTGAAGAATATGTACAACGCCATGGGTGGCGACAACTGGACGAGGAAATGGAGTTTCCTGAGCAACGGCAGACAGGCGTCGGACTTCCCCGGCGTGACATTCGCCACAGCCGACGAGATGGGATATTCACGCGTTCAGGAAATCGACCTCAGCAAGAACAACCTCTCAGGAAAAATCAGCAGCCTTGCGCTGAACTTCCCACTCCTTACCACGCTGAGCCTTTACGGCAACAGCCTTACGGGCAACGCCACGGAGATGGTTCGCGGGCTTTCCTCGCTGAAGAGTCTTAACATCTCCTACAACCTCCTGACGGGCCTCACCTCCCTGCCGTCGTCCGTGACGTCGCTCTCCAAGGGCGGACAGCTCACGGGAGCATCGTCAGAATACCTCGCAGACCTCAGTCCTCTGGCGTTCTACATCAGCGAGAAACAGAAGGTCAAGCTGCCTTCCATTATGACATACGACCTGCCGACGAACTCCAACCTCGCCGCAACGATGTATATCATGGAGCGTGGCAACACTTACGCCAAAGACTATTACGGCACGCTGCAGGCGTACGACAAGAACATGTTCACGTACTACACGTCGTGGGTGAACAACCCGTACGTCTATGACTACGAGCAGCAGCACGCCGTCTTCCTCCGCTCTTCCGACGGCACGATCTACCCTGCCACGATAGAGTATGTCGTTGGCGATGCCAACATGAGCGGATATACCGACCTCCTCGACGTTCAGACGACGATAAGCAAGGTGCTCAGCCCGAGCGTGGTGTACCTCTTCAACAAGTCGGCGGCAAACACCTTCTCTGACAACGTCATAAACGTTCAGGACGTGGTATGCACGGTAAACATCGTACTCGGCAAGGCGACAGTAAGCATTGAGACACCTGCCGAGACAGGTAACCACGACCAGCCGGTTCTCTTGTCACGTCATACAGCCGACAATGCCGGCACGAACACCCTCTATATCAGCGACGAACGCCTGTGGATAGACAATAGCGCAGAGGTTGCAGCCATAGAGCTTGACCTCCGTGGTGTCAGCTCCGACGAGGTGAGCCTCGCCCTGAACCGTAACGACTTCCAGATGGCGTCACGTAATACCGACAGCGGTTCACGTCATATCATTTACTCCCTCACGGGCAAGACCGTACCGACAGGCACGACAGCACTCCTGCGCCTCTCCCACAACTACGGTGAGGTGGCTGAGGCAGTCCTGTCATCTCTTGACGCCAAGGCTCTCAACGTCACCATAGGTGTTACGCCGACAGCCATACAGTCGGTAGAGAGCGGCAGCAAGGTCGTCGCAAGGCTCAACGGCGACGGCATAGTCATAACATCGTCTCGCGAGATAAACAACGCTGAGGTGGTAGTGACCACGACAAGCGGCATCAACACAGCAGTATGGAAGGGCGACCGCCTCGAAGCGGGAGAGACGACTATTAACCACCGCCTCACATCTGGTATATATATAATAGGTATATACGAGAATGGAAAACGAATAAGCAACAATAAGGTTGTGAAGAAGTGAGATTAGAGCTTAGAGATTAGGGCTTAGAGCTTAGAGTTTTGAGATCGGAGCTTAGATAATAAAGTTTAGAGAAATGAGGGTGCGGCAATTTGCCGCCCCTCCCAAAAAACAGTAAACATTTATGAAGAGAACACTATTATTTTTTGTCATCACTCTTTGCAGCATGAAGATGATGGCAGAAGGTCTCACTGCAACACTGCAGCAAGGAGAGACCATGACGGCATTCTACGGAGTGAATGCCTTTGTAGATGCGTATAAAGCCGCAGAAGATGGGGCGGTGATAACTCTGTCGGAGGGGCAGTTCAATGATGTATCAAGTATCGAGAAGTCGATAACGGTGATTGGCAATATGGCTTTTGACGTGGAAGGGTATGAGAAGACATATTTGGCTAACACTACCGTCAATGCTGATAATGTTACGTTAGAGGGTATATATTTTACTGATGTTTATCTTGGAAATATAAACAACTGCCATATAAAAAGATGTAGAATTGGCAATACATTATATTATGTCAGCAATACTGTACATACAAACACATTGATAGACCAGTGTGTCATTAATTGTGAGTATGCAATGCCAACCAGCAGAAACTACTGTTTAAAGAATAGTACTATTAAATATTTTGGAAATAGCAAATCTCCTGAGCATATTGCATATATAACGAATTGTTATATCTGTTATTTCGCTAAATGCGGTAATTCGAATATTGCTCAACCTTATGCTATATACAAAAATTGTGTGTTAGGAATGGATATTCATGATTATGGAACGTCAGAAAAATATTTTTATAGTCCTTCAGAATTTTACAATAATTATTTCTATAGGATAACTTCATATACATATAGTAATAATTATACTAATTATACCTATAAAGAATATTTTTATGATGGTTGCTTAAACAATGGCAATACCAATTCGGGAGATAAGTCCGTATATATATCATCAAGTGATATCTATAATGGTAAATACAAAACTGACTCCTTCGGCATGCTCGGCGACGACGGCACTCCCGTCGGCATCACTGGCGGCTCGGGCTTCTCGCCCTATCCAAGCATACCTCGTATCACAAGCAAGCAGATTGACTCTAAGACAGACAGCAACGGTAAGCTGAACGTGAAGATTACCGTTAGCACGGAGGAGACTCTCATAAAGGAAGAGAAACCAGAAGATAATCCGGTAGAGGAGCCAACGGAATAATACACTATCGAATAAAAAAGATTAAGATATGGCAATAAAGAAGAAAAGAGGTATCGTCTCTTTCCTTGCTCTTCTATTGCTGTCACAGGCGCAAGCCCAGGAAAGGACGCTCGCCAAATATGAATATTGGATAGACAATATCGGGACGCTCTTTTCCTCCGGCAACCTCAACGGACAGAGCGAGCAGACACTGCAGCTCACCATCGACCCTGAGGGATGCAGCGAGGGATTGCACCACTTCTACTGCCGCTTCCAAGACAGTGAGGGCAATTGGAGCACTCCGCTCGCCTGGCCCTTCATAGTCAGGGCACTGCCACAGAACGAGGAAGTGAAGGTGGTGAAAGCAGAGTATTGGATTGACAGCAACGAGAAAAAAGAGCTTACGGTGAACGGCTCGCAAGTGGCGTTTACCGTAGAAGCCGCGGAGGTGAGCGAGGGACTCCACACGCTCAACTACCGCCTTCTGAACAACGAAGGACGATACAGCCCACTATATACATGGATGTTCATGCGCGAAGAACTTCGCGATGAATCCATCGACAACAAGGTGTCTAACGTGGAGTATTGGATTGACGACATCAGCAACGGTGTGGAGACTATCGAAACAGACGGAAATGAAATCAGTTTCGTGGTTGACGCATCTAAATACAGTCTTGGTCTTCACTCCCTCAACTATAGAGTGAAGGATGTCATCGGCAGATACAGTATGCCCAAGACCTGGATGTTCCTCCGCGAGGAACTCCGCGACGAGTCCATCGACAACAAGGTGTCTAACGTGGAGTATTGGATTGACAACATCAGCAACGGCGTGAAGGACGTGACGGTCAGCGAGGGTGAGATAAACCTGAGCATTGACGCTACGACACTCAGGTACGGCCTCCACACCTTGGTTTACCGTCTGAAAGACCTCCGTGGCAGATACAGCACCCCGAAGACTTGGGTGTTCCTGAAGAACAAGCCTTCGGGAAACAGCAAGGTGACATGGTATAAATACTGGTGGGACGAGCGCGAAGACATGGCGGTGACGGAAGACGTGGAGACGGAAGGCAACACCTTCGTCTTCGAGAAGCAACTCACCGTACCCGACTACATCATGTCGAAGGCAAGCGACAACGAGACGCTCACCGCAACGTTCCACATCATGTTCGGCGACGATGCAGGAAAAGTCTCCACGATAGAATCTGCCGAGGTGAACTACACCAAGGTCGTGAGGGTATTCATGGTAGAGCCCAACGACCTGCTCGCCCTCAAGAACCTCTACAATGCCTTCAACGGCGCAAGCTGGACAACGCCGTGGACATTCAAGGACACGGACATGGAAGCCACCGACTTCCCCGGCGTGACGTTCTCCGAACCTGACGACATGGGATATTCACGCGTGAAGGAGATAGCCTTGGAGGGCAACAACCTCAGCGGAAGCGTCAGCAAGCATACGCTGTATCTCCCTGAACTGACATCCCTGAACATCTCGCGCAACAACATCACGGGAGACATCACGTCGTTCGTCAGCAACCTTACAAAGCTGAAGACTCTCAACATCAGCCGTAACAGCATCAGCGGCCTCACCTCACTGCCTGCCTCTGTCACCTCACTGAACAAAGGACAGCAGTTTGCCGACCGCACCGACAACGAGCTGTCACAGCTAAGTCCCGTAAGGTTCTTCATAAGCACTGAGCAGAACGTCACTCTCCCTACCGTCATGATCTACAGCCTCTCACAGAACAAGCCTGTGCCTTCAACCTTATATATTATGGAGAGAGACAACAGGGAGTCGACGGCATATTACGCCACACTTGCGGGACAGAGCGGGACAGAGAAGACATACTCCACCCAGTGGGCTTCCTCGCCCTACGTCTACGAATACGAGCAAGACCATAAGGTGTTCCTCCGCTCGTCAGACGGCACGCTCTACCCGGCTGTCATGACATACGTGGACGGCGATGCAGACATGAGCGGTGCGACAGACGTCCTCGACGTGCAGACAACCATAAGCAGCGTGTTCAAGCCTCAGCTGATACCACTCTTCGGAAAGTCGGCGGCAAATACATATCCTGACAAAGCCATAAACGTTCAGGACGTGGTATGCACGGTGAACATCATTCTCGACAACGACATATCACCGGATATTGCGGCGGCACGCCGTGCGGCAATGGCAACGGCAGAGACCTGCAGCAGGCTCTACACCGACGGCGAGGGGCTTTGGCTCGACAGCGACAGCGAGGTGGGAGCCTTAGAGGTAAGCCTTGAAGGCACAACCACCGACGAGGTGAGCCTGAGGCTCAGCCGCAAGGACTTCCAGATGGCATCGCGGAATACCCTTACCGGAACACGCCACGTCATATACTCTCCTACGGGAAAGGCGATACCGGCAGGAACGACACAAATCCTACGCATGTCAAACACCGCAGCGACGGTTTCCGGAGCCATGCTCTCAGGCATGGACGCCAAGGAAATTGGCGTGACGCTCTCCAACGTTCCGACGTCCATACATCCGCAACACCTCTCTACGCTGAAGGTCACGGTAAGCAACGACGCCATAACGCTCGTCACGCCGACAGCCCTCGACAACGTAGACATCACGCTGACCACACCGAGCGGCATAACCTTGATGCAGGAGCATACAGAACGCCTCGAAGCGGGAGAGACAGCCATAAGCTGCACCATTCCCCCGGGCGTATATATACTCAACATAAAGGCTGACGGCAAACAGATAGCAAATATAAAGATCAAACAATAATATGACACATTCAAGATTCAGAAACCCATCATGTCTCAGACTTCTGAGCCTCTTCGCCCTCGTCCTTGCGACGTTTACGGGAGGCGTGACGCTTGAGACGCAGGCAGACAACAGGCTTTACATAGAGCCCGTTGTAGGCAAGGTAGGAGGCACGGTAAACATACCTGTCTACCTCGACAACGACGACGACATCGTGGCGGCACAGTTTGACGTCACACTGCCGTTCAGCATCCCTTCCGACGGCATAGTCACCATGACAAACCGTGCCAACGGTCATGCCGTATCGTCAAGCGTCAGCGGAAAGACCATCACCGTGATGCTCACGTCTATGGAGAACAAGAAGCTGAAGGGTAACTCAGGCATCTTGCTGCGCATACCTATGTCGCCATACGACGACGGCAAGACAGCGACACCCTACCCTATCACCGTAAGCAATATCGTTCTCGCAAACAACGCAGGACGTAACATCGCCACTGAAACGAGCAACGAGAGCACCTTCTCCGTTAGCACGGAGGGACTCCCCGACCTCGTGGTTGAGAACATCTATACTTCTCCTACGGCAACAGCAGTGACTCCTGGTGAAAAGGCTACGTTCAACTACACTGTGAGAAACCAAGGCGACGGAGCCACCAAGGCTGGCTGGACAGCCAAGTTGTATATGGAAAACGAGACCACAGGCGTTAGGACATACATCGGCACGCAAAGCGACAGCGGCACACTCGCCGGTGGAGTAAGCAAAGAGATGACCTACACCACCATCCTGCCCTCTGCGATGCACATCGACGGAGAATGCAAGACGTATGTGGAAATCACTCCTGCATCAGGTTGCGGAGAGCTTATAGCATACCAAGGCAACAACTCTGGATACTCCGGGGGCTATACAACTGTGAACAAGCTGCTCTATCTCTCAACAAGTGACACCAATGTATATGAGGGAAGAACATACGGATATGCAAGACTCACACTGACCCGTTCTGGAGATTGGAGCGTGAGCGAAAAGTTTGACTTGACATCGTCGGTTGATAAACTTTTCTGCACTGGCAGCAACAACTACAATATCCTGCCGACTACAGTAACAATACCCAAGGGAGCAGCATCGGTTTCGTTCTGCATTTACTCTGTTGACGATAATATCGTAAGAGCCAAGGAAGGCGACATAACAGTAAACGCCGCCCATGGATATGAAGGCAAGACCATACATATCAACCGCATTGACAACGACAGCAATCCGCTGACCCTTGCCCTCTCACAGACGGAAATAACAGAGGGAGATAAAGCAGCTCTCACTATCACACGAGGCGGTGAACTTACCGACGAGCTCACGCTGAACGTCGCATGCAGCGACATAACACGTTTCGAAGCCATCCCTGCCATAACATTCGCACAGGGCGAGAGCTCGAAGACTATCACGATCACAAGCATCGACGATGACATCGTGCAGTTGGACAAGAGCGTGCGGTTCTCCGTTTCCGCTCCTGACTATTATACTTCATACGCATATCTCACACTCTTGGACAACGACCGTCCTACGCTGAAGATGACCCTCTCGCCTTCGACAGTAAGCGAGAACGCCGGCAACTCTGCTACGACGGCATGGATAAGCCGCAGCGGAGGGACAAACGCCAACGCTATGAAGGTGAGGATAAAGACAAGCCGAGGCGAGGTGGCTCCGGCAGCGACACTCGTTGAGATACCTGCCGGAGAAAACGGCGTGGAGGTAACGCTCGGCGTGACGGACAACAGCGCGGTTGACGGTACACGCACATGCAGCGTAACAGCCGAAGCGTATATAGACGCCGACAACCAGTATGCGCCATCCTCCGACAAGGCTTACGCCTCTGGCACGCTGACCATTGTCGACGACGAGTCGCCATATCTCGCACTCTACACCCACTGCACGAGCATAGCAGAAGGCTCGACAGTGCAGATGGGTGTTACGAGATACGTGCCGTCGCTGAGCGGCGACCTCACGGTAAGTCTCTCGTCTGCCGCTTCCGACATCACCGTGCCGGCTACTGTCACCATACCGTCGGGATATTCCTCGACGACGTTCACCGTCTCTGCTGCCAAGAACACCACAGAGGGCGACGAGCGGTATGTCACGATAACAGCCAACGGAGCAAACATAGCACAAGGTCAGATGACTCTCAGAGTGACCGACCGCACCCTCCCCGACGCTGCCGTAGCGTCAGTAAGCCATGAGGGCGAGCTGTTCTCAGGCATCGACGCAACGTTCAATGCCGTAGTTCGGAACGTAGGAACATACGCCCTGCCAGCCAACTGCAAGGTGGACTTCTACTTTGCTTCAGCAAGCCGCCTCGGACGCTATGTCTCCACAACGCCGATATTCTCCACAACCGTTGGCAGGGAGCTTCCTGCCGGCGACGAGACGACGGTGGCTGTCACTGCTCCTGTGCCGAACATCGTAGGCACTCGCTGGCTCTATGCCGTGGTGAACAGCGACAACGCCATAAACGAGTTCTCTGTCAACAACAACTGCGTGAACGTCTTTGAGGAGGTCTCTATCGCTGCACCGTTCGCCGTGAAGGAGATCAGAACCGACAAGGCTGACTATCTGCCGGGAGAATACGTCCAGGTAGTGGGCAAGATGGAAGGCAAGCTCAACGGACAAACCGTAAGGGTAAGGCTGACACCTGCCAATGCCTCCAGCAGCGGACAGAACAGCTATGCCGACACACAGATTGACGCTGCCGGAAACTTCTCGGCACAGGTGCTCGTCGACCGTTCGGCATACGGAGAGATGGTCGTAGTGGCTACAGCACTCGGACAAACCGACCCGGCTCAAACCGTCAAGGTCAACGTCTACAACATGAGCATAACAGACCTCAACACCACAACGCTGACATGCGACGAGAACTACGTCAAGAAAGGCACCCTGCGCATCAGAAACCTCTCGGCGAAACCCATCAGCGGCATTCAGCTGACGAATACCGCACTGCCTTACGGCTGCCGTCTGACTCTTGGCAGCATCTCAGGCACCATTGACCCGGGAAGGTATGTCGACGTGGAATATACAGTCAACCCTACCGTGGCTATGACAAGCCGCAGCTACGAGACCTTCACCGTGAAGGCGGCATGTGCCGAGGGCGTGTCGGTAGGTCTTCAGTACCGCTATCTATGTCGTGCTACAAGTGCGAACCTATATATCTCCCCTTCTCCGCTGAACACCACGCTACTCATAAACTCCAACCGTACGGTGGACGTGAAGATAACGAACTACGGACTTAAGGAGTCGGGAAAACTGTACGTAAGCATACCGTCAGACATCAGGTGGCTGACATCACTGGCTCCTGAGGAACTGCCGTCACTCGCGCCGGGCGAGAGCACGACAATCAGGATGCAGCTGACATGTCTCAGCACCATGCATACAGGACGTACGTACTCCACACAGATGAACGTCACCTCAGAAAACGGCGTGGCAGCAACGGCAAAGGTCAACGTCACCGTGACGGGCGACGAGTTCTCTGACCTCACGGTGACAGCCAAGGACGTTTACGCTCTGGCAAACAACGACTTCTCGAAGGTGGCTGGGGCTATCGTTAAGGTAAGGAATACACGCACTGGAAAGGTAGTGTTCACCGGCATGATGAACCAGCAGGGCTCGTGGACATGCCAGAAAATGACAGAAGGCTCGTACGAAGTCAGCATACAGGGATTGCGCCACGTGGCTGTGGTGAAGACCGTGAACGTAGGACCGGGCGAGAACAAGGCGCTGAGCTTCACGCTGCCTTACCGTGCCGTGCTGACAAACTTCGTGACATCACAGAACTTTGAGGACAACTCATACACCATGGTGCCGATGATTGACATCGACCTGAAAGCACCACAGGCAATCGTGGTGCCACAGTTCGAGGACAACGCTTTCAACAGCACCTCCGGCACAACGGACATCGTGCTGACAAACGTGGGAAGCCGCGTGGCCATAGCCCCTGTGCTTTACTTCCCGACATCGCTTGAAGGCGTCGTCATGAACGTCACAAACGGATATCCTGCCATGCTCAACCCGGGAGAGAGCTACGTGCTCAACGTAAGCTATAAATGCCCGGAGAACATGAGGCGAAGGGTGATAGCGTCCATGAGGATGTGGTACGGATTCAACGTCGCCGAACAGGCTCTCTCGGAAAGTGACATCTACCAGCACCTCGTAGGAAAGGTGGCTGAAGCACCGTCGCCAGAGCAGCCGGAACCGTCGCCGGTAATACCGGAGCCGGAGAAAGATGACGACGGAGGTGATGGTACTTACGACGACGATGAAGAGTGGGGCGCAGAAAACAAAGCCGAAGGCGAAGACACGAAAGAGGCAGGCAGTTATCTGCCCACCGTAGGCGGTTACTTCACGCTGACCTTCGAAGAGGTGTCACAGATAAAGGCGGGTCAACCTGTCAAGGCAACTCTGAAGGTGACAAACAACAGCGACCGTGACATGACGAAGGTACGCTTCATACACAACGCCTGGGACAAAGAGACGGAAGAGCAGGAGCTCACCGACATGGTGACTCTCGCTGCCGACGCCACGACGACGGTACCGGCAAAGAGCGAGAAGGAGATACACCTGACGTTCACGCCGGAAGCTACGATAGCTGCCGAAGGGGCTATAGAGATACTCCTCGGAGGACAGCTGGCATACTTCTGGGGCGGCATGCAGAGCACAGCGATGATGCCATGTCTCACGCTGAAGGTGAACCCGGTAGGCAAGGTGGCGCTGACATATCTCGTACAGCGTGACTTCCTCGGCGGAAACCAGCCGGCAGAAGTGGTCATGAAGGTGCGCAACACCGGTTCGGCGGCTGTCGAGGGCGTGACGGTACGTAACAACGACTTCAGCGTCGTGGCAAATGCCGACGGCTCGGTGGTGGCATACAACTGCCTCTACTCCGCCCTCGACGGCGAGGCAGGTGTCTATGACTTCACCTCTGCTGCGTCAAAAGGCATAGCGAAAGACCAGAGCACCACGTTCCACTGGATGTATAACGCAAAGGAGACGGCACATATCGCCGACATGGGCAAGATAGCCGACGAGACCAGCGTAAGCTACGAAGGAGGCGACATGGAGGTAAGCATTGACGGCATATACGAACTGGTGCGCAGCATACGCTCTTCTCACGACGCCGAGGCTTCTGACCCTGCCGAGGGAGAGAATGCTGCAAACATAGAATACGCTGTCGAGGCATTGTCACAGGGCGACAGCTACCTGATAAACTCTGACGACGACGAGAACCGTATGCCGGACGCTGTAATGACAGCAGCTTCCAACGACCTGCTGCCGGTGGAGATTGTCTCTGACGACTGCACCGTGACGGGAACGAGCGGCACATACACCCTCACGCTCTCGGCAAAGAGTGCCGGATGGGTTTACGGTGAGATACATGACCCGACAAACGGTGTCATGGTGCTCACGAAGGTGGTGCGCAAGAGTGACGGAGCAACGGTATCGGCTGCCAATTTCTGGCAGACGGACACCACGGTGGGCATAGATTACTCCGTGCTCAGCGAGAACCTCCTGCACTTCGCAGACAACATCAGCGGAACGAGCGAGACATACACCCTCACCTATGAGGCTCGTCCGGGCGACAAGCTGAAGGTGACGGCATTCCACCTCCTCGACGCTGACGGCAAGGAGCTGAACGCCGGAGAGGCGTTGAACGTTCCGGTAAAGAAGATACGTGTGGAGTTCAACAAGGAGATCAGGAATCTCTACGCTCAGTACACCATGCTTGCCATTGACGATGACACCAAGGATCTGGGCGACCAGATTATCAAGAAGGACTCTTATCAGGACTTCACCGTAAGCTTGGAGAACGTAACACCGGCTCCGGGCAAGCACTCCTTCACCATTCAGCTCGACAAGCTTAAGGAGAAAGTGTCGAAGGCTAACGGCGAGGGAACAGCGAAGATAGAATGGAACGAGGAGTTCACCATCAAGGCCATGCTCGACATCTGCGTAGCTCCGGAGGACACCTACGGAACCATTGACAAGGCGACGGGCGAATACGAGCATGGAGCACTGAAGCTCACGGCAAAGGCAAACAGCGGATACCGCTTCGCATACTGGACTGTGAACGGAGAGCGCATACAGGACGAGACGCTTCTGGAGAACAACGGAACGGTGCTCAACTATACCGTAACAGCAAACGCCGACATTCGTGCGTACTTCACTCCTGTCACACACAACGTCACGGTACAGACGCCTGTAAACGGAATGATCATCGGCTCCGCCGACGGTATATACAACTCCAACGAGATGCTGAGATGGGTTGCCGTGCCAAGCAACGGATATATCGTTGACAAGTGGACGATAAACGGAACGGATTATTCTGAGTCAAACGACGTGCTGAACTATATGCTCGCTGACGACGTGGACGATGTTGAGGTGAACGTAACCTTCCGAGCCTTGAAGCAGGACTTCACACTGACGCAGAGCAAAGGCTGGAACTGGTCGTCACACATCTTCGGAATAGCCATCAAGGCAGAGAACTTCTGTCTGCCGGAAAGCGTGATGCGCATACTGAGCCAGGTAGAGGAGATGTACCGCGACCCGGTATTAGGTTGGATAGGACAGCTCAGCGACGTATCTGCGACACAGTCGCTGAAGGTGTTCACCGACGGCACGGCGGAACTGGAGTTCGACGGTGAGATATTCAATCCGAAGAACGACGCCGTGGTGCTCAGCAAGGGCTGGAACTGGATGGGCTATCCTCTCGACAAGGAGATGACTCTCACTGAGGCACTCGCAAACCTTACGCCGGAAGAGGGTGACATCATAACAAACCTCGAAAGCGGATACTCTATCTACGAGAAAGGCACATGGACAGGAAACCTGCAAACCATGGTTCCGGGACAGGGATATCAGTATAAGTCTATGTCGGGAAACAAGTTCTATTATAATAATGTACGCCTGTGTGCCACAGAGACGACAAAGACGCGCGAGGCTGTCGTGACACCAGAGCTGTGGAACGTTGACTGTCATGCTCATCCGAGCCTGATGTGTCTTACCGCCGACCTCTTCGACAAGGCGGGGAACATCGTAAACGGAGCATACACCGTAGGAGCCTTTGCCGGCGAGGAATGCCGTGGCATAGCGTCATGTATCAATGGGGTGCTGTTCCTCACCATTCATGGCGGTACGACGGACGACGAGCGCATACAGCTCAGAGCTGTTGACAACGCCACAGGAGAGACGTTCAATATCTGTGAGGACTTCACATTCAGTTCTGACGCCCAGGGAACGTTGCACAACCGTGTACGGCTCACGCTGAGCGTTCCGACAGGCATAAGCAACGCTTCTTCCGACGCAGCTTCAAAAGACATTTATTCTGTCAACGGAGTGAAGGTGAAGGAACCTGACACTAACGGTATCTTCATCATCGGCAACAGGAAAGTCGTCAATCTGAGGAATGTAAAATAAATAACGTTTGAAAGCAGAGGCAAGCCTCTCTTTCTAAAACCATATAAAAAAGCGGCAATAACTTCATGGAGTTGATTGCCGCTTTTTTTGTTCACGGTCAGGAGACCGAAAGTTTCTTGTGTTGTCACTTGCCCAGAAGGAAGTCACGCACGACAGGGAGAACCTGAGAGTCGTAATCGGCGGATGCTCCCATCATGCTTCCCATGCTGCCAAGGTTGGCGGCATTGAAACCGTGGTTGGCACCCTCTATTCTGTTAAGAGTTGCAGAGGGATAGAGCGTGACAGCCTTCTCGGAATAGGAGATAGGCACCACGATATCGCTCGTTCCGTATAAGGTGGTTTGTAAACTTCCTTACAGACAATGTGTCCTAAGGTCAAGTCTCCACCGATTATCTTCCTGAATTATTCTTTCTGGCTGCAAAAGTAAGCTTTATCTATGAAACTGCCAAAGAAAAATGGGAAAAATAATCCACAGAAAACACTGAAGTGAGCTTAGAGTTTAGAGCATCAACAATTCAATTATAACCTTTACTTCTGCAGAGATGCATTCTCATCGGAACTAAAACGGAGGAAACGGATTAAGTTCCGAATAAGTTCCGATGACATATTTTTTTTATGCCTATAAAAATAATTTTTCATGCCTATAAAAATAATTTTTCATGCCTATAAAAAAATATCTTTATGCTTATGGAAAAATACCGCCCACTCCTGAAGGTGGGAAAGCAGGTCGGTCATAAGCTACGGCATAGGTCGGTCATAAGTTATGGCACAGGTCGGTCATAAGTTATGACTTGTATTGGTGCTGGTGTCAGTCAGGAGATATGGCAGATATTGGTATGTTGGCCGTAAGTCTTGACTTGACAAAAGCCACAGAAACAGATGCCCACCTACTTGAATGCGTAGTAAGGCATATAAAAAACAGTCGGGCTGTCCCGTCATAGGTCAACCCGACTGATTCTTTTATTTTTGTTGCCTCACTACCCGAGCACAAGAGCTGAGGAGAAGGCTGAATGGCAAACTTAGTAAGGAATGGAAGCACCGTGAGCGAAGAAAGAGGGTCCCTGACTTAGTGCTTCCTTTGTTTCAAGATATTCCTTCTCAATGCGCAACATTATGTCTTGTACAGAGTCTATGGAGCGTACAGCAGAAGCCACCTGCCCAATCTCCAGTTCTCCTCTGTCGACGTCTCCAAGGAATATACCGCGCTTTGACGCTGCTTTACCGAGGAGAGCCTTCAACTCTTCAGATTCCGCTCCCCGGTTTTCTGCCTCAGCAATGTCTGAGAACAGTGCGTTTTTTACTAACCGTGTAGGTGAAATCTTTTTCAAGCAAAGCATGGTATCACCCTCTGGCAATGCAAGGCAACGCTGTTTGAACAGTTCTGACGCCGAGCTTTCCTTAGCAAGTGCGAAGAGTGTGCCGATCTGTACGGCTTCGGCTCCTAACGCCTCTACCGCCAACATTGTCTGCCCGGAACATATTCCACCAGCAGCAATGAGTGGCAGCGTCGTGGCACGGCGCACAAGAGGTATGAGGGCGAGCGTCGTGGTTTCTTCCCTTCCATTATGTCCGCCAGCCTCAAAGCCTTCTGCTACGATGGCATCGACACCCGCCTCCTCACATTTCCTTGCAAAGATACTGCTTGACACTACATGCGCCACCTTAATGCCTGCCGCGTGGAGACGCTCTGTATATCGCTTAGGACTTCCGGCGGAGGTGAACACGATACTTACACCTTCTGAAATGATTAGGTCTATCAGACGTTCTATCTCCGGGTACATTAGCGGCACGTTGACTCCCCAGGGTTTGTCTGTCGCTTCACGCATGTGGTGTATATGCTCCACGAGCGTCTCTGGGTGCATGGAGCCTGCTCCGAGGAGTCCCAATCCACCAGCATTGCTCACTGCCGAGGCGAGACGCCACCCGCTGCACCATACCATTCCCCCCTGTATGACGGGTTTCTCTATGCCGAAGAGGCTGCATATTCTGTTTTCCTTCATATTGATTATCTTTTTTACCAAGTAGGTGTACGAAAACTTTATTTGTATGAGCTATGCCAGTATTACTCCTGCCTTTATGAGCAGCCCGGCAAGTTCTGCCACGTCAGCTTGTGCAGTAGCGGCATCGACATCATATTCGGCAAGCAGGATGGCTGTCATATCATCTACAGAAAACTCGCTATCCTCGGGCAGTCCTTGCCATATATCGAGTGCTACAGGACTGAGACTTATCAGGCGGCTGAAGTCAATATTCTCCTCACCTTCAGAGATAAGGAAATACTGCTCGCCCATTTTCCTTAATACTATACCTTGTCTTTTCTTCATGATTAAAAAGGGATTATGCGGTCAGTAGTTAAAATTAGGTGTGCAAAAACAGTTTTTGTACTCCTACCTATTTTAAAATATCTTACAATACGCCCGATACATGATAATCAACGGTCGTCTCACGGGTCGCAGCCTTGTCCATATCCAGCTGTATGCCCTCCATTTCCTTGACGTGAGGAATACCGGCTCCTTCTCTCCTGTCCTTATAAACGCCTTTACTTTTGCCACGACATCTTTTCTCATGCAATGCTCTACGGTGGTGTTCCCATCTCCACATAGCGACACGTCATTACCGGAAAGAGCTATTACCCTATGCAGCACGAAAGCTCCGGGAGAGAGTTCAAAGACCACAGCGTCTCCCACCCGAATGTCCTCCGTTGCCGAAACAATGGCTTTATTGCCATTGCCTCTCAGGAATGGCCACATGCTCTTTCCCTGCACGGGTATGGTTACGCTATGGCCCGCTTTCAGCAGTTCACGTATCTCCGTCATAGCAAGAGAGGCAGAAAGTTTCTGAGTGCTGAAAGGCAGGTGATTAGGGGTTATGACAGAAGGCTGAGTGTCTTTAGACATGATAAGAAATTCTGTGTGGTATAAAGGTGTGTGGTGGTGTGTGGGTGTATTAACAACTTCCCTCTGGCCAGAGACTCCAGAGGAGGAAGAGCCGAAGGTCAGATCCCCACCGTCAAAATGCCGGTAATTAAGGAGTGACGTTTTGTTTCTCCTTTGTCCGTGTCACCGTCTCATGGCAAACCATGGCAGACTCAGGGTATTGGGTGCAGTAAAGATTATAAACTCCCACAGACGACACGATGCGCTCTACCACGGAACATACTTCACGATATTTCCTCACATCAGACTTCATGGCAGAGAAAGAAGGCAGCACCCTGCCGTAAGCGAAGACATCCTTCAAAGGTTCTACATAGTTTGTAGGGTGACGCATGATGTTTATTATGCCTCCCAACGGTGCCGACACATCACGATAGCAAGGTGTCTTTCCGCTCCAGGGCGAGCCATAGCTCATGACCACTCCATTACGAATCCGCAACAACGGGTTGTCGTCGTTCATAAGGTCTGTGTCGGGAATGGCCTTAAGCCAGTTTGCCGACTGCGTGCTCTTCCCCGTACCACTTTTCGCTACAAAGCAATATGCCAAGCCTTCATGGCGTATCATGGAAGCGTGTATCACGACTGTGTCATGACGTGAGCCAGAATGGACGAAAGCAAGCATGAGAGCGTTGCTCAAGCCATATATCCTGCCATCGGCATTTCCGAGAATGGCACATCGGTAGGCAGAGAAGTCGGCATTGCATTTCAATACCGCACAGAGTTCTCCATGAAGGTCCTTGATGATGAACGTATATTCGTTGGTATCGGAAAGATGTATATATATCTGTCCGTTGGTATTCTCGTAAACCCCACTACGCTCCATGCACTCGTCTATGAGTGCGGCAACGCTGTCGTCAAGTACGAACGAGAACAGCTCCGGGGTATCGGCAGCCTTGTCTGCGGATATGGCGAAGGGCAAGAAATTAGGTATGTAACACTCTATCGTATCGTCGAGCGGTTTATCGGACGCTATCTCTATTGCCCATTCCGCAAGACGGAAAAATCTTCTGAACATCACTACTCTTCTTCCGGCGGCAAAACAGACTTGAACGAGAACTCACCTTCTGGCAATGCTTTTATGGCGTAGCCCATCTTTGTGAATTTCTTACGCAGTTTAACATATTTCTTCTCTGCTTTCTTTCTGTCTTTCTTGAAGAAGACGGTATTCAGCCTTCTTGGCTCTCCTTTCTGTTTGTAGTGTGCTTCTACCTGTTGCACATAATCCCTTAATCCGCCAAGTATATGTTTTTTCTCCATATATGCGCTATCCACTCTCTGTATATCAGTGACATAAGCCACGGTATCATTGAATGACGTAGATACCGCATAAAGATATACCGGGCGTATAGCCGGGCGCTTCACCTTCTTGTTTTTTTCCTTTGCCGAAACGCCCAGCGAGCAAAGCATCAGCACGGCAAGAAACAAAATCTTTCTCATAATGTCGTAAATGTTTTTTTCGTAACAGCTGTTTATGGTTACTTGTTTTCACTCTCCGAGATACGAGCGCAAGAACCTGTTTTTCGTCTTAGCACGCATGTGCCTCAACGCTTTCTTTCTTATCTGTCGTGCCCTTTCACGTGAGAAGCCATAGCGTGCCCCAATCTCAGCGAATGTCTGCTCCGGCTCTCCTATGCCATAGAATGCCCTCACCACATTACGCTCCCTGTCGTCGAGAAGTGCCACTACCCTCTTTATCTCCTCTCTTGCAGCGATCACCGCCGTCTCATTGTCTGTTGGCGGCTCGTCGGCAGCAAGGATGTCAAGCAAAGTGACCGGTGCCCCATAGTGCATTGGCGCATCGACGGAATACTGTCTTGCACTTCCTTTCATGTGGTGCTTCACCTCACTCTCCGTCATCCTTGAGGCTTCCGCCATCTCGTTGATGTTCGGTTTCACGCCATGCTCCTGTTCAAACGCCGAGCGCAATCCGTTGAGACGGTTAATCTGCGCCACTTCGTCGGAAGGCATGACAACGACCCTCGACTGTTCTGCTACGGCGAGTTCTATCGCCTGCCTTATGCTGTTTGTGGCGAATGCTGCGAAAGGAACGCCTCGTGAAACGTCGTAACGTTCCGCAGCACGCAGCAATCCGATGTTGCCCTCGTTTATCAAGTCAGGAAGTCTCAGTCCCTTTCCCTGATATTTCTTTGCCACAGAGACGACGAGTCTCAGATTGGCTGTTACGAGTTTGTCCTGTGCCCTTTTGCTTCCCTCGCGTGCTTTTATTGCCAGTTCCCTCTCTTCTTCCGGAGAGAGCAACTGCTCACGTCCTATCTCAAGGAAATAACGTTCCAAGGACGCATCCTCATGGTTGTTTGTCTGTCTCATGGCTTTACACGTATTGTTTCTTTTGGGGTGAGGAACACTCTCCCCACCTTATATTTATATCAGAACTCAGATGTGAAGTGGAAACGTATGTTCTTGAAGTCTTCCTGCGCCATCTGCAGCACATATCCCGAGTCGGCGAGGAACACGTCGCGCCCCTCACGGTCTTTCGCCATATACTGGTACTTACGTTTCTTGAAGTTTTCCAGTTCCTTCTCGTCGTCGCTTTCTATCCAGCACGCCTTAAACAGATGTATCGGCTCCCACCGGCATTTTGCGTTGTATTCGTTCTCCAGACGGTATTGTATGACCTCAAACTGCAGCTGTCCTACGGTGCCTATTATCTTCCTTCCGTTAAACTGGTTGATGAAGAGCTGTGCCACACCTTCGTCCATGAGTTGGTTTATGCCTTTCTCCAATTGCTTAGCCTTCATCGGGTCATCGTTCTCTATATATTTGAACAGTTCCGGCGAGAATGACGGCAACCCACGGAAGTGTATCTTCTCTCCTTCTGTCAGCGTATCACCTATTTTGAACGTCCCGTTGTCTGGCAGTCCTACTATGTCGCCCGCCCATGCCTCGTCAATGGTGGACTTTCTCTGCGCCATGAACTGCGTAGGCGACGAGAAGCGTAGTGTCTTCCCCTGTCGCACGTGCAGGTAAGGCTGGTTGCGTACGAATTTTCCTGAGCAGACCTTACAGAAGGCTATACATGACCTATGGTTCGGGTCAATATTTGCCGTTATCTTGAATATGAAGCCTGTAAACTTCTGCTCCTCGGGGTCAACCATACGTTCTTCCGCCTTTGTGGGACGTGGCGAAGGAGCAATCTCCACGAAGCAGTCAAGGAGTTCCTGCACACCGAAATTGTTCAGGGCAGATCCGAAGAACACCGGAGCCACTTCAGCAGCCCTGTATGCCTCAACGTCGAAGTCGGGATAAACGCCCGAAACGAGTTCCAGGTTGTCGCGCAGCTCCTGTGCGTCCTGCTCACCTATCCTCTCGTCGAGTTCGGTGCTTTCTATGTCCACCTCCACTTTGTCCGTAACACGCTGTTTGTCGGGTGTGAAGAGGTTGAGCTGTTGCTCGTAGATATTATATACGCCCTTGAATTTCACTCCCTGGTTGATAGGCCATGAGAGAGGGCGCACATGTATCTGCAGTTCCTGCTCCAGTTCGTCGAGGACATCAAAGGGGTCGCGTCCCTCACGGTCCATCTTGTTTATGAAGATGATTACGGGTGTCTTCCTCATTCGGCACACCTCCATGAGTTTCCTCGTCTGCGTCTCCACGCCTTTCGCGCTGTCCACGACTATTATGGCGGAGTCTACCGCCGTCAGAGTGCGGAAGGTATCCTCAGCAAAGTCCTGGTGACCCGGTGTGTCAAGAATGTTCACCTTATAATCTTTGTAGTCGAACTCCATTACCGACGTTGTCACCGATATGCCACGCTGCTTCTCTATTTCCATCCAGTCGGATGTCGCCGTCTTACGTATCTTATTGCTCTTGACAGCACCTGCCACTTGTATCTGTCCGCCGAAGAGCAGGAATTTCTCTGTCAACGTTGTCTTTCCTGCATCAGGGTGGGAAATTATCGCGAATGTTCGTCTTCTTTCTATCTCTGCGCTCATTGTATGTATATTTATTTCGTTTTCCCCCCTCTGATGTTTGCTATACATTTCTCCAACGCCTCTTCCCAATGTGGTATGTCAAAGGCGTATGTTGTCTTTGCCTTCGTCTTGTCGAGCACGCTGTATGCCGGTCTTGATGCCGGCGTAGGATATTCGTCAGTATGCAGCGGGCTGACCTGACATGTCGTAATGCCTGCTATGCGGTGTATCGCCTTTGTGAAGTCATACCATGACGTAACCCCCTCGTCGGTGAAATGGTATATGCCCGGGGTCACCCCTTTCTCCACGGCTGTCATAATAAATGCTGCAAGATCGAGCGCATACGTTGGAGTGCCTATCTGGTCGAACACCACTCCAAGGCGTTCTTTCGTCTCTCCGAGCGTCAGCATCGTCTTCACGAAGTTCTTGCCGTATTCCGAGTATAGCCATGCCGTACGTACGACCATAGCCTTTTCACAACGTTCCATGACCGCCCTCTCGCCTTCGAGTTTTGTTGTCCCGTAGACGCTTGCCGGGCATGGTGCGTCATCTTCTGTGTACGGACGGTGTGATGTCCCGTCATAGACATAATCTGTAGAGACCTGTATCATCCACCCTGCCCTTCGGCTTATGGCTTCCGCCAGGATGCCTGGTGCCGTGGCGTTGAGCTTGTGACACAGCGTGGTGTCTTCCTCTGCTTTGTCCACTGCTGTATATGCCGCACAGTTTATTATGCCGTCAATGTCGTGTTCCTCAACGAACGCCTCCACCTCGGCGGCGTCAGTAATGTCGAGGCGCGAATAGTTCACCACGCCCTCAGCACTGTCCTGAATGTCTGTATTATAATATGTATGCGAAGGACTTTCCGCCTGCATGTTCTGCAGTTCGTTGCCTAACTGTCCGATGCATCCTGTAATGAGTATATTCATGAATTGTCTTTTTGTTTCTGTAGTTTTCTTTTGTCAACGTCAGGATGTCGTGTCTGCATTATTCAAACTCCAGTCCCTCTTCACGGTCTTTCTTGTAATAGTCGGACAACGTGCCTATGAACGTGGTTATCTCTTTCACCGCAGTGAGCGTGTCTTGAGAAATTTCCTTCTTTGCGAGTCTCAGCAGCATGACTCCGTAGAGAGCGTCGAAGCATGTCTCTATCTCGTTGAGCTCCTTGTCTCCTTTATTCCGCAGCTCCACAATGAACGGCAACACCTTATAATATGCGGCACTGTAAAACGGGAACTTCGGCGACTCCAACAACTGGTTGTGCAGTTCTATGAGGTTCTGCATTACCACCTTGTTTATCTGCAAGTGCCCTGCCTGGCGGCATCCCTCCTCTGTCATCATGCGTATGAGGTCAGAATACCAGTCACAGAGGTCTTCACGGTCGTCGTCAGAACAATCGAAGGTGTTGATATAATTGCGTCGTATGGCAGGCAGATAACAGTCGAAGACCCGTATGATATCTTCCACCTGCCACATATACAGCAGGTATTCCGCTATGTTTTCCTTACGTAGTTTCTGTGATATGAACATTACCAATAACTGAATGTATAAAGATTAAACACTGTGCCGACAAGCATGACGAGTGAGAAGATAATCACCACGGAACCTATGATGCGGTTTATTAGCGTGATGCCATTCGTAGAGAATTTCTCTCTCACCATGTCTATGAGCCATGTCAGTCCGTACCACCACAACAATGCTCCAAGTACAATGCACGCATATCCGAAGGACATCTCCAGCGGATGGTCGGGAATGACGAATGCGAACTGTGCGAAACACGCCATGAACAGGAAGATGATAAGCGGATTGGAGAATGTGACAAGAAATCCCGTCATTCCGTTATGGAACAGCGTTCCTTTTTTGTTCTTCCCGCTGGTGTGTATTTTCTTCGTAGGGTCGGAACGGAAGCAGTATATGCCGAAAACAAGCAGCAATATACTTCCTGAGAGCTGAAGCACGAACTTATTCTGCGGACTCGTGATGAGGTCCATGACAAAACTCATGCCTAAGCCCGTGATGAGTGCGTATATGATATCGCTTACAGCCGCCCCAACTCCTGTTATCATGCCGTACCAACGGCCTTTGTTCAGCGTGCGCTGTATGGTAAGGACACCTACGGGACCCATCGGCGCAGAGGCTATTATTCCTATGAGAATGCCCTTCAAGGCAAGCTCCATAAGGTCAATATGAAATGGAAATGGCATACTTTTTCTTGATTTATGATGCAAAATTGCAAAAAAATCTTGACAGTGGCAAATTTAACGTATAAAATCTTTATTTTATTAGATTAATTTATTAACTTTGCCAAGACTATTATAACAGGTACACCAAAATTAAAGTGTTTTTAAACTAATGACTACAACAGAACAACCTTATGTAATTGGATTAGACCTCGGAGGCACCAACGCCGTTTTCGGCATAGTAGACAAGGATGCCAAAATCGTGGCACAGACATCTGTCAAGACTCAGAAGTATGTCACCGCCGAGGCTTTCGTAGCTGCGTGTGTTGAAGCCCTCAAGCCTGTCATTGAGCAGGTGGGAGGCATAGAGAAAATCTACGGCATGGGAATAGGTGCCCCCAACGGCAACTATCTCAACGGCACAATAGAGCTGGCGCCGAACCTCATTTGGGCAAAAGGAAAGATTGTGCCCCTCGCCAAGATGTTCGGTGACGCTCTCGGCCTGAAGGTTGCCATGACTAACGATGCCAATGCTGCTGCTTTGGGTGAGATGACTTACGGTGTGGCGAAAGAGATGAAGAATTTCATCGTCATAACGCTCGGTACGGGAGTAGGCTCGGGCATCGTAGTGAACGGCGAACTGGTTTACGGTCACGACGGCTTCGCCGGAGAACTGGGTCACGTCACCATGGTAAGAGGCAAGGAAGGCAGACTCTGCGGATGCGGCAGGACGGGATGCTTGGAGGCATACTGCTCTGCCACTGGCGTGGCACGTACAGCACGTGAGAAGCTGGAGAACGACCCACGTCAGTCGCTCTTGCGTGACCTCGATCCTGAGAAGATTGAGAGCTTTGACGTTTATCAGGCAGCGACGAAGGGCGACGACCTCGCCAAGGACATCTTCGCTTTCACGGGACGTATGCTTGGAGAGGCATGTGCCGACTTCGCCGTGTTCTCTTCTCCTGAGGCTTTCATATTCTTCGGCGGACTGGCAAAGTCCGGCGACATTCTCATGGATCCTATCAGAAAGACATACGAGGAGCATGTGCTGCCAATATTCAAGGGCAAAGCGAAGTTCCTTCTCTCAGGACTTGACGGAGCAGGGGCTGCTGTACTCGGTGCGGCGGCTCTTGGTTGGAAGGTTTAAGACAAGCTTGCTTGAGCTATGCCGAGGCGCGAAGGAGGAGGGCGAAGCCAGATGAGGAAGACGAAGTTAAATGCGGCCGATATTCAACGAAGTTAAATGCAGCCGATATTCAACGAAGTTTAACGGGGAGGAGGTTAAGCCTCCTTGGATGCTCAACAGAACGCAGAAGACGATTTTTGAGGTCAAGAGTTGCTGCCTCCTTATCAGGGAAAGGGTAAGGAGGCAGAGGCTTGACCTCTTTTTCCATTAAAAATACAGCCTGTGACTGTACTTGACATTTTTCGGGAGAGGAAGGAAAGAAGTGAAAGAATAAGGAAAAGGAAAAAGAAAAAGAAAAAGAATAAAAAGATAAGGAAACATGACAAGAGAAGAAGACATCAGGAATGCCATAGATACGCTGCGTAAAGGCGGTATCATACTCTACCCTACAGACACCGTATGGGGCATAGGCTGCGACGCGACAAACGAAGAAGCCGTCAGAAGAGTTTATGAGATTAAACGCCGTGACGACTCCAAGGCTATGATATGCCTCGTAGACAAAGCAGACCGCATACAACGCTATGTCCGCAATGTTCCGGAGGTGGCATGGGACATATTCGAACTGGCGACAAAGCCAACGACGATAATACTCGACGGCGCGGTGAACCTGGCTAAAAACCTTGTGGCTGATGACGGCTCTATAGCCATAAGAGTGACACACGAAGAGTTCTCAAAGCAGCTGTGCTACAAGCTCCAGAAGCCTCTCGTGAGCACCAGTGCGAATATCAGCGGCGAAGCGACGGCACAAAACTACCGCGACATCTCACCGGAAATACTCCATGCTGTAGACTATGTATGCTGGACAAGACGTCAGGAACACCAGCCCCACCAGCCGTCGGCGATAATAAAACTGACGTTACAAGGCGAGGTAACGATAATACGCAAATGACACTGCGGGGGAGACAATATGCTAAAAGGAAGATTATTACACAGCGCATCATATATCGAGAACGGTGTGGCATGGACTGCCCACCATATCTCTCAACGGCAACTGACCCTGGCTCTGGCGTTTGCCGTAGGACTGCTTGCCGCCCTTGCGGCATATATACTGCACAGCCTTATACATTTCATACAACATCAGCTGGCAGAGCATTTCGCCAACAGCAACTTCAACTGGTATTTCCTGGTATTTCCCGTTCTTGGCATTCTGCTCACCATGCTTTTCGTGAGATATGTCGTAAGAGACAACATCTCCCACGGTATAACGCGAATCCTCTATGCCATATCAACCAAGCAAGGCCATCTGAAAGCGCATAACACATGGACATCCGTAGTAGCCTCAGCCATAACGATAGGCTTTGGAGGTTCGGTGGGTGCCGAGGCACCTATAGTGCTTACGGGGTCAGCCATAGGCAGTAACCTCGCAAGGCGTTTCAACCTTGACAGCAAGACTATCTTCCTTCTTATAGGCTGCGGTGCGTCGGCAGCCATAGCGGGTATTTTCAAGGCACCTATAGCAGGACTCGTTTTCACTATTGAGGTACTTATGATAGACCTCACCATGGCATCGTTGCTGCCGATTCTCATAGCTTCTGTTACGGCAACATGTTTCACATACGTTCTAGTCGGCGACAGCTCACTGTTTTCCTTCACCCTCTCCGAGGCATGGTGCGTAGAGCGCATTCCGGCAAATATCGCTTTAGGGGTCAGTTGCGGCTTGGTGTCGCTATACTTCATACGTTCCATGACCTTCTGCGAAGGTATATACGGCAAGCTGTCAAGCCATCCTTACATAAAATGGATTGTAGGAGGCCTCGTGCTGAGCACTCTGATTTTCCTCTTCCCTTCCCTGTACGGCGAAGGGTATAACGCCATAAACATTCTGCTCAACGGAAGAGGCGAGGGCGACTGGGACACCCTGCTGTCACACTCTCTCTTCAGCGGTCATTCCGAACTGCTTATACTCTACGTAGCCATGATCGTAGCTACGAAAGCCGTAGCGACAGCGTCGACAAACGGTGGCGGAGGTTGTGGCGGTACATTCGCTCCCTCTCTGTTCATCGGTGCTTTCGCAGGGTTTCTCTTCGCAAGGCTATGGAACATGTACGTCACAGAGATACATATACCTGAAGAGAACGCTGCCCTTCTTGGCATGGCAGGCGTAATGTCCGGCGTCATGCACGCTCCTCTCACGGGTGTGTTCCTCATAGCAGAGCTTACGGGTGGCTACCGTCTCTTCATCCCACTGATTATTGTCAGTACGGTGTCTTATCTCACCATATACGTCTTCGAGCCCCACAGCATATACGGCATGCGGCTGGCACGTGAGGGAAAACTCATCACCCACCATACCGACCACGCCGTACTCACCCTAATGTCGCTCGACACCGTCATAGAGCGTGACTGCTCCGCCATTCCACCGACGATGATGCTCTCTGAGCTGGTACATAAAATCAGCCGTTCACGGGTTGACGTGCTGCCAGTCGTCAATGACTCATATCATCTTCTGGGAGAGATAGACATGACGAAGCTCAGGCATATACTCTTCCGCACAGAACTATACCACCGCTTCACGGTGAAACAGCTGATGACCGAGCCTCCCACCCTGCTTGGTGTGAACGACCCTATGGAGGATGTCATGAAGGCTTTCGACACCACCAATGCCCAGCAGCTCCCCGTTGTAGGCACTGGCAACGAACTGATAGGATATGTCAGCCGATCACACGTGTACTCTCTGTACCGTAAGATGGTGGCAGACCTCAGTACCGACTAATGTGAGAGAACGTCTTCTCACCTATACAATGAATACAGGAAAAGACACATAAAACAATGATAAGAAAAGAAGATTTAAGAATAGTGTTCATGGGCACACCGGAATTTGCCGTAGAGACACTTCGAACACTCGTAGAAGGAGGATATAACATCGTGGCTGTCGTAACGCAACCGGACAAACCCGTAGGGAGACATCAGGACACCTTGCAGCCAACACCCGTGAAGCGTTACGCCGAAGAGTGCGGCATACCGGTTCTACAGCCTGTGAAAATGAAGGACGAGACATTTTTAGAGACATTGAAGGCTTTCCGCGCCGACCTGCAGATTGTGGTGGCGTTCCGCATGCTGCCGGAGGTGGTGTGGGATATGCCACGCTACGGCACGTTTAATGTCCATGCCGCCCTCCTTCCACAATACCGTGGCGCAGCACCAATAAACTGGGCTGTCATAAACGGCGAGACGATGACAGGCGTGACAACGTTCTTCCTCGACCACGACATAGACACTGGAAGGATTATCGAACGGCGCACCTTCGATATTCCCGACGATGCCGATGTGGAATATGTCTATGACGGGCTGATGAGACTCGGAGCGGAAATAGCCGTGAGCACGACAGACAAGATACTTGCGGGCGACGGCACGGTGGCTTCCATGCCTCAGGAGGAGTGCATGGATTTCGTGGGAGCGAAAAAGGCGGAAGACCTTCACCACGCTCCGAAAATCTTCAAGGAGACATGTGAGATATGCTGGCGGAGAGAGGCTAAAGGTGTTTACGATTTCATCAGAGGTCTGTCGCCATACCCCGGAGCGTGGACGACAATAGTCTCGCCGGAAGGTAAGGAGCTGGTAATGAAGGTGTTCAAGACCGCCAAAACGGAAAGAACTGCGGAGGGCATGGTGCCTGGCGTCTTCCAGGAAGAGAAAGGCAGGATCTTTGTAGCTGCCGAAGACCGTATGCTGGAAATCATCGAGTTGCAGATTACGGGGAAGAGACGTATGACGGCAAGGGATTTCCTCAACGGTTTCAAGAACATCACGACATATACCTGCAAAGGGTAAAAAAGACAACTAACAGATGAGATATTTCATTTTTCTCGCATACGACGGAACAAACTATCACGGCTGGCAGATACAGCCGAACGCCAACTCTGTGCAGGGGGAGATACAGCGGGGACTGTCTACGATACTCCGTAGGGAGACAGCCATCGTGGGAGCCGGAAGGACAGACACGGGCGTTCACGCCAGGATGATGGCAGCACACTTCGACAGCGAGGAGGAGATAGACTGCCGTCAGACAGCTTTCCGCCTCAACAGAATCCTTCCGCCAGACATCTCCATATACGGCATACGACCTGTTGCTGCCGATATGCACGCAAGGTTCAGTGCTCGCGCACGCACGTACCATTATTATATACATACCCACAAGACCCCTTTCAACCGCGGCTACTCGTTAGAGACGCATTACGACCTTGACTTTGCAAAGATGAATAAAGCCGGGGAGTATCTGCTTACGGTTTGCGACTTCGCTGCGTTCTGCAAGGCAGGCTCTGATGTCAAGACGACGCTTTGCGACGTGAGGACAGCACGGTGGGTAGAGGAGAAGCCCGGAGAATGGTATTTTGAGATTACCGCAGACAGGTTCCTGCGCAATATGGTGCGCGCCGTTGTCGGCACGCTTGTTGACGTAGGGCGTGGGAAGCTCTCTATGGAAGAATTCAAGGCTGTAGTGGAAAGCAGGAAACGCACTGAGGCGAGGGAGTCGATGCCTGCACACGCGCTGTTCCTCGAAAACGTAGAATATGACATGTAAACAGCAACCAAAGCAATACGACATACATCAGGCAACTTACCTTCAGTCAGAGGACTATGAAGACAAGTCACCACTCAAGGTGGGTTCTATAAATTCCCTTTAGATAATATCGGCTGCACTCGGGATAACCCAAGCAAGCTTGGTTCTCCTCTCGTTTGCACGATATTTGTCAGATTTTGGAGTTATTTTCGAGGTAAAATTACAAGTTAATGAGAGTTTCTGTCCCCCGATAACGGGGGAACCGACGCTCGAAGCAAGAGCAGAGACAAAGCTTGCTTTGACTATGCCTTGCAAGGAGGAGGAAGACGAAGTCAACCTTGAAGGGGGTATAAAGACCATTGATGTAGCGAGCTACATGACCGATTTAACTTGCAATTTGAGCCGAAAAGAACCCAAAAGATGGCAAAATTTGTGCCAGCGAGTGCAGAGCATTAAGCTTGCTTAAATGCTATGCCGAGTGCAGCCAAATTTATGTAAAACGTCACCCACAATTAATAATACTTTTGACGGTGGAAATTTATAGAACCCACCTCAAGAACAAAACAAACGCATTATGTGGTTAATATTAGCATTTCTTTCTGCGGCGCTTTTAGGCTTTTATGATGTCTTCAAGAAAAAAAGCCTGAAAGATAACGCCGTCATTCCAGTACTGTTGCTCAACACCCTTTTCTCCTCCTTGATTTTCCTGCCCTTTATCATAGGGTCGGCAAACGGTATGGTGGAAAGCGGTTCACTGTTTTATACCCATTCCTATGGCTGGGAGGAGCATAAATATATCGTTTTGAAGTCTTGCATAGTGCTCAGCAGCTGGCTTTTCGCATACTTTGGGCTGAAACACCTTCCGCTGACTATCGTAGGACCTATCAACGCCACCCGTCCCGTCATGGTACTGTTCGGAGCTTTGACCTTCTTCGGCGAGCGTCTGAACGTATGGCAATGGCTCGGTGTCACGGTGGCTTTCATAGGTATAGAGATGCTCAAGAAGACCAGCAAGAAAGAGGGTATCAACTGGTGGAAAAACAAATGGATATACTTCGTCATTCTTGCAAATATCCTCGGTGCGGTCTCCGGACTCTATGACAAATACCTCATGGCAGGAAGAGAGAACGGCGGAATAGGTCTTGACAAAATGGCTGTGCAGTCATGGTATAACATATACCAGTTCTTCATGATGCTCGCAATCCTCGCCTTCCTGTGGTGGCCGAAACGTAAGAGTACGACGCCGTTCTCATGGCATTGGAGCATACCTCTCATATCCATCTTCCTCTCGGCAGCAGACTTTGTATATTTCTATGCCCTCGGACTCGACGGAGCCATGATAAGCATCGTATCTATGATACGTCGTGGATCAGTGATTGTAAGTTTTCTCTTCGGAGCGATGATTTTCCATGAAAAGAACCTCAAGGCGAAGCTCTTCGACCTGCTCCTCGTACTGCTCTCGATGCTTCTCCTCTTCATAGGCAGCTATTAACTTGCAAACAACATTTAAGGGAAATATCCACAGCTGACAACATAAACCGTCAGTTTTATCAAACAAAACACCTATAGTTTTGTCACGGTTGTTTCATGCCTATGAAACAACCGTGACAAAGCCATGGAACATTTGTGACAAAGCCATGAAACAACTGTGACAAAGGATATGGCATCTCAGGGTATAGGTGTACCATAAAAAGCGGAGGGCTTCTTGGAAAAAGGCCCTCCGCTTGTATTCTCTCCGTATTATTCAAAAACGATGTCGTTTTACTCTGTAAACAATACCGTTTTACACTGTAAACAATACTGTTTTACTCTGCATATTATTCCGTTTTATTCCGTAAAACGTTTCTTAGCCCAACAGCTTCTTGACAATTTCAGAGATTGTCTTGCCGTCAGCCTTTCCTGCGAGAGCTTTGTTTGCCGCTCCCATAACCTTTCCCATCTCCTTTATGCTCGTAGCTCCTGTCTGTGCAATGATTTCACGTACAGCCGCCTCTATCTCCTCTGTAGAGAGAGGTTTAGGGAGGTAGCTCTCAATTACCGCCACCTGTGCCATTTCAGCCTCAGCAAGGTCTTCGCGGTTCTGGCTTTTATACAGAGCTGCCGAGTCGTTGCCCTGCTTGGCCAGTTTCTGGAGTATCTTCATTGCCGCAGCGTCGTCGAGGGTATCGTTTGCTCCAGGAGCCGTCTTTGCCTCTATGAAGACCTTCTTGATGTTACGCAGAGCCTCAAGGCGCACCTTGTCCTTTGCCTTCATGGCTGCTACGATGTCTTTGCTTACAATATCAAATAATGCCATAATTCTTATACTTGAGATTAGGTTGTGAAAATACTATCATTCCGCCATCTTTACAAGTATGCGGAATACCTGTGCCGGAGCGGCAGCCCATTTCTCCATTGCCTGAAGGGCTGTCTCTGGTGTCGCTATGCCAGAGATGAAGCGCTCCATAGGCACTGTGGTCTTCTCAAGATAACGCTGCACGGCACGGAAGTCGCTCGGATTGGCGTTGCGTGAGCCTCTGATGTCCAGCTCTTTCTGCACGAAATATTTTGTCTCGAACTCAACGGGGTTCTTTGAATAGCCTATACATACCACACGTCCTGTAAACGACACGGCATTGATTGCAGTAACGTAAGTCACCGGAGAGCCTACCGCCTCAACGACGCAGTCGGCACCGAAGCCGTCGGTGTACTCCATGACCTTCTCCACGACGTCCTCCTCCTTGGAGTTTATGCCATAGCGTGCTCCAAGCTCCTTGGCTATGGCGAGTTTCTCCTCGCTGAGGTCTACGGCAATCACCACGGCACCACGCTGTACGGCACGTACCACAGCACCGAGACCTACCATGCCACACCCGAAGACGAGCACGGTGTCAATATCCGTGACCTGTCCGCGGTCTACGGCATGGAAGCCGACAGACATAGGTTCGATGAGCGCACTGTCGCGTGTCGACACGCCCTTTACTGGTATCACCTTCTGCCATGGCAACGTGAGGTATTCACGCATGGCTCCGTCGCGCTGCACTCCGAGCGTCTCATTGTGCTGGCATGCGTTGACACGTCCGTTGCGGCACGATGCGCAACGCCCGCAGTTGGTGTAAGGGTTCACCGTTACTATCATGCCCGGCTTCAGGTTGTCTGGACAGCCTTCTCCTACAGCTTCTATTACAGCACCTATCTCATGTCCCGGTATGACGTTTTCCTTCGCCATAGTGTTTCTGCCGAGGAAGGTATTGAGGTCAGAACCACAGAAGCCTACATACTCCACCTTTAGGAGCACCTCTCCTGCCTTGGCTTCCGGTTTAGGCAGGCTTACCACAGTCATCTGCTGTGGTGCAGGGATTGTTAATGCTTTCATACTTTTTTATGATGTTTTTCCATAAACCTTTATTCACTCATGTTCGGGATATACGGCAATACCGGCAGCGACGTGAAGCCGTAGACCTTCTGGGCGTTCAAGCCAAGGAGCTGTCGTTTCTCGTGGTCGGTAAGCTCCGTAGTCTTCAATATCCAGTCGTAAGACTGACGGTAGGTTATGGCGGTAATGGTGCGGGGATAGTCCGAGCCCCACAGCAAACGGTCCATGCCTACAACGTCAGCAGCCTCACGTATGGCTTTCACGGCAGAGGGGTAAGGATAATACTCGTCGTTGAAGAGCCATGTTATACCTCCCATGTCAATATACACGTTGTCGTGACGTGCCAGCCGCACCTGCTCCATCCAGTCAGGACGTGTCACCATACAGAAATGTCCTATGACAATCTTCAGTCGGGGACAGGCGGATATGATATTCTCCACCTCTCGGCATTGCACCCCTCCGTCAGCAAGCTCTATGCCGAGCGTCATGCCCTGACGTTCCATCATTCGGTACATCTCCATAAACTCCTCACCGTCTATCATGACACGCCAGGTGTCGCCAATCAGGCGTGCGGCAGGAAGCTTGATGCCTTTGAAACCGCGGCGTGCCAGCACCTGCGCCTCAATGATGAAGCCGGGGACGCGGAAGTCACACATGCCGTAAACGAAGAACCTCTCCGGCCAGCGGCGTGAGACATAGTCGAGATAGTCGTTCTGAATACCGTCAATAAACTCCTGCGTCACCACGGCTCCTCCCACCTGTGCGTAGTTCATGTTCGCCAGGAATTTCTCTACGGAATTGTAGTTGTCGTGCATCCAGGGGTTCATCATCTGCACCTCGTTGCCGAGGAACGACGAGCGTCCGTCGGGGAGCTGCTCTATTCTTTTTCCGTCTACCACGGTATGTTGCCAAAGCCACAGGTGGCTGTGAGCGTCAATGATTACGGGAGGGTTGTCGCAGCGAAGGTATCGCTCGCGGCATTCTTTCTCAGATAATGTCATTGTTGAAAAATTATAGTGTATGGGGTAGTCTGTTCTGCAACCTTATGTGTTTGCCCAGCTTACACGCTGCTGGTCGCCTATAATCTCCTTGACTTTCTCCACAAGGTTCCAGTCTATAGGTTCCTCCACATAAGCAATGTTCTTCAGCAGGTTTTCAGGCCGTGTGGTGGAGAACACCGTAGATGCTACGCGCGGATTGCTACACGAATACTGCATGGCGAGCTTCTCGATAGGATATCCCTGCTGCTTGCAGTATTCCGCAGCCTCGGCACATTTCCTTACGAGTGGCTTCGGTGCTGGATGCCACTCTGGCACTCCACGCTCAGTGAGCAGTCCCATGGAGAACGGCGAAGCGTTTGTAACTCCGACGTTATGCTCGTCGAAAAAGTCGAGGAAGTCTGCGAGCTTGTCATCATTGAGACAGAAATGGCAGAAAGAGAGCAGGCACTCTATTGTGCCGGCAGGGGTATGCTCAACAATCCATTTCAGGTTCTCAAGCTGCAGGTCTGTCACTCCGACATGCTTCACCACGCCCTCTTCCTTCAGGCGGAGGAGTGCCGGCAGCGTCTCGTCGGCAATCTTCTGCAATCCTCCGGGTAGGGAAGCCTGAAACTCTATGTCGTGGACGTAAAGGATGTCAATGAAGTCTATATGCAGACGTTCCATAGACTCGTAAGCCGAACGTGTGACACGCTCTGCGGAATAGTCCCAGGTGTTCTTGCCGTCTTCGCCGTAGCGGCCTACCTTAGTGGAAAGGACAAACTTCTCGTGAGGGATGTCCTTCAGTGCTTTTCCGAGTACTATCTCCGCCTTATAGTGTCCGTAATACGGCGACACGTCGATATAGTTTATTCCGGCATCTATACCGGTGAAAACAGCGTCAATGCCCCTGTTCTCGTCAAAGGAATGGAAGACGCCTCCTAACGACGATGCTCCGAAACCTATCGTCGACACTTCCAGTCCTGTCTTGCCTAATGCTCTATATTCCATAATAAAAGATTTTTGGTGTGGTGAATATTCCCTTTGCAGACATAAACGAATAGAAACATTTCCCACGTTAAATGATGTGTTTCCATGGGCAAAGTCCCATATAATTACTGCAAAATTAACAAAACTATTGAAAATATCACGTAAACTGCACTTTTTTTTTGCATTATTTTTGTTTTTAGAGGCAAATGTAGTAACTTTGCGCCCCGATTTTATATAACAGGTAATCAAAGCGAGATTTTCAGCAATCGCCACACGGGGCCGTCGCGACAGACGGCAGTGGCGTAATAATCATTCACTACAACAAAAAAAAATGAAAAAGATTGTCATGACAGCCCTTTGCGCTGTCTTTGCCATGGCAGCTATGGCACAGGACTTGCAGCTGCACTATGATTTCGGACGTGACGTAAACTCTGACGAACTGCCGGAGCGTCAAAGAGTAACACTGACATTGGAGCATTTCAGCCTTGACAACGCCGGCTCATGGTATTACTTCGTGGATATGGACTTCCTCAAGGACGGTGCCTGCGGAGCATATACCGAGATCAGCCGTGAGTTCAACATCGGAAAGAAAGGCTTTGCTGCCCACCTCGAATACGACGGCGGACTATGCTCTACAAAGACTACCAGCGCAGGTGTGCGCTATCAGCACGCAGCACTCCTCGGCCCGTCTTTCAACGGTCATAACAAAGACTTCTCTACGACATACTCCGTACAGCTTATGTACAAACAGTATTTCAAGGGACAGTTCAACAGCAGTGCCTACGCTTCATTCCAGCTCACCGGCATTTGGAGCACGACCTTTGCCAACAAAGCTCTCACCTTCACCGGCTTCTTCGATTTCTGGCGTGGTGTAGACAACTCAAACGGTCACGGCAAGCTGATCTTCGCCAGCGAGCCACAGCTCTGGTTCAACCTCAACGCCCTCAGAGGTCTGGAGAAGTTCCCGCTCTCCATAGGTACCGAGGTGGAATTCTACAATAATTTCTACACTCCGGCAAACGGCAGCGACAAGACTTTCTTCGTAAACCCTACGATAGGTCTGAAATGGAAACTTTAATCACTTTCAATACGACGACATCCAACTTCCCTGCTTATTGAAGCAGAATGGAAGGATTTTTCATATAAGACAAAAAAAAGTGCTGGGGGAAAACCTCCGGCACTTTTTGGTCTTTATGTGGGTAGAGACATTACCTCCAGCGGGATAGGATCAGAATATGCGTTGCGAAATTTTCAGTTCTATGACAGGATAGACAGGCAAGGCCTTAACAATCTTGACATAACGGTCTACACTGGAATTAAGGTCGTAGAGGTCGCGCACAAGGTCTACACCGTCGTGAGTAATGACGCTCGGCCTGCCGCCCCAGAACATCACGCCACAGTCTACCGACAGTTTCGTACGCTGATAACGGTCTATGAAACCACCATATCCAAATCCGACATACGGTTTTACTGCATTGGCATAAGCGTTTGCCCTGACCATGCACTCCTCGTCGGGCAGCATCCTGTAGGCGTCTCCCGCACTGAACATACGGTCTCCCACATCATAGCGCAGTTCTCCCTTCTTCATCGCGCGCTCTACGGGGTTGCCGTTCTTGTCGATGACGGTCTCCTTTATAGGGTCACCCCATACGGGGTCGACGGTGGAATAGGTATAGTACACCTTCTCCGTAGCATAGACGTCGTGCTTGAAACGTCCTACGTATGCGCTGATTTCACCGTAGTTGAGGAATTTCTTGCTTATCTCGGGGTTATACACCCAGATGTCGCCATATTCTATCATCGGCTCGTCGCCACAGGCTTTGTAATACATATTGTTGTAAGCATTGAGAGCCACGAGCGAGCGTGTGGCCTCGGCGGTGTTACGGGCTTTGGCTATGCGGCGGTCGCTGATATACACTCCGGCGGTGAAATGCCAGCGTTTATCCTTGAACGGCATCACGTCGAAGAGTATCTTCGCATTGTTGAACGACGGCTCTCCGTCAACGGTTACGTTATCGTCCACCTTCATGCTCATCATGCTGTAGAGGAGGCTGTTGAGCTTCTCGAAGCGTTGCTGGTACATTTTCTGCTCAAGGATGGCGTTCTCCTTGTCCGAGAGGTTCGGGTCAGGAGTGTATGAGCCTATCTGGAAGTCATAATGCAACGCTTTGGTGAAATGAGGTATATAGGTTGCTCCGGCACGCATCCTTACCATAGGACCTATCGGCGACGACAGCTCGACACCTACGCCGGTGCTGCCGAGCGTTATGCCTATGTCGAGGTGGTTGAAAATTCCCTCACCTTTTTCCGCACGCAATTTCCTGACAGGTGTTTCCGCCTCACGCCCTACAGCAGCAGGCTGTACGGTAGCCTGAGTTGCAGAGAAGCCGGTGGTCGTCGTAGTAGTGGAGAACCCTGACATCGTAGCCATTTTTAGCTGGGGCTGGTTCGTGTCGTTCTGAGCGTTGGCTTTTGTCGTCTGTGCTGATGCCGTAGCCGCAGATAGAAGCAGGTATACGGCGAATAAACTTTTTTTCATAGTTCAAAACCCTTATATTTCCTTGTTATAGCAACGGCGGCGCTTAGATATATGAGGATTTAGCGCGCCCCATTGGTTCAGTTCCTTATGGTTTGACTCAAGCTGCGGTCCTGTTTCCGCCCATTTGAAGCCAATCTTATTATATACAGGTATGAGGTCGCAGAAAAGCAGAGCGTTGACCCCTTTGCCCTGATACTCCGGCTTTACGGCTATGAGCAGCATGTCCACCGTGTCCTCCATCTTTATCTTCAAAGACTTCAAGATATGCAGCCATCCGAAAGGCATGAGTTTGCCACGTGCCTTACGCATGGCGTTAGAGAGGCTTCCCATAGTCACCGCCACGCCTATTATATTCCCCTCCTCGTCTTCTATTACCGGTACGAGACGCATATCAATAATCTTGAAATACGTCTTCACAAAAGTGGCTATCTGCTTCTCTGACAAGGCGGAATAGCCGAAGAGCGGAGAGTACGCCTCATTGAAGAGTTGGAAGATACGCTGTCCGTAGTTCTCTTCGAACATCATCTTCTTGTCCGGCTTGACAACACGCAGACGATAACGGTTACGCACCAGTTCTCCTACACGCAGGAAACGCTCGGGAACCTGTTCGGGGACAGCCATGCGGAGCTGTATCCAGTCCACCTCCTTGGTGTAGCCATGGCTTTCGAGATGGCGTGGGTAATACGAATAGTTGTAATATGTCGTCATAGAGCCAGGGAAGTCGAAGCCCTCAATGAGCATGCCCTCCTTGTCGTAGTCAGTGAAGCCCATAGGTCCCTGACAGTGGGTCATGCCTTTGCGCCGTCCCCACTCCTCTACGGCGTGGAGCAGAGCCTCTGAAACCTTCTCGTCATCGATGAAGTCAAGATGAGAGAAGCGTACGTTGCTTACGTGCCATGTAGCGTTGGCACGGTGGTTGATTATTGCTGCCACACGCCCGACGACCTTTGAGTCACGGAATGCGAGAAAGAGCCGTGTCTCGCAGAAGTCGTATGCTGCGTTTTTCTTCGGGTCGTAAGTGTCTTTAATGTCGTACAGTAATTCGGGGACGGCATTATGGCAGTCCCGGTAAAAATCATTGCCGAACCGGGCAAAGCGGTCCATGTCTTTCCGGCTTTCAACCTCACGGATGGTTATTTCTTTCATGTCAGTAGTATGGGTGGTACATGTTTCTTTCCCACCGCGAAAATAATATAGTATGGTTATTATCCTTTTTGACAAATGAGGCAAGCCCCACCCCGCCTCTCAGAGGAGAAGAGAGTACCCCACCCGAACACACACGTTTTCAGTGCGCCGGATGCCTTACGGCAACGCAGGAAATCGTATGAGCGGTGCAAAGATACAAAAAAAACTCGCAATCTTCAAAATTATGTCAAATTATTTTTTTTTCTCGGCGATTTTGTTTAATTTTGCAAAGGTCATACCGTGTCTGACAACTAACTTTACGACCTTTGACGGTATTCTTTACCCTTCACAGACTTTACGAAGGAGGCATACCGCCACAGAAAAAATATCATGTAAAAGATGAGCGAAGAGAACAAAGAGAACAACTATAAACCGACCAACCGTTTTGATGCTTCCGTAGTACACCACCTCTCTGGCATGTACCAGAACTGGTTTCTGGACTATGCCTCATACGTCATTCTTGAACGTGCCGTGCCGCATATCGAAGACGGTCTGAAGCCCGTGCAGCGACGCATACTCCATTCGATGAAACGTATGGACGACGGACGTTTCAACAAGGTGGCGAACATCGTGGGGCACACCATGCAGTTCCACCCCCATGGCGATGCGTCAATAGGCGACGCATTGGTGCAGATGGGACAGAAAGACCTGCTCATTGACTGCCAGGGAAACTGGGGAAACATACTGACTGGATCGAGAGCCGCAGCGCCACGATATATTGAGGCACGCCTGTCTAAATTCGCACTCGAAACGGTGTTCAACCAGAAGACAACGCAATGGCAGCTGTCATACGACGGCAGGAATAAAGAGCCTATTACGCTGCCCGTGAAATTCCCGTTGCTCTTGGCGCAGGGGGCTGACGGCATTGCCGTAGGCTTGTCAAGCAAAATTCTGCCACACAACTTCAACGAACTGTGTGACGCCGCCATAGCCTCGCTGAGGGGTGAGGCGTACAGCCTCTTCCCGGACTTCCCTACCGGAGGTTCTATAGACGTGTCGCGCTATAACGACGGACAACGCGGCGGCAAGGTGCGCGTGCGTGCCAAGATAGAAAAAATAGACCAGAAGACTCTCGTCATTCGCGACATTCCGTTCTCAAAGAACTCCGAAACGCTGATAGCATCAATAACGTCTGCCATAGAGAAAGGCAAGATAAAAGCGCGCAAGGTGGAAGACCTTACGGCGGCGGAGGTGGAGATACTCATACACCTCGCACCGGGAATATCGTCCGACAAGACCATCGATGCGCTCTACGCCTTCACCGACTGCGAGGTGAGCCTGTCGCCAAACTGCTGCGTGATACAGAACGACAAGCCTGAGTTCCTCACCGTCTCTGACGTCCTCGACTACAGCGCACAGCAGACAAAGGACCTCATAAAACAGGAGCTGAACATCAGGCGCGGAGAGCTCATGGAGCAGCTCTTCAACGCGTCGTTGGAGAAGATTTTCATTGAAGAGAGGATATACAAAGACAAGAAATACGAGCAGGCTCCGAATCTTGATGCGGCTTGCGAGCATATTGACGAACGCCTGACGCCTTACTACCCTCAGTTGGTGCGCGAGGTTACAAAGGACGACATACTGCGCCTCATGGAGATAAAGATGAAGCGCATACTGAAATTCAACAAGGACAAAGCCGACGAGCTGATGACAAACATCAAGGCTGAGATAGCCGAGATAGACCACGACCTGGACAACCTCGTCAGCGTGACATGCAACTGGTTCCGGTATCTCAAAGAGAAATACGGTGCTGAGCACCCGAGGCTAACGGAGATAAGAAACTTTGAAAACATCGATGCAGTACGTGTCGTAGAGGCTAACGAAAAACTCTATATCAACCGTCAGGAGGGCTTCATAGGCATGGCGTTGAAAAAGGACGAGTTCGTCTGCAACTGTTCGAACATCGACGACATAATAATTTTCTATCGCGACGGAAAATACAAAATCACGAAGGTGGCGGACAAGATTTTCATAGGGAAGAACATTCTCCACGTGCAGGTACAGAAGAAAAACGACACCCGTACGACATACAACGTGGTATACCGCGACGGCAAGCAGGGCATGTATTTCGTGAAACGTTTCAACGTCACGAGCTTTACGCGCGACAGCGAATATGACCTGACGAAAGGAACGCCAGGGTCGAAGGTGATGTACTTCAGCGCAAACCCTAACGGTGAGGCGGAGGTGATAAAGATCACCATGGAGCCGGGACCTAAGGTGAAGAAAATATTCGAAGAGTATGACTTCCGCAAACTGGCGGTGAAAGGGCGCACGGCGGCGGGAAACATCCTCGCCAAACGAAACATACACCGCATAACGCTGAAGTCAAGGGGCAACTCCACACTCGACGGACGTGATGTATGGTTTGATCCGGACGTGAAACGCCTGAACTATGAGGAGCACGGACAATATCTCGGAAAATTCAACGATACCGACGCCATACTCGTCATACTCACCAACGGCGACTTCTACATCACCAACTTCGACCTCAACAACCACTATGAGGACAACATAAAGGTTATAGAGAAACTCGACAAGCAGAAGGTCTGGACCTTGCTCTTCCGAAACGGCGAGCAGCAGGGACAGGTTTACATGAAACGTTTCAACATGGACCTGGTGTCGAAGAAACACCAGAACATGCTGGGACACGAGAAGTCTGAGATAGCATGGCTGACAGACACCCCATACCCAAGGGTGAAGGTGAACTTCCAATGCACGGAGAGCCTGCAATACTCTCCCCTCGTCGTAGAGTGTGAGCCGTTCGTTGACGTAAAAATGGCTGGCTTCAGGGCGAAAGGAAAGAGGGTGGCAGTATGGCCGGTAGAGAGCGTTGAAGAACTGGAGCCGCTGAGATACCCGGAACCGGAGACAACGGAAGAGACAACGGTGGAAGCACAGGAGACGGAAGAGAACCTTGACCCTGACGCAGGGAAAACAGAGGAGGAGGTAATAGACGAGATAACAGGGCAGCTGCGATTCAACTTCGACGAATAGCCCCTACCCTTCCGTAAGAAGAGTACAACAGCAATGCAACCCACCAACAACGCTATATACATCGTGAAAAACAAAAATGACATATACGGCAGCCTTGTGCAGAGAACCCTCCGCGCAGGACTGTCGTGCCTTTTCCTGCTTGCCCTTACGACAGAGCTATCCGGCCAGGAGACAAGCGTGACGACATATAAGGCTCTGGGCGGCGGACTATGTGCCGTACAGGACACATACCTCTCGCCAGAGGAGTATAAGGGCGGCGAGATACGTTACATATCACACACCATACGTCAGAAAAGTGGAAAGCGTTGGGAGACGCTGATCATAAACGAAGGCTACGGGGCGTACGGCAAGTCGCGTTCTGAAAACGGGGCGACGATATCGGGCGCTTACCATTTCCTTTACGGACGCTTGGCAAACATATCAATCTTCAACGGAGCAGCGACGCTGAAAGCTGGAGGACAAGGGGAGATAACGGCAGGAATGGTGTATAACACACGCAACGGCAACAACCCCGCACAAGCCATAGCAGCAATAGCCCTGGGCCCCGTAGTGCGCATAGAATATCCTGTAAAGCGTATGCTGATAAGCTATGAGGCGACATGCCCGCTGGCAGGACTGACGTTCTCGCCAAACTACGGGCAGTCGTATTACGAGATTTTCAACGAAGGACACTACGACCATAACGTGGTGCCCACGACAATAGCTGCCACACCATCGCTGCGACATACGCTGTGCATAGATGTTCCGATAGGCAAGATGAAATGTCTCTTCGGAATATACGGCGACTACCGCCAGCAGCAGGTGAACAACCTCAAGAGGCATATCTACACCTCAGGAATAATAGTAGGAATGATACGTAAATTTAATGTCGGGAGAGCAGAGAAATGAAACGACACACCTTATTATATTATATGATACTGCTGACAACAGCCGCAACAGCGCTTACGGCGTGTGTCAGGGAAGAGGAGATGCCCGACACTACGGCAGGCAACTTTGAGGCACTGTGGAAAATAATGGACGAGCACTACTGTTTCTTCCCGGAAAAGAGACGACAGTTAGGAGTAGACTGGAACGAGATATACGCAAAATACAAACCGCGCACAGAGCGCAGCCTTCCCCCGGAACAGCTCTTCGAAGTGTTGGGAGACATGTTGGGGGAGCTTCGCGACGGACATGTCAACATGTCATCGTCGTTTGACCTCTCACGCAACTGGACATGGAAAGAGGATTTCCCTACAAACCTTTCCGACACTCTGCTGAGACGCTACCTCGGAACGGACTACCGCATAGCTTCTTCTATGCAGTACCGTATTCTCGACGACAACATCGGATATATCCGCTGCGCCTCTTTCGACCAGAATTTCGGAGAGGGGAACATCGACGAAATACTATATTATCTGCTGCCCTGCAACGGACTGATTATCGACGTGCGCTCAAACGGCGGCGGCATGATGACCTCGGCAGAGAAGCTGGCACGACGCTTCACGTTAGAGAAACGACTTGTGGGATATATCAGACACAAGACAGGGAAAGGCCACGAGGAGTTCTCGGAGATGTACGAACAATGGCTCGAAGCAACAAACCGCATGACATGGTCAAAGAGCGTCGTAGTGCTTACAAACAGAGGAGTATATAGCGCAGCGAATGAATTTGTGAAGTATATGCGCACTCTCGGGGCAACGATAGTAGGCGACAACACTGGAGGCGGAGCCGGCATGCCCTTCTCCTCAGAGCTGCCTAACGGCTGGTCTCTGCGTTTCAGCGCATGTCCTACCTACGATACAGACAAGAGGTGTGTGGAGGATGGCATCGCTCCTGACTATAACGTAGCTCTCTCTGACGACGACGTGGCTCGCGGCAGAGACACTATAATAGAGTTTGCACGAGACCTGATAAACGGACTATAGAAGACGGTACGGCATGTCAGCAGACACCGTACTCTGTTTACAACCCCGAAAAAACATGACCTTTACGGTTGGAAACATTTAAGGTAGGTTCTATTAACGACTTCCCCCTGACCAGTGGGTCCGAAGGACATATCTCCCACCGTCTAAACGTCAGTAATTATGGTAGTTCAACCATACGAATACCCAAAAATCGCTACAATGATGTAGCAAACCGAGGAGTGGTAACGTCAAACGTGCAGACAACAATCAAAATCACATTATTTTTGTACACCTACTTAAACAGATTATTTTTACGATTATGGACGAAATGCTTGTAGCACGTAATATCACCAAGAGATATTCGGAACATACCGCCCTTGACAACGTGACGGTCAGAATAGAGAAGGGGAAGGTCTTCGGACTGCTCGGACCTAACGGTGCGGGGAAGACAACGCTGATACGCATCATAAACCGTATCACCGTACCTGACAGCGGAGAGGTTATTTTCGACGGTCACCCGTTCTGTGCCGACGACGTGGCAAAGATAGGCTACCTGCCTGAAGAACGGGGACTATACAAGAAGATGGGCGTCGGCGAGCAGGCCATGTATCTCGCAAGACTGAAGGGAATGTCTTCTGCCGAGGCAAAGAAAGAACTGACGAAATGGTTTGAGAAATTCGACATCATGCCGTGGTGGCACAAGAAACTGGAGGAACTGTCGAAAGGCATGCAGCAGAAAGTACAGTTCATCACCACCGTGGTACACCGCCCTCCACTGATGATTTTCGACGAGCCGTTCTCCGGCTTCGACCCCGTAAATGCAGAACTGCTGAAAAAAGAAATCCTTGAGCTTCGCGACGAAGGCCACACCATCATATACTCTACGCACAACATGGCGTCGGTAGAGGATGTCTGCGACAATATCGCTCTTATAAACAACAGCAAGGTGGTGCTGGAAGGCTCTGTCCTCGACGTGAAGAGGCAGTTTGCCGACGGAAGATACGAAATCAAGGCACAAGGCTCACGTGAACAGGTGGAGAAGATTGCCATGGCTCTCGACAACGTGGAGATACACGAGGTATTGCCGTCTATGAACGACGTATTCCTGAGAACCATCAGCAAAGGGAAAGAATGAGCGGAATATATACACAACAACCTTGGCAAAAGAACTACTACAATGAACAAGATAGCAATAGTAATAGGTCGTGAATATACCACGAGAGTAAAGAAAAAGTCATTCTTAATACTGACGATACTGATGCCGTTCCTGATAGTATTGATGGTTATGGCACCAATAATGCTCGGCTCTGTAAAAGACGACAAGCAAAGACCGGTGGCGATAATAGACCAGACAGGGAAATACATTCACCTCTTCGTAAACGCGCCAGACTCCTCAGCCTTGCAAGGCTACGCTTTCACCCAGGCTGACCGTCCGTTGGAACAATACCAGAGCGAGGAGAGCAACGCCGACGCTGTGATATACATCTCTGACGACCTTACAGAAAACCCTCAGGCGGTCAAGATATACAGCCGCGGAGAGATACAGGGCGACCTGAAGAGGTACGTAGAGTCTACGTTGCTTGAACAGACACGTAAAGACAAGCTGCAAAAATATGACATACCGGCATTGGACAATATCATCGCCGACATACAGAGCGACATAGACATACAGACAGTGAAATGGAGCGAAGACGGAAAGGAGACATACTCGTCAAGCGAGATAGCCATGGTGCTGGGACTGCTGACCGCCATGATGATATATATCTTCGTGCTCTCTTACGGCTCAATGGTCATGCAAGGGGTCATGGAAGAGAAGACCAACCGTATCGTGGAGGTTATAGTGGGCAGCGTGAAACCTTTCGACCTTATGATGGGAAAGATCATAGGCATTATGCTGGTAGGTTTTACGCAGATGCTCGTATGGCTTCTGATGCTCGTCTCGCTGCTCAGCATTGTGGGGATAGGCTCCATGCCTGACATGACAGAGACGGCGGCAATGACAGCACAGCAGTTGGAAGCAATGCAGGCTGCGCAAAACACTCCGTTGGGCGAATTGTCGGCAGCGCTCTACTCACTGCCTCTCACCGAGATATGCGTGCTCTTCGTTCTCTACTTCCTCGGAGGCTACATCCTCTACTCCTCTTTCTACGCTGCTATAGGTGCCGCAGTAAACTCTCAGGAAGACTCTTCACAGTTTATGATGCCTATGGTCATCATCATGGTCTTCTCTATCTACGCCGCAATGGGCAGCATGGAGAACACTGACGGACCTCTGGCGTTCTGGACATCACTGTTCCCTCTCACCTCGCCGATAGTCATGATGGTACGCATTCCGTTCGGAGTGCCGCTATGGCAGGAGATACTCTCCATCGTGCTTCTCTACGCTACAGCGACAGGCTTCGTGTGGGTTTCGTCCCGCATATACCGTGTGGGAATATTGCTCTATGGCAAGAAGCCTACTATGAAGGACCTGATGAAATGGATAACATACAAATAAGGTGGGTTCTATTAATCCGCTTTAGGCGGGTGTGCAAAAACAATTCTGCACACCCGCTCTTTTTTTCATAGTCAACCAGGAAATTGACAGATGACATTTTCCCCTTACCTGTCACAGAGAATGCGGCACAGCTTGTCTTGAAACGCTTTTGCCGGTGCAGCACGCAACACCCCTTGGTTTATTATGGCAAAAGCCACGAGACTGCCGGAGCGTGTGGTAAGATAGCCGGATAGCGACGAGATACCCGTCAGTGTCCCGGTTTTCGCCCTCACGTTGCCATAGCATGGCGACTTTTGCATACGTCTCTTCAACGTTCCGTCAACACCCGCAATGGGTAGTGTGGGGTAGAGATATTCGAAAATGTTGTTGTTGTTGTAAGCATAACGCAACAACGCCACCTGCATTGCCGCAGTCTGGTAGTTATAGAGCGAGAGACCCGACCCGTCGGCAATGCGGTAGTTGGAATGCTTCACACCGGCACGCCGCAGCGTCTCCTGCATAACCTTACGTGTATAGGCCGCTGACGCTGGACGCGCCACATCAGCCGAGATATTATAGAACACACACTCAGCAAAGAGATTGTCCGATTCTTTCATCATCCTCATAAGCACCTGCTCTATGGTGTGGTGGCGTGTGCATAACAGTCTCACAGGAACGCTCTCCCCTTCATCATATCCCTGCCATCCGTGGCGCACGCTGTCAGTAATGACAATCCCCGCCTCCGTCAGCTGTTCCTTCAGGCGTGAGAGGAATATGTCCTTTCTGTTCCATAACAGCGGTGTGAGCACCGGGTTCTTGTCGTCCCAGCACCACCCCTCGCCATACTTCGCAGCATCCTTGAAGCTGAGGTCAGCCTTCAGAGTGCCATAGACAGTGTCTATATGTTCTTTCTGCAAAGCCTCAACAAAAGCCCTCATGTCATCCTGTCCAAACCTCGGGTCCATGCCTCCTTTTACAATCACGTCTCCACAGAGAGCCTTGGTGTCATCATCGTTACAGAACACCGTACCACGGTATTTCAGCCATGTCGAGAAGCGGTAGTCGCCACCGAGCTTGTCAAGAGCCGTTATGGCAGTGAGCAACTTCATGGTAGAAGCAGGACGTAAGGCCTGGCTTTCGTTATACGCCACGATGACGCTGTCTGCCGTGAGGTCGTAAGCCATGAAGCCTACCTGCGAGGTCTGCAATAGGTCGGAAGCCAGGAGGGTCTCTATGCGTTGCTGCGTAGTAAGCGGCGTGACGTAATCAGAGTCTATGCTGTCCGCCACTACGGTGTCTTCCGCCAGAGTGTCGGAACATTCCGCCTCGTCGGGCAGAGAAGCAGAGAAGAGCGTATCAAGACCTACAGACAGCCGCCCCGCCTTACCTGCCATGCCCTTGGTCAACGCTAACGAAGAGAGGGCAGAAGAAGCAAGCAGCAGTAAAAATATTTTTTTCATCATAAGTATTTTATCTCGTCAGCGAGAATTTCAGAGACAGTCCAAAGTCCTGAGTCGTGGTAGGATAAGAGTTGTTTGACAACAACGGAGTATTTGTCTGCCGGTCAAGGAAGAAACTCATGGTAAGCAGTCGTGAAAGCGTATAGTCTGCTGTAAACGATAGTTTGAAAGCGTTGTTTCCGCTTGTCGCCGTCGACGTTACGGAGGCTATGTCACGGTTTATCGCCGCCTGCTTTCTGTAGCTGAGGTCAAGACGCAGGTTAAGGTCGTGGCTGAAGCCCCTACGGTTTGTCTGCGTTGTCTGCCCCTTCTTCTGCTCGCTGTCGTTCTTGCCCCTGTTGCTTTTCACCGTTCTATGACTCGTGCCGGTAAAAAGGTTGAAGTCCTGTATCTTATATCCGAAGCCGAAGACCCAGTCTTTCGATGTCGTCTCTGTGAGCTGCACGCTGGTCATGGAGAGGTTTATGACACGTGTGGTGCGATACTCCAACTTCATGGTCATATTGTTCTGAAGCGTGACGTCAACACCGAGGAGCGGCGAGAACGCCTCGTTAATGCTCACCTGCGAGACGTTATACATAGAGTTTGGTATAGGGTTTCCTGTCGTGATGTCCGTCACAAAGCCCATACCGTTCATATACTCCATATATGTAGAGAAGCTGCTGTACGATCCCACGGCATATATGCTCTTGTAGGCGTGAGAGATATTCACGCTCTTGAAATGCTCGCTGAACCACGGCAGCTTGCCGAGACCAGAGTATTTCAGCGACCAGTTCGGCAGCATCTTGGCAAGCGAAGGGAAGAGGCTCAAGCCGTCGCCCATTGCGGTGTATGCATTGAGGAACGCCGGCACCATGACGTCTGCGCTATACTGGCTCACACCGCCATTGGCAGGGTCGAAAGGCTGTCCTGCCAAGCTGCTTCCGGCAGGGTAAACAGCGTTGGCATACTGTCTCTCCACCTTCTCCCTGAACGCCGGCAGCGAGGCACAGAACTTTTCAAACGTCTTCGAGCGGAAACCGTTGGCGGCATTCCCCGTACCTTCGAAGGCAGAGCCTATGGAGACGGTCGTCATGGTGAATGTCCCCGACAGCGTGGTGGGGTTGCCCTCGTACATATACTGCACGCTCTTGGCGCGCGTCTCCGTGCGGCTGGCGTTGAGGTCAATCTTCAGGTTCGTAACTGGTTCCAACGTCATCTTCAGCTGGAAATCCTCCGTTCGGTTTGTCGTGGCAGGAGTGGCAACGCTCTCATTGTCGAGAAGCCACCCACGCTCGCGAGCCTTTTCTATATAGCTGTCATCGACGAAACCGAAGGCGAAGTCAAGACCCGGAGAGAGGAAGCCATTATCCTTCTTCTGTCCGAACATATCGCCTACGGAAGGCATGAAGCCCGGCAGGGCAAGCGAGTAATTGTTACGGTAGGTGAGACTCATGCTGCGTACCATCATGGCTACGCGCGCCATGGTCTGAGCCGTGCGGTACCACGCCTTTTCCTCAAGGTCAGGCTTTGCCATGACCGAAAGCTTCACGTCGGTGGCAGAGTCTGCCTTCACCTTTACCGTTATGGAGTTCTCGTCGGTGGTCTTATATTTCACTCCTATGGCTTTTCCGTCTTTCGTCTTCGCCGAAACGATAAGGCGTTTGGTCTTCTTGTTATGCTTGAAGACAATGCCGCTGTCGGGGTATAGCTTCACCTCTAACGACGCCACGTTTTTATTCTGGGGCAAAGATCCTCTGTTGTTCTTCGCGTCACGGGCGTTCTTGCTGTCGTCGGCATCTTTTCCGTCCTTTCCGCCGTCAGGACCTTTGCTGTTCTTTGCGTCCTTGGCATTTTTCGCCTCCTTGCTGTTCTTTCCCTTCGCCGTATTCTTTTTCTTCATCGTTGTTTTCGCTGTACTGCGGAACTTGTCGTTGACCTTTTTCAGGAACGGCACGAGGTTATAGAGTTTCAGCATGTCAAAGGAGGTATTTACGGTGTATGTGCGGTTCATGGCGATATTGTTGCCAAGCGACGTACCGTCTTCCAGTTCCGTACCCCTCACCCAGTTATACGTTGAAGTGTACGAGCCGTCAGCCTTCAGCCATTCAAACGCCGGCATGAGGTTCAGCGGCAGGCGGTATGAGGCGTTGACGCTTTGGCTGTAGTCAAGCGGCGTGCCGAGGTTGCGGATGCTTGTTGACACAGAGTCTTTCCACACCTGATACTCGTCGGGATATAGGTCTTTGTTCACCGGTGTATGCGGCTCCTGTATCTCGGCGTGTGTCGCCGACTGGAATGTGAACTGCATATTCTTAGTGAGATCCCAGCGTATGTTGAAGTCTCTGTTCCACAGGAACTGCGAACTGTATGTCAACGGCAACTTGTTGCCTTCCGCCGAGTCCATGTCACGCTCCTGCAGCTCGTAATACTGACGTGTCATCTCCGTATTGAAGCCTATGGTCTGTGGCAGCCAGTTCAGTCCGAAGCGTTTGAGGATATTGGCGTACTTCGACTTTGTCTTCATATTCTTAAACGGCTCGATAGGCTTGAACACAGGACTCCAGGAATAATTCATGGCACCACGCCAGTTGTCCTCGTTCTCATATATCGTCGTCTCGCCAGACTTCTGTGTGCGGGAATGGCTGTAAGAGAAAGAGAAGTTGGCAGGGTCGTAAGGCATAGGGTGTCCCTTTGTTGCTATTCCCACGCGTAGGTTTGAGAGTGAGAAATTGCTGCTCACCGTCTTGTTTACTGCAATGCTCTCGATAGAGTCGCGCAGGTGTTTGTCTGAGTATGCGTCGAGAGACTCCTTCAGCTCCATATCGGTGTCGAGAGGATTATATTTCGGCGATGTCGTCTCTTTGGAATAGCTGTAATACAGCGGTGCCGATACCTTTGCCTTCTGCGGGAAGAACTTTCCCAACTCTACGTTTACCGTAGCGGAATATGAGGTAAAGTCGTCGGTGGAACGTTCCATGACGCTCTGCTCCAAGCCTCCGAAGCCCGAAGAGGTATGCTTTCCGGTAAGGTTGACGTTGCCGAGGTCAGAGAGCTGAACGAACATGCTTCCCTGTGCCGCCCAGCCGCCTTCATTGTTGGTGTCTCTCAGTCTCAGCTCGTTGACCCACACCTCACCGCCTTTCATTTCCGATGCAAGGTTTCTGACACCTATGATAAGCGTCTTGACCTCTCCGAGGGATGGGTTGCCGAGGATTGACACCTTGTTCTTCGGGTTGCCCTCGTCATAGGCGGTGAAGAGCGTCGTGTACGATGCCCTACCCTCGCTCTTCGCCTTGTTACGCTCGCGTTTCAAGGCAGTAAAGACGCTGAGGTTGATGTCGAGCATGTTCTCCTCAGGCCATACCAAGGCACAGTCGCGGAGAGAGTATTTGTCGTAAAGCCCCTGCGGGGTCAGTTTCAAAGGAATTTCATATTCGTAGTAGTTGGACTTATAGTCCGAACCAAGGCGAATGAAGAGTGCAAGCTGGTTGTCAGTGAGATTGGTGACATTCTGCTCAAAGGCGTTGGCGTGAGCGAACATCTGCAGACGGCGATAGTTGCGGAGGTCAAGCGTGGTGTTTTTATACACACACTTCGCATCGCCGGTAGACATGTTGTTGAGTGTCATGGCGAGAGCCTGCTCGTTGTTCTCCGTCAGCTGTGGCTGGGAAGGGTCTACGACACGTGAGATGCCCGGAGGCAGTACGTAGTTCACCGGAGTCTTGTCGTTGTTCTCCTCGATATTCACGGCAGAGACAGCCATGGTGGCTGTGTTGGGCGCTGCGGTGTTGAGGTTCTGCTCGTAGACGCGCCATTCTCCCCTGACGAGGTCAAGGGTTGCGAAGCGCAGCACTACAGGCTCGCGGAAGTTCGTGAGGAACATCCTCATGAAACGTATGGATGAGAAGTCAGATATGGCACCTTCCTTGGACACGTTGCCGGTTTTCTGCTTCAGCGGTATGCGGAACTGATACCATGTCACGCTGTCACGGTCGCCGTTGCGAAGCGTAGGTGTCATGGTGACGCGCTTGTCAACGATGAAGTTTTCGCCGACGACGAGCTGTCCGGGATACAGCGACACCTTATACTGGAAGTATTTTTCATATTCGTTGAGGGTATAGTCTTGGTTGATGTCCTCAACGTCAGGGGTTGTCTTGTATGACGTGTCATAGTTCTCCGTGCGTGACTCCGAGTCGGGGGAGTTGCCCTGCGGACCGTTGATATGCTTGTAACGCTGCAGTATGGAGACAGCGTCGCGGTCGAAGTCTGAGCTTCGGAAATACTGGTAGTTATCATTGGCCGGGTCTGCCATGATAGCCTGATACACGGAGTCTGTAGGGGCGTAGTTTGCCTCTACGAATGCGAGGAAGTCTTTGTAGCCCTCAAAGGTGCGCTCCTCTTCGTCTGTCAGTCCGTTGAATCCCACGTCCTGCTTGGCACGTGTTCCGGTGGCTGTAGCGAAGGCGTATGTCACGGCGGCTTGTGTAGGCACCCTGCCCCACTGTGTCGTGGTAAACGCGTTGGAGTTGTCGGTAGGCATACCGCTTTCATAGAACTTCTTTCCGTCCTGGAGGATGTCTTCGCTGACCTCTCCAAGGTTTATATACAGGTCTCCGCCCATATTGCTGACATCGCTGTAACCGTTCTTGCCCTGTATGAAAGGGTCGAGGAGCCAGAACTCAATATACTCCACGTTGGCGGTCTCGAAGTCCGAGGTGTCGAGCTTGCGCATCATGCCGCCCCACATTCGCTCGGGATGGTTCATGCGTCCCTTGGCGTTGAGGTCGGTAGAGAAGTTATACGGTCCGCGCTCGTCGGGGTAGTAAGCGAGGTTAAGTATCGAGAGAGTGTTCGTAGCTCCGTTGTATGTGCTCTGGTCGCGGTTCGGGAAGAGCTCGCTGACATATACCTCACGAACGTAGTGGTTGGAGAGTTGCTCGGAGTCGCCCTTGATATGCGACGGGGTGAGCGATGAAGAACGGCGCGTGAAGAGCGGGTCGATATTATACCACGCCATGAGGGCACGGTTGTAACCGCTGCGCAGCGTGGTGCGGTCGGTATGCTCAGGGAAGAGCGACGGCACGCTGGAGAGCGTCCATGAGGAAGGTGTGGAGACATCGATGGTGTTCTTCGTGTTTTCGAAGTCGTCGAGATATGACGCGTTGTCCTGTGTCCCTCCCGCCGTGCCTGCTATGAGTTGTGCAAACTCCGCCGAGAGCTGTATGGACGACGGTGCGGTAAGCTGGAGGAAAGGCAGCTTGTCAAGAATATTCGTAAGCCATTGCGACTCCTTCTTCCAGCTGAGGTTCAATCCCCACAGCGTATTCTTCAACGGTTCAGACCCCATGGCCACTTTCGTTGTCAGAGCTTGCTCGCTGAGATGTTGGAACGTTCCCGACATCTGGAAGTCCTTGGAGAAGTCATACTCCCAGTTCACGCCATACATCGTCTTACGCTGCTGACCGTAGTCGGTATCGCTCTCAAGAGACACGTTGACGGCTGTTCCGGCATCAATGATGCTCTGGTTGAGTATGGTGACCTCACCTGCGGAATAGTCTACGGTATAGTCAGAACCTTCGGACAGCGTCATGCCTCCTGCCGTTACTATTACAGAACCTCGCGGCACGTTATACGCCCCGAGGGATATGACGTTTGCCGACGACCCTTTGAACTGTCCCTGCAGAATGAACTTGTCTTTCTCGGCTATCTGCTTCGCTATGGTTTTCGTAGAGTCGTAAAGCTCGGTATATGCGTATTTCGCCGCCGAGGCTTCAGGGACACCGCTCTTGCGCAGCTTCTCAAGGAGGAAACTGCCGAACGGTTCTGCGGCAGGCAGGAAGACGCGTCCGTTGCTTACGGTATATCCCTCTACGTAGTCGTAATATCCGTTAGGGTACGCCCTGTTGTTGTTGTCAAGGCGGTCGGCTCCCATGAGGCGTACGAGAGTGGTGTCTTTAACCTGTTTCTCCGGGATATATGTGAGGTACACTCCGGTAGTGTCGCTCTGGTATTTTATGTCGAGACGGAATTTCTCCTTCTCGATATTTGTCGCAAGGTAGTAGACGTTCTTCATCATAAGTCGCCAGTTGCCCTGCGTAGGGATATTCGCCACGTTCTTCAATGACTTTACGAAGAGTGCCTGCGTATTGTCGGTGATGTCGCTGGAGAATTCTCCCACCTGATATGTCCTGCCGCCATAGGTGTATTCATAGGCTACGGCGAGGACCTGGTCGGTCTGCAGCGTAGTCTTCAGCGAGATATATCCCAAGGCGGTATTTATTGTGTATTCTGACGAGCTGAGCTTTCTGGCACGCTCTATCTTCTCATAATCTACGCCTCCTACGAGTCCGTCGCCATCGAGTGTCGCCGAGGCGTTGTCGATATTGCGGGCAGCGGCATTGGCGGTCACCATGGTCTGGTATTCCGCGTTCTGGCTGTTGTCCGGCGGAAGGTTTGTCGCCGCTCCCCAGCGTGGGTTGCTAATGTCTGACGTCTCGCCGAGGTCGGTGAGTGCTATGATGTTACGTGTGTCGGTAGTGGCTCCCGACTTGTTTGTCACCCATATTTCCACACGCCCTATCTTCACCCCGGTTAGTACGTTAGGCAGGGTGGACATGGCTTTGTCGTAAGAACGTCTGAAATAATGTGAGAGGAAGAAGTGTCTGTTCTCTTCGTATGCCGTAACGTCTATCTCAAAAGGTGTCAGCTGTACGCCGCCGCGCGAACTGACACTCTTGGAGTTGGATTTCTTCTGCGACACTACGGTCTGCAGCTTCAGTTTTCCGAACTGCAGGTCGGTGCGTATGCCGAAGAGCGACGAGGCTCCCTGGACAAGGGAGGAGTTGGAAGGGAAGGAGACATTGCCCGCCTCAAGGAGTTTTATGATCTCGTCTTCCTTGCCGTCATATTTCAGCTTGAGGTTCTGCTGGTCGAAGTTGAAGGTGGCGTCGGTGTTGTAGTTCAGGCTCATGTTCACCTTGTCGCCGACCTTTCCCGTCATGTTGATATTTATCTTCTCGTCAAAGTCTATGGTGGTGGTCTTCCTGTTACGGATAGGCAGCGAGGGGTTGTCGACATTTTTCATCGTAGCACCGAAGCGGAGCTCGGCTGTTCCCTGCGTCTTGATGCGCACTCCGCCGGGTCCGAAGATTTTCTCTGCCGGTCCGAGGTCAAAGTGCATGTCTGTGAAGTCGAACTTGTCTTTCTCCTTCTGTTCGAAGGTCTCCACGTTCTTGGCTTTATAATATTCCGAACGTTGCCGGCGGGCTATGTGCGCAAGATATTCGTCGAGGGTCATCATTATAGGAGCCTCGACATACGTGCCGCCGATTTTATATCCGTAGACATATCGGTCTATGGAGTCGTTGTACTGCGGTTCCATCTTGATATTGTCCGGGCGTGCAAGGTCGGCGGAACCCTGGTGCAGGTCGTCAAAGGTTACGGGAGTGGTGCGTTGCACACCCCAGCGCGGATGTAGCAGTGAGTCAGGTATTTCTTCGTCTATGATTTTGATCACTTCGTCAAGACGCGTCGTGATAGAGTCCTTCTGTGCGTTGCGAGCGTTGGACGGCGTTGAGGCAGCGTCGGCAGGAAGGCGCCCGACAGAAGAGCGTGAGGCGGGGTTCGTGCCGCGGTTTGCCGCTGCACGTGGGTCAGAGCCTCTCAGGTTGCCTGCCCGTCGCGGGTCGTTCTGCTGTGCTTGTTTCCTCATCTCCATGGGGGTCAGCACATCCTGCGGTGACACAACGCCGTATGCCGCCAGCACGGTAAAGATGCTGACGACAAGCCATGCCGTAATATTTCTTATCCTGTTCAAATTATTTCTCTTTCGTTCTTTCTGACGTCATGCCAGTGGTATGTTAAGCGAGGAGCATACGCTTCCTCTCCGTGTGTGTCCTGTAGTGAAACTCATTTTATCATTTTCAGAGCCGCCTTGATGACCTGCTCAACGGCGAGGGTGTTGTCTGCGGTAAGTATGTCGGTGACAATCTTCGACGACGGAGCCGGCGAGAAGCCCAGTGCGGTGAGGGCAGCGACAGCCTCGTCGCGTATCTCGCCGTTGATGTTCGACGTTGCGGCTTTTGCCGTTGTGGCGTGCAGCTCTTCAGCGATGCCGAGAGATGTTATTTTGTCGCGGAGCTCCAGTATGATGCGCTGTGCTCCTTTCGGTCCTATTCCTTTTATGGTCTTCAGAAGTTTCTCGTTGCCTGAGGCAATGGTGTTGCAGAGGTCTCCAGGTGTCGTGGCGGAGAGTATCATACGTGCCGTATTGCCGCCCACTCCGTTTACGGTGATAAGGAGCCGGTAAAGCTCTCGCTCCTGCTTGCCTGAGAAGCCGAAGAGTGTGAAAGAGTCGTCACGTCCTCCTGTGACAAGCTGCTCATGGACATAGACCTTGACATCATGGTTTAGTCCGGTTTTCTGAAGCATGGTGTATGTGTTGAGGGTGATATGCAGCGCATAGCCTACTCCGGCGGCTTCTACGACAGCCATGGCAGGTGACAGCTCTGTCAACACGCCCTTTATATATTCTATCATACTTTTTGTTCCTAATAGGTTAAGTGGATTACTGTTTGTAAATACCGTATTTTTACGTGCGTACAATAATTATAACGAGGTTTTTCTTGTAAATATTGTATGCAATGGTGTTTTTTGTGTTAAATAAAATTATTTTTCACGCCTTCAATAGCATGATGATTACCGTGCTTTTCATTTTTTTACTAATTTTGCCCCACCAAACACAATACAAAAAGATAAAATACTAATAATATGAAAAAAATCAGAGCAGCCATAGTAGGTTATGGCAATATCGGCCGCTTCACTCTTGAAGCTCTGCAAGCGGCACCGGATTTCGAGATTGCAGGAATAGTACGCAGACAGGGTGCAAAGGACTGTCCGAAAGAACTGGCTGAATATGACGTGGTGAGCGACATAACAGAACTCAAGGATGTCGACGTGGCGATACTCGCAACACCGACACGCAGTTGTGAGGAATATGCGAAGAAAATCCTTCCTCTCGGAATAAATACCGTCGACTCTTTCGATATCCACACCAAGATACTGGAATACAGAAACACTCTCGACGCTGTCAACAAGGCGACAAACACGGTGAGCATCATTGCAGCAGGTTGGGACCCGGGGTCTGACTCTGTGGTACGTACTCTGATGGAGAGCCTTGCGCCTAAGGGACTGTCATACACAAACTTCGGTCCCGGAATGTCTATGGGACACAGCGTATGTGTACGCTCTAAGGAGGGCGTGAAGGACGCTCTCTCCATGACAATACCTCTCGGCGAGGGCATACACCGCCGCATGGTTTATGTAGAACTCGAAGAGGGTGCCAAGCTGGACGACGTGACAGCTGCTATCAAGGCTGACCCATACTTCGCTTCTGACGAGACACATGTTTTCCAGGTTGCTTCTGTTGACGACGTGCGCGACATGGGACACGGCGTTCACCTCGTGCGCAAGGGCGTATCGGGAAAGACGCAGAACCAGCGCATGGAGTTCACCATGTCTATCAACAACCCTGCCCTGACGGCTCAGATACTTGTAAACGTGGCACGCGCTTCGCTTCGCCAGCAGCCAGGATGCTACACCATGATTGAAGTGCCTGTTGTCGACCTCCTGCCGGGTGACAGAGAGAAGCATATCGCACACCTCGTATAAAGAAACGGAAATTCCGTCTCTCACTTTCTGAACCTCTTTGTTACGGAAGCATATCCGCATCTCCGGCAGAGAGGTTCAGATGCTTTATGTCGGCTGAAAGCGTGGTACATACGCTGGGCACGTGGCGAAGAGAGAATCTCCGGCAACGTCTCCTGAAAGATATTTCCCAGACGTACCGCACCAGCACTGTCAAGACAGCAGGGTACTACGGTGCCGTCGACGAGTATGCCGATTTGGTTGCGTAAAGCATAGCAGAACACTTCCTCCTGACCATACTCCTCGCGTCCCTGGTCGGGCCATTCAAACATGTTGTCATACTCAAGGTATATATTCTCAGCCAATTTCCAGCCGTCATACCTTTCCGTCCAGGGGCGTGGTATGTAGCGTGCGGCGAGTTCAAGAATCTTATCGTTGCTGCTGTCGTAACCTCCTTGGTTCCAAAGTCTCAGCACCATAATGATGCCCCGGTCAGCAGCGTTGACGGCGAAGGTCATCACTCCCTCCATATAGCTTTCGAGGTCTTCCCTGCCGTTGCCCTCATGCGAATGGAGCGACACCTGTATCTTATGCGGCAAAGCCTGCAACACCTCTTCACCACGGCCGGTCAGCGTGCCGTTGGTGGTTATGACAGGCACGAAGCCTTTCTCCCTCGCACTACGCACGAAATACGGCAATGACGGATGAAGGAAAGGCTCGCCCATGAGGTGGAAATAAAGGAAGCGCACCTCGCCGACGAGACGTGCCAGAATGGTGTCATACTCCTCACGCGTCATACTTTGTGCCTTCCTCTCTGTCTTGGGGCAGAAGAGGCAGTTGAGATTGCAGACATTTGTTATTTCAAGGTAGCAACGGCTTATCATGATTTCTGATGCTTTTTCCTATGCAGGCAGATTGGTTATTGTCGTGGCAAAATTACGAATAATATCACACATATCCAAATTTTCATGCTGTTTTTCTTGCACACAGGTCGTGTATTAACTGAACAGACAGGACGCTACGCAAAAAAGGGATATGAACGCAAGACAGCATCACAAACCCTAAATATGATTGAACATGCCTAAAACAAATGGGATATTCAATTGAATATAGGGTTAGGAAAGAATAATTCAATCAAATCAAGGGTTAGTAAGAAAGCATTCAATCGCGCCCAGGGGTACCCCTGGTTCATTCAACTAACCATACGGT